>JAPLYF010000053.1 GCA_026395675.1 Candidatus Parcubacteria bacterium
CGGCCAGGCGCTGCAATTCTAAAATCACTATCAGAATGTATAGTTATGTTTGGCGTGGAAAAATAATAACCCTGAGCATTTTTAGCTATTTTTCTGGCATAATAATCAGTAAACTGGCTGCTGTCTTTTAAAAAGATCAAATTATTGGAAACAGCCAAGGCATTCACATCAGCAGGCAAAGCATTTAAAGCATTGCCCACCAGAATATAATTGCCGCTGGCATTTAAAAAAGAGTCAATTAAAAAATAATTCTTGTCTGACTCATAATTAAAACCAGCCCAGGCAATGCCTGTTAGGGCTAAAAAGAGTGCCAAACTTAAAAAAATTTTATAAATTTTATTCATCTTAATAAAGAATATTTTTTAAAGGCAGGGAGTACCATTTGTTGTCATATTTACAATGAAACATCCAAATAACAACATAGTTTTTTAGTTGGCGGATTTGTTGTGTCCTTGGCAATAAAAGCTGGATAAGTACCAAGAGTCGGATGCACAAAATTCCATTTCCCTCTACTATCTGTTGATACGACAAAACGATATGTTGAAGGCGGATAATGTGTAGCATCATACGTACCATCATTTAAACTTATTGTAAAAGTATAATTACTGCCTAAATTAGCAGGAGGGGAACCTGGCTGGGAACATGGTTGAGTAAGATCGCTCATTGTCCAACAAACATTACTATGATCAACAGCGCCTAAATCTAAGGTATTAAATACTATTTTATTGGCAGTAAATTTTATCTCGGGACTATTTTTGGATGGGGGTCCGGGTGTTCTAAGCGATAAGCTGGATAAATTATCAGTATAAAAATTCGCTGTTCTTAATTCACCACCTGATCTGCAACTGCCATTCGGACAATCTTCATTTTTAACGCAGGATGCGGTATTATTTCCTCCGCCCACGCAGGTTTTGGGCTTTATACAAGTGCCGCTGCCATCATTGGAAAAACAGCCCTGCAAATTAACCAAGCCAGTGGCAATGACTGATCCAGCCGGTTCCAAATAAATATCCTTATTTACTGCCAAAATTTGATTAGTTTGAATCTCATTAAGTTTGTTATCCTGAATATCAAGGTTCTCTGATTGCCAAACAATGGATTTGGCAGCGCAGTTGGTATTGGCTGGCAAATCTTGACAAAAATTGACAACTGATTCTTTATCCAAAATCAAATTATTTTCAACCAGCACATCGCCAAGCGTACCTTCTTTATTGGTAAGCTTGTTTTCCACGGCCAGATAACCATTAATGTGCAGATTATCCAGGATAAAAAAATTATTGCCCTGCTCGTAAAAATATCCTTTGCCTTGAGCCCTGACATAACTAGCCAGCACAAAAATTACTGCCAAGAGAGAAATGAAAATTGAGATTTTATAAATTTTTGCCATGATCTTTATTTATGATTTATTCTGAAACTGTCGGCGGCGTATAAGTAATAATCCTTTCAGTAATAAAATAACCAGATGGAGACATTTTTAAATTATTTATGGTTAAGCCAGGATCAGCTAAGGGAGGGAGAGGAGGGGGAAGTTGGTCAAATTCATTGACCCGCAAATTATCAGCATAAACGCTATTGCCAGTACTAGGCAAATTGGCAGCGGCAATGTCAGTGGCAATCAGATTTTTTCCATCTGATATAATTACTCTCTGATATTTATTGCTGGCTTGATCGCCCAGATTAATGGGATCGCCCAGCAAAACAAGACCGCTCCTTTCAGATATTAAATGCAAGTCTTTTATATTATTTATCTGATTAATCTTCATAAAAATATTGCCGCTCGTATCGCCAAATTGGACAATGCAATTTGGATTGCTGGGATAATTATCCGGACAGCCAAAGCCTATAAATTTTCTGATGTATAAATCTTTGCGTTCCCCTACCCCTATATTAATGCTGCCGCTGGTTGTGCTTGTGGCTGGTGGAAAATTTAAATCATGGCCCGCTATCCTGGCATTATCCCAAAGGATCATTTTAGTTTTAGTTGGATCAGTCGGATCAACCTCATAACTGACGAAACCATAGGCCTGAGCAATCAAAACACCGCCAGTCAGTAAACCAGCTATCACCAGACAAGTAATTGTAACCCTATTTAATCTCATATCTCAGATCTCAGATCTCAGAATTTATTGTATATCGCTTTTTTTTGGTTTTCTAATCAAAACCATAACAATAATGGGCGCGACCAGCCAGAAAAATTTGGCCGGGTCAGAAATAAACAAATTGCGCATGCCTGCAGAAACATTATTAACAACATCTTTGGGCAAATAGGACATGATAATGCTAAACATCAAGCCAACGTGGAAAAATGAAAATAAAATTGACTGCCACCAGCGGCCAGGGCTGTCTGAACTGGCAATGGTTTTGAGCAAAGCGCTGCGCGACAGCAAAAAGAATAGGATAATAAACAAGCCCAAAAAGACAGTCACTTTAAAAATTGAGGCATTGTTAAAACTGACTTCAGCGCTAAAATCATTTAAATAAGGCGCAGTATTGACAATGGCCAGACCCATATAAATGCTGACCAAAATAACAATGACGCGGTCGCGGCCCAAGGACAGGCCGTATAAAAAGGCAGCCACCACAAAAAACAAGATTATAAATAAATCCCAATTGGGCTGTGACCAATTAATATTGGTTAAAAAATCCATGCTGTGGATATTTAATTTTCTTGCTTTTATTATACCACAAAATCCCCTGTCAAACAAAATTCTCTGTGAGGCTAATCCTTTAATATACTCTCGCCTTTTGCTTCTTTCTCGGCTGATTTCAAGGCTTAGCCTCGAAATAATCCCTTGTCAAACAAAAATTAAGGCAAAAAATGCCGCTCCTACCGCAACGAAGGAGCGATTGGCCAATCGCTCCTTCAATAATATGATTCTCCCTATTTTTTGCTGGAATTTTTATAATCCCTCATCCCTTAATTC
>JAPLYF010000078.1 GCA_026395675.1 Candidatus Parcubacteria bacterium
GACGCTGGACATCTTCTTATAGTAAAATTGTGCCACGACGCAGAAGCGGTGTTTGCACTAAACACCAAAGGAAATTGGCTCAAGCCATTAAACGCGCCCGCTTCATGGCTCTTTTGCCTTATCTGCCGCGTTAACTTTTTAATTTCCAAAAACATGTCAACTTTATCAATCCTAAATGACATCAAAAAAGGCCTAAGTATCAATTATAACAATGAACCCTATATTGTTATGGAGGCAAAATTTGTGCGCATGCAGCAAAGAAAGCCAGTCATGCAGACCAAGCTGAAAAATTTAATCACTGGCAAAATTTTAGAATACTCTTTTAAACCCGGCGAACGCGTTGAAGAAGCTGACATGGAACGGGGCAAGGCAAATTATCTTTATAAAGATGAATCAGCTGCTTATTTTATGGATAATAAATCTTTTGAACAGTTTTCTATTCCTCTGGAACAAATCGGCAATAAGATTAAATTTTTAAAAGACGGCACTGATTGCGAAGTTTTATATTTTGACTCTAAACCAATTAATGTTGAGGTGCCTATTAAAATGACTTTAAAAGTTACTTCTTCACCGCCAGGCGTTAAAGGTGATAGTTCAAGCAATGTCACCAAGCAAATCACTCTGGAAACCGGCGCGGTTATTAATGCTCCGCTATTTGTTAAAGAAGGGGAAATGATTATGGTCAATACTGATACCGAGGAATACACGGGCCGAGCGTAAAAAAACAAGCAGAAAAAAGGAG
Source organism: Candidatus Parcubacteria bacterium (assembly GCA_026395675.1). Taxonomy (GTDB): domain Bacteria; phylum Patescibacteriota; class Patescibacteriia; order CAIXNZ01; family CAIXNZ01; genus JAPLYF01. Next base: position 743 of record JAPLYF010000078.1, read on the forward strand.
TTCACCCTTTAGGGTTTTAGCTAAAAGGATAAATCCTTAACTCCTGTACCTGCTTGTTTTTTATTTCATAATTACTTAACAATTGACAATCTCCAAAATTTTTGCTATAATACCTTATAAATTTCAAAAAATCCGCCTTCGTTCCATCCTCCGTAGCAGTAGCCTGCTACTGCGGAGGACGGGTAAAACTTCGGAGGACAAAGGGAGGAGATTAATGAAAGTAAAAATCGACAAGGCCAAAGAAGCGCGCCGCGCCTCTCGGGAACTTTTTGGCCACCTTGGCCACAAAGTTGAACAGCCCAAAAAGGGCAAGGGAGTGAAATTTAACCGCAAACAAAAACACCGGAAAAAAGAAGATGATTAACCGGTGTTTTTTTTATTGCGCGCACAAAAAAGCCCCCGTTTTTACGAGGACTTTTTATTTAACAATTAACAATTTAACATTTTATCAATTTAGCAATTTATTCCATTATTCTTCCAATGCTTCACCCTCTTCCACCTTATCCCAAACTTCTTTTTTAATCACTTTTATAATCTTAGGATTGGACCTTAAAAATTCCTTGGCATTTTCCCGACCCACGCCTAATTTAATTTCGCCTTCTTTCTTGTCATCATAAACATAAGAATTGCCTGATTTTTTTATCACTCCTTTTTCCACGCCAATGTCTAAAGTATCACCACTTACAGAAATGCCTTCATTATACATAATATCAAATTCGCAGGAACGGAAAGGGGCCGCCACTTTATTTTTTACGATTTTGGCTTTAACGCGATTGCCAATAAACTTATCGCCTTGCTTAATCTGGGCAGCGCGGCGCACTTCAATTCTGATAGAAGCGTAAAATTTCAAGGCCATGCCCCCTGTTGTTGTCTCCGGGTTGCCAAAAAAGACGCCAATTCTCTGCCTGGTTTGGTTTATAAAAATTAATATTGTTCTTGATTTACTGATAATCCCGGCTAATTTTCTTAAGGCCTGGCTCATCAAGCGCGCCTGCAAGGCCATGTGATGATCTCCCATTTCACCTTCAATTTCCGCTTTAGGCGTTAAAGCCGCGACTGAATCAACCACGATCACATCAACGGCATTGGAACGCACTAAAGTTTCCACAATTTCCAAGGCCTGTTCGCCATTATCTGGCTGGGAAATTAAAAGACTATCAACATTAACCCCAATTTTTCTGGCATAATCAGGATCTAAAGCATGTTCAGCATCAACAAAAGCTGCGATTCCCCCGGCTTTTTGTACTTCTGCAACAATGTGTTGCGCTAATGTTGTTTTGCCAGACGCTTCTGGCCCGAAAATTTCCAATATCCTGCCTCTAGGCACTCCGCCTACTCCCAAAGCGATATCTAGAGATAAGCACCCGGTTGTTATGGCCTCTACCTGCATTGTCTTGGCCTCGCCAAACTTCATGATCGCACCCTCGCCAAATCTCTCCTTTATCTGCGCGATAGCAATTTCTGCTGCTTTTTGCTTTTCTTGACTTTCCCCCTCATCGGTTTTTTTGATCATAATATTGTTTTATATCTTAGGTTAATTATATTTCATTGTTAAATACTCTACATAACTACAAATCTTTCTACAAAACATACAAAATCCCTTGTCCGATTTGAGAGTTAACTTACAATCAATTTTTAAACAATTAACTTTATTTCGCCTCTCAAATCAACTCCTAATTTATTTTTGTAGCATTTGTCCCGAAGGGATCCCTTCGGGATAAAATTTTTGTATGTTCGTAGGATTATTGTACAAGTATCTGCCTATACAAAACATTTTCCTTGCTGTATTTCTTAGCTGCAGATATTTTAATAATATTCAGGCCTTTTTGCAAATCCAATGTAGCGCTGAAATTACCTTGCGGGTCTAAAAAGACCTCTTTTTCATTGATAAAAACCCTGGCCTCTTTTTCAGTCCGGCCTTTGATTTCAATGTAATTTTGCGCTGTGATCAAATCCTTAACTGGCTGCAGAATATCTAATTGCGGCGCTTGAAAAATTTTATTGATTTGCAAGCCCAGATAAACAAATAAAATCAGAACGATCAATAAAATAATCATATTTCTGGCTCTTTGCGGCGTTATATAAATTTTAACCTTTTTTGCTGCCAAGTTTTTATCGCTGGCGGATTTTTCTTTGGCTCTTTTATATAAATTAAGCAGTTTATTATAATCAAGCGATAAATATTTGGCGTAAGTTCTGATTAAATTAGTGGTATATAAATCATCTGGCAGCTGGTTATAATCATCATTTTCAATTGCCAAAATCATGCGCTTGCTTATTTTTGTATCTTTTTCAATTTGTTCCACTTTAATTCTTTCTGCTTCCCGATATCTTTTAAAAACTTGCCCCAAGGTCTCCTCTTTCATAACTTAAATCTTATCAGCCGAAGGCTGATCCGCCCGCTTTGCCGAGGCAAGCCTCTGGCGGATATCTTAAATCTTAGATCTTAGATCTAAAAATTATTCATTATTCTTTTCAATTTCTTCTGCCTGCTCCTCTGCATCATCCTCCGAAGCTTCAGCGTAGGAGGATTCTTCTGCTTCAACGTCATCTTCCTCATTGATTTCTGTCATCTCTGGTCCTTCATAATCAGGTTCTGACGCTACCTCTTTTTCCGTGACTAAAATTTCCCGCGGTTTGGCGCCATCACCCGGACCAATAATGCCAGCCTCTTCCAATAAATCCATTAAGCGGGCTGCTCGGGAATAGCCGACTTTCAATCTTCTCTGAATATATGAAGTTGAGGCCTTGCCAGCCTGCAAAATAATTTCCCTGGCTTCATCAAAAAGCTCATCGCCCTGATCAGGATCACTAAAATCAATTTCGCCCTCGCCATTTATTTTGGTTTGTTTTTCTACAACTGCCTGCTCGTATTCTGGTTTTTCTCCGCTTTGTTTTAAATAATTAACTACCCGATTAACTTCGGCCTCTGAAACAAGAGCGCCTTGTAAGCGTTTAGGCTTAGAAAGTTCAGCGCAAGTATAAAGCATATCTCCTCGGCCAATTAATTTTTCTGCGCCAGAGTAATCCAAAATTGTGCGTGAATCAGTGATTGAAGCCACGGCAAAAGCAATGCGCGCCGGCACATTCGCTTTGATTAAACCAGTAATAACTTCAACAGACGGCCTTTGCGTTGCCAAAATTAAATGAATGCCTACGGCGCGGGACATTTGAGCCAAGCGGATAATTAAACCTTCAACTTCATGGCCCATGTTAGACATTAAATCTGCCATTTCATCAACAATAAAAATAATAAAAGGCATTTTTTCCTCAACCACTTTGTTATAATCATCAATATTTCTTTTACTAAATTTTTCCAAAAAGACATAGCGGCGATCCATTTCCGCAATTGTCCATTTTAAAGCATTAACGGTTTTTTTCACATCAGTAATAACCGGAGTTAATAAGTGAGGAATATTATTGTAAGCCGGCATTTCCACCCGTTTAGGATCAACCATTATTAATTTCAGAGTTTCTGGCCCATTTTGATAGAGCAAACTGACAATGACCGAATGCAAAGCCACTGATTTGCCAGAACCAGTTTGGCCAGCCACTAAAAGATGAGGCATCTTGCCCAGATCAGCTACCCAGGTTTTGCCAGTTACATCCCGACCAATCGGGATGGTCAAGGAAGATTTGCGCTGTTTAAATTCCGGACTGGCCAAAAGTTCGCGCAAACGCACTATAGCCACTGATTGATTAGGCACTTCAATGCCTACCAACGAGCGTCCTGGAATTGGCGCCTCAATGCGCAAAGGATGAGCAGCCAGCGCTAGAGCCAGATCATCATTTAAAGCAGTGAGACGCGAAAGTTTAATTCCCTCTGCTGGCTTTAAAGTATATTGAGTTACTGTCGGTCCAACTGCCACTTCTCCCATTTCCACGGGTATGCCAAAACTTTCCAGGGTCTTTTGGATAATTAATTTGTTTTGGGCAATATTGCCGGCTGTTGGCTTGCCAACCTTGTCATCAAGCAAATCCAGGGGCAGATCAACTTTTTTAAAAATTCTTTTTATCTTTGGCTTTTCTAATTGTATTTCTTCGGCTTCTGCTTCTTTCAAATTTAATTTCTTGCTGGCAAAAGCAATATCTTTATCTTCAACCTCACCAGTTTCAGCCAGAGAAGACCCTTCTTCTCCTCCTGGCACCGCTTGCTCTGTTTCAATAGCCTCTGCTTCTTCCTGCTCGTTTTTGGCAAATTTAAGCTTGAGATGATAATACCAGATTTGCAATCTCAAAATTATGCGACCCAAAATAGTGCGTGATTCTTTCAGATCTTCAACTGAGGTGTTTAAAATCAATAAAATTGAAATTATAAATATTGCCAAGATAGCAATGAAGCTGGCATACAAGCCCATGATATTTAAAAAACTATAACTTAAAAAAAGGCCGATATAACCGCCGCCGCGTCCCTGATCAACTGCTAAAATAGCTTCATCAACTGGAATAAATAAATGGAGCAGGGCAGTAAAACTTAAAATAAACAAAAACAAGCCAAGGTAACTTATGGTTTTAATTTTATATCTTTTATCAAGCAGGGCATAACCCCAGATGACTAAGACAATCGGAAAAATAATTTTTGCCCAGCCCAGAAATAAAGTCAATACAGAATCAATGGCTAAGCCGGCCTTGCCCGCCAAATTAAATAAGCCCAGCAAACTTATGCCAGCCAAAGCAAACAAAAAAATAATAAAAATCCATCTTCTGGTATCAGGATGAATTTCAGTCCTTTTTGACAAGAATTGTTTTTTGCCATTTTTATCCTTAAAAAAATTTTTATTGTTTTTCATTTTTAAATCATAATGGAATTAAAACGATAGGCAATGTGTTTTTGCCTTGCGCTATACGCCAATTTTAACATAAAAAATTTTAATTGGCAAAAGATCTAACGCAGGCAAAAAGCCGGCAATATTTATCTTGCGGGCTACGCCCGATACCCGTTTTGGTTTAATTTTATCGCTTTGTGCGTATTATTTGCACCATGGGGTCTGGGGGCCGAACTAAGCGCCGTTATCAATGCCATAAACTAACCATTAGCACTAGCGCATTGAGGCCACCAGCAATTTTTGTGGTACTTTTTGTTGTCAAAAAGTACCAAACATTTTGCACAAAACTTATTATTTAGCCTGATCAATTTTAATCGCTCTTTACTTATCAATCCCCACATTTTACTTCCTTACCTGACCGTATGTTTACCCTGTATTATCAGTCGGCAATTCAAGAGCTTCGCTCTAAACGCACACGCCCAGCAATGCGAGACACTTTTCTTATAAAAGAAAAAAGAGGCAAAGCTGCCTCTTATAAAAAGTTACTTTAATGAGCAAATTACTGTTCCTCGTCGTCGTTTTCTTCTTCTTCCTCATCGTGGAAAAAGTGATGATGTTCAACTCGACGAGTTTGCTGCCCTTGATTCCTCCGCTGTCCTCGGATCCCTCTCCAAATTCCTTGAAAAAGTGCTCTTAGGCCGCCTGGATTTGTTCTCCAACCCTATCCTGCCTTTTTCTTTGTAAGCATTTAGCCAGTATTTTAAAAACCTTTCACAAAAGGGGCATATTTTGGCCATATTCTTAATAGAAATTTCGCCATCAAGGATCGGTTTTATCCATCTAAATTTCTCTTCTTGTGTTGTTTTGGGCATAATTTTCATATGCCCTTAATCTTAGCAAAAGTGCAAAATGTCTATACACATTACCTCTTGCTCTTGACTTTATATTACTTTTTTGCTAATATCATTAATTAAAAGGTGAAGCTTGACCGACAAGAGTCGGTGGCCTACCTTGATAAGATGCTGGCGTAACCCCGCACCGACCCGCACCGCGGGTCTGGTGCGGGGTAGAAATCTAAAACCTTTAATGCTCTTTTAAAACAAAAAACTTGAGGAAGGAGAAAAAATGGAACAAGCTCAGAAAACAGTAGATTGTCTCAGGCGTTATTTGGCCAAATTAAATTCGGGCGCCAAAGGTTGCGCTAAAGACAGAGAGCCCATTATGAAATTTGTGGGTCTTGATGACCCAAGATCTCTGCGCTCCTGGCTCACAGGCGAATATAAGCCAATCGGTCTCAGAATGGTCAAGGTGCGCTATTTTTTGGAAAACCTGGACTATAAACTTTTGGAATTGGAAAAGCTGGACAGGAAAATTTATGAACTGGGCAAACTCATTGCTTTTGGGAAACTTGATTTGTCCCAGGTTAGCCAAGAATTAGGTTATCGTGACAGATCTTTGTTAGAAATATTGCATGGCAAAAAAAAGACCTCCCAAGATAAACTTGATCGGATCAATCAGCTCTTGCAAAATTTTGCTAAGGGCTCTAAGGAACCGAGCAAGATTTCTTTACCAAGTCCAAAAGCAGAGCCGCTAGTCGTCAAGGCAGCACCAGCGGCAGAGAGTCCCCAATTACAAATAGTGCCTAATCTGGAAGAAGAAACAATTTCTTTGCTTGGCATTTTGAAAAATGTCACTGCCTTACTGAAACCCAGATTAGATCATTTGCTTTCTGACAAAGTTTCAGCAGAAAGCAGACACAATTTCCGCCAGAGAGCTGGTCGGGAGCGTGTCTTTGATTTGTCCAATGAATTTTATCACCTCAATTTCCAGCTTAATTCCATGTGCAGTGAAAAAGCCAGAGAAAATGAGGCGAAAAACGCTCGGAATCAAAATAAGGAGGTAAAGGAATAATGAGTGAACCTGCCAGAAAAGAAAATTCAGAAGGTCTGAGCCCCTTTGCCTTTCATCAGGGCCTGACCTTGCTAAGAATTGCTGAACATTATCCATATTTGATCGATGTTGTGCTTGAGGCAATCCAAAATGCGCTTGATGCCCATGCTACAATTATCTGGGTTATGATTGACCACCAAAAACGCAAACTCAGGATTGAAGACAATGGAGATGGCGCTTCCAAAAGCAAATTTGATAGGGCATTGCGATCCATTTGTGAAACCATGAAAGACGAGACCAAACTAGGGCGTTGGGGCATGGGCTTAATCGCGCCCTTGGGTAAATGTGAATATTTCACTTATACTTCCACTCCCAAAGAAAACAACAATACCTACCTGAAGTGGAGGTTTGAAACAGAAAACATCAGGCAACAGAAAACCATTCAGGGCATACCATATGAAGAAATGCCCCTTATCCACTTTGACGAATTCGGGAAATCAAAAGGCGGCATTCCCTGGCGCACCCAGATTAAACTAATGCGCTTTACGGAAGACCGCACCACTTCCAAATTATCCCTTGCTTCCTTACATGATAGTGTTAAGGAAAAATATTCTGAAGCCATGAAAAAATTGGGAACCAAAATCATGGCCAAGATTATTTCTGCTGAAGGCAAAACAGAAGAAAAAATAATTTTGGCAGATGAATATCAGGGCAAATCCTTGCCCATATTCACTCGTGATCATTCTGACTCAGGCCAAACAACTTTCCGTCTTTATTTGGCCAGACAGACAGTAAAAGGCAAACAAGGTAAAGTAGTTGTTGGCGAAATGTCCAATGATTTTCGGCTCAGCTTCAAAAAATTCCTTAAAACACCTGAGGGTTTTCTAAATAATAGAATAATTGAAGCGCTTTGCTCTGGCATATTTGAAGGCGAGATTTTGTCTGAAAAAGCCAGAATTGATTCAACACGCAAGTTCTTTAAAGAAAATGATGCCTTAGTTGGCTTATGCATTTCCATTGAAGAATGGTATGAAAAAATCGGCAAAGCTCATTTTCAGACAGCCAAAGAAGAAAAGCAAAATGACCGTTATCAACGGTTGGGCCTTCGTTCCATGGGAGTCATTGAATCCATCTTAAATCAGCCGCAATTTGATATTTTAAAAGATATCTTGCAAAAATTTAAAGTGGGATCAATTGGCCCTGGCCATGCTGAAC
>JAPLYF010000044.1 GCA_026395675.1 Candidatus Parcubacteria bacterium
AATGCCACTATTTCCCAATTTGTTTTTAAAATTTTTGAGTATTGTAAGTTTTGCATAAAATTTAAATTTTTCTCTAATATTATTTAGATTTAAAAATATATTTTCTAATTTCTAATCATATCACAATATGACAACTTTGTCAATAGCTAAAACAAAAAACCCTTATAAAAAAGAGTTTTTTAGCCCTTAAATGGCCCCTTTTTGGGGCTAATTTTAGGGCCGAAGGCCCCCTTTTCCCAAAGGGAAGCCTTTGGCTCAGGGCTTATTCCTATCTTATTTTAAGGTTATACTTATCTCCTTTTCAGCATTCTGATGCAAATATTTTAGCCGTATATCCTGATTGCTTTTATATTCCATAAGCAAATCTTGTAAATCATTATTTTCATCCAAATTTTGATTTTCCAAACTAATAATTATATCCCCTTTTATTAATTTGCCCGCTAGAGGACTATCTGATTTTATGGAAATACCAGTTTGATCTGACCAGATCATGGCCCCGTTTTCTTTACCTTGCCTTTCATCTGCGCTTAAGCCGACAACCTGGCTTAAATCAAGATAATTTATCCCTAAATAAGGTCTTTTAACCTGTTCGCCTTTAAATATTTGATTTATAACAGGATTTAAATAATTCACTGGCAAAGCTCTATTAAACAATCCATCAGGTGCTATTAAAAAACCAATTAGCTCATTTTGAAAATTAAAAATTGGCGCGCCTTTTAAATTTTGGCTAAAACTCTTACTCACAAGCAGAGAACGTTCCAATGACTGGCTAGAATTTACCAAATCATATTTATTAACAATCGTTTTGTATCTTTTAGCTAAAATGTTTACAAGGTTTAATTGCTTGCCATAATTGTCATAAACTAAAACCTGCTCGCCATTGGTAATTTTTTGCCAATCAGCAAATTTTATTACTGCCAAATTTTGGGCGGCAATTTTTATAAAAATCATATTTGACTCATTATCTGCGACAATTTTTTCTATATTATAAATCTTATTATCATAGCCCACCAAAACATTCTCACTGCTATCAATTAGATTATCATTAGCGGCAAGCAGCCAGCCATCACTGGTCAAAACCACTGCTTGACCGAGAGAATCACTTGGCAAATAAATTTTATCTAAGAGATTTTTTCCTGTTTTTACTCTTTGATAAATATTCATGATGGAAGGGCCGATAGTGCCCTGAATCTGGCTCAGAATTAGATCTTGTTCGACTACTACTTTTCTGGGTTCTCTGATAATTATTTCTTTCTGGCCCAAATTATTTGCTTCGGTAAAATATAAATCACTAAAAAAAGTCAAGTTTGACAAATAAAACCTGGTAAAAAATTCTCCGAATATGCCGCCGCCAATGGATAAAAGTAAAATCCCAATAATTAAAAGGATAAACTTTGGTCTAATTTTTGATTTTTTTTCTTGTTCCATATATTAAATCCAATTAGAAGTAATTATTATAAAAAATAACAAAATGCCACTAATTATTAGATAGCGCCAGACCAGCTTTTGATTAAGTTTATCAGTCAATTGCGCTTTAAAAATTCCCCATAGCAAATAAAATATAATGGTTATAATTATGCTTACTACATAAAAATTTGTCGGCAAAAAAGCCAATACCCAAAAGACCTCCAAAATCACAATATCAAAAATGATCAGATATAAAAATTTAAAATTACTTTTAATTTTATTGCTCCAGAAAATTTGGAGCACCAAAATAGTCACTATCAAAGTTAAAATTAAAGACAGAATCCAGATTGGTATATTTAAAAAAACATTAAAAGAATTTAAATCAATAGCCAGCAGAAAGAAAATTAAAAGGCAAAATAACACAGAGATATTTTCCTGTGAATTGGACTGATATAAAGTCGGCCGATAAAAAAATAAAAATATATTTTCTAGATAAATTCCAAAAAATAAAGCAAAAATAAATATAATTAAATTTCTGACAGAATTAGAACTCAAAAGCAATAAAAATGCAGTAGTAGTTAAAAAGAGCAAAAGCGGTAAAATAGCCAAATACCAAAAATCACGGCTTAAAAATTTTTCTGGAATCAGATATTTTAAAACGATTATTAAAAAAATAAAGATAAGAACTATTAAAAAATAAATTAACGACAAATAATTAACCAGCAATTCTAAACCTATGATTGTTAAAAGCGGACAAATATATACAAGTAATTTTTTAAAAAGCATTTTTAAAATTTTAAACTTTTAATTAAAAGCTGAACCTTGGCTGTTTTAGCAGCTAGTTCAATATTGTCCAATAAAAATAGATTGGCCAATGAATTCAATAATTGATTTAAGCTCTTTTCTAATAAATATGTCAAGCCCAAACTACCTAGGAAGCTAGGCAATTTTAAATTACCGATTCTGAATTCAATAACCTTAAAATTTAAATTATTATTTTTTATTTGCGGTAAAATTTTTAAAGTTACAAAAAGTTTTGGCTCTTTGAATTTCGCAAATAATTCCAAATTATCCTGCAAAACAGCCACCTGCAGATATTCGATTTTATTGTTAAACATCTGATTTGACTTAATTTGATCTCGCAGCATGGCAGTAATCTGCGCCTCATTTAATTCAAGGGTTATCTTTATATTTTCTGTCTTTTTTTGTTTTAAGACCTCTTGGCTGGCTGCCTTTTCTATCAGCCCAGTTAGGTTTTTTTCATTTGCTGTTATATTTTCAGTATTTATTAAATAGCTCGGCTGGGGCTCATGATAAAAGTGTTCGGTAAAATAAGGCACATTCACTAAGCCACTGAGGGCTAAAAAATAGGCAAAGGCAACTGCTAAAAAAAATAGAATTAAAATAAAAAAAAGCAAACAGGTGCCGCAATTCCAAAATTTTCTATTTTGCTTTCGTTTAAGATTTTTTTTCAATTTTTCAATTTCTGATTCCAATTCCTCAACTTGATTTTGATTATTTTTTTCTTCTATTCTGCTCATTTTAATATTCGGGCTTGCGCCCATAAAATTATTCTTCAAGTTTTAATTCTCGCTCCCTCTTTTTCTCCAAAAAATCCTGGGCAAAGACGCTTAAAGCCGTAGCCAGTGGGATAGCCAAAATGGCCCCGATTATTCCGCCTAAATTACCGCCAATTAGCAAGGCAACGATGCTGACCACTGGATTTAAGCCAACTGCCCTTTGCATGATTTTAGGCGTCAGGATATTATTTTGAACTAGCTGAATAGCTATATATAAAATTAAAACTAAAAGAGCGCTTATTGGCGACTGAAAAAAGGTCAGGCTTACTGCCAAAACGCCTGAAAGCGTGGGGCCAACATAAGGGATAAATTCTACCAAACCGGCTATTATACCCAAAATTAAGGCATATTTGACCCCTAAAAATAAAAGGCCGATGTAAACCAAAAGAAAGACAATAAAACTTAAAATTAACTGGCCGCGCAACCACTGTCCTAGTTTTGTCTGGATGCGGTTAAAAACCTGAAAGGCATAGGGTAGATATTGAGTGGGCATGATCGAACGAAAAATCCTTTTGGTGGCATTTTCTTCTGCTAAACTGTAAAAAATTATGACTAATATAATGAGGACCGAAAATATGCCGGAAAAAAAATGGCCGACCTGGGAAAATACGCCGCTAGTAGCTTGCGGAATATTATATTTTAAGTTCACAATTGTATTTTCAATTTCCTGACCAAGCCCGTATTGGTTTAAAAACTGGCCAATATCTCTGAATTCCAAATTAAACTTTTGCCAATACTCGGGAAAAGAATTTGAGATCTGGTCAATTTGATCGCTGATGGGCGGAATTATAAGCGCTATAATAAAAGCAAAAACCGAAAGTAACACCAAATAAATCAAGATTACTGATAAAGTTCTGGGTATTTTTTTTGCCTTCAGCCAATTTACTGCTGGCTCTAGAATGGAAACAAAGATAAAGGCAAAAAGCAAAATCGCTACCACATCTCTTATTAAATACAAAATCCAAACTATAAAAATAACAACTAACACTTTAATAATTGAACTGGTAGAAATATCAAGATTAATCTTTCTAATATTGGCAGAATCCATATTATCTAAATTAAATAATTAACTGATTTTATTATACGAAAAAACAGCCAAATGGTCAATCACTTGACAAAAAGAAAAATAATTGCTAATCTAAGCTATTAATTATCTTTTAGGCAATAAATTTCTACTTACAGGGCCGAACAAAAAAAATCTATTACCCCTTTCTTAATTTTGGTCCTGTAAGTAGTGATTTGCTGCTTAGATAATAAAGAAGGTATCCCCTTCTTTATTTAATTTCTAAAAATGTTATTATAAGATATATCATTCTATTTTCAATTTCAAATTCCTAATCACCATTTTCCAATTTATGCCTATTTTAGCTACTAATAAAAGAGCAACCTTTGATTATGAGATCCTGGAAAAATTCGAGGCAGGTTTAGTTTTGACCGGACAAGAAGTAAAAGCCGTCAGAAATGGGCAGGCTAGTTTAAACAGTTCTTATGTTACAGCCAATAATCAAACCGCAACCTTATTAAATGCCAGTATTTCTCCTTATAAAATGGCCGGAACCTTACCGAATTATAATCCAAGTAGAACCCGAAAACTCTTATTACACAAGAAAGAACTGGGCTATTTAACAGGAAAAACCAAGCAATCAGGATTGACTTTAGTGCCACTTTCACTGTATACTAAAGGCAAGAAAATCAAGCTGGAATTCGCTTTAGCTAAAGGCAAAAAGCTGTATGATAAGCGCAGAACTATCAAAGAACGAGAAGCAAAAAGGAAAGTCCTGAGAGCTTTAAAAACAAAATTCAGATAAAATTAAAAAATTATTTATCATATTCATTTTTATTTGTCATTTGGCCTTCGCCAACCGAAGTTGGCTTCGGCCAACGAAGGTTGGATTTTGTCATTTGTAATTTAAACCATGGGGATGACAGGCCTCGATAGGAAGATCTTTTATAAATATAGCAAGCCGAGCAGGCTATTTAATCTCGTAAAACTAAAAATAGCAATCTAATAAGTGCAAAAAACTTATTAAGCAATGTTAAAGCAGCTTTTGCTTTTAACTTTGTACCTGTTGCAGTTTAATTAAAACAGCAACCATCCAAGCCTTTGAAGCCTGATAAAAGGCATTGGGTGTCATAAAATCAGGCTCGCTAAATAACTTAGCCTTAAGTTGCTTAGTTAAAAATCTAAGGCAGGCCTCTAAGATTTTTGTTTAGATTATTATCTTAGGGCGTAATTTTAATCTAAAATAAGCTTGTAGAAGTATTTTAAAGGGCTTTCTAGACGCGGGTTCAATTCCCGCCATCTCCACCCCTTCGCTCCTACGGAGCTTCGGGGTGCAAGCACTACATTAGTTCAGAAGGGGTGTCCTCCGTAGCTCTGAAAAGAGCGTAGGAGGACTCTATCTGTAAGATTTGGACATAAAGTGCGCACACCTAAAAATAAAAACAAAAACTATGTACATAGTATATATTCTACAAAGCTTAAAAGACCAAAGTTATTATACTGGTATTACTACTAACCTAAAATTAAGACTGAAAGATCACAATTTAGGCACTTCCAAATACTCATCATGTAAAAAACCTTTTAAAATATCTTGGTACTGTATTTTTAACGATAAAATCAAAGCAATTCATTTTGAAAAATATTTAAAATCTGGCTCGGGTATTGCTTTCAGAAATAAAAGATTAATTTAATTATTAATATAAACTAAATTGAAACGCATCCATTTCAGACATAGGCAATTTCAAAGACAACAAAAACCAGAAATTTATCCGGTTAATGAACGAATTAGGGTACCAGAGGTTCGGGTCATTGATGAAAATGGAGAAATGCTCGGCATTATGCCTACTCTTCAAGCACTTAGTTTAGCCAAAGAAAGAGGGCTTGATTTAATTGCTGTTTCTCCCAAAGCCGAACCGCCAGTCGCTAAATTTTTAAATTACGGCAGTTTTAAATACCAGCAGGAAAAAGCAGAAAGAAAACAAAAAGCCCAGCAGAAAAAAATTGATTTGAAAGAAATGCGTTTTTCCCCCAGAATCGGCAAGCACGATTTGGAAATCCGGATAACTCAGGCACAAAAATTTTTAGAAAGAGGCGATAAATTAAATATTTTAGTAATATTAAGGGGCAGAGAAAGGCAACATCCAGAACTGGCCAAAGAACTGATTGAAAATTTTATTAAAGCTATCGGGCAAAAGGTGGAAATTATGCTTGAACAAGAAATTAAAAGACAAGGCGCTAACTTTTCAGCTATTATTACCAAAAAATAGCCAACTTGACTAAAATTTAAAATGAAGGTAAACTAATTTTAAATTAGCCGAACAGCTAATTTTATATTTTCTAATCAAAATCTCAAATCTCCTGCCTTCGCACTTCGAGCTACGGCAGGCAAGCATAATTCCAAATATATGCCTAAATTAAAAACCCATAAAAGCATTGCCAAAAGATTTAGAATAACCCGCAAAGGCAAGGTCATGAAGAAAAAAGCCGGCCAGGATCATTTTAATGCCCGTGAGTCCGGAAATGTAACCCGGGCTAAACGCCGCACAACTAAAATGGCCAGAACAAATACCAGAACAATAAAAACCTACATTAATTCTTAATCTAGATATAAGTTTAAAGATTTTATAATTCCAAATATATGTCCAGAGTAAAACGAGCCAAAATACATCTTAAAAAACGCCATACCATCAGACGAGCCACTAAAGGTTATCGCTGGGGCCGCAAGAAAACTATCCGCCTAGGCAAGACAGCCATGCTTAAGGCAGGCCAGCATGCTTTCCGTGATCGTAAAAAGAAAAAACGCAATTTTCGCCAGCTCTGGCAAATCAGAATCAATGCGGCTGTACGCGAACATGGTTTAACATATTCAAAATTTATAAATCTCTTAAATAAGAAAAAAATCGGCCTTGACCGCAAAGTTCTCGCTGATTTGGCCATGAATAATCCTCAAATTTTTGCCAAAATAGTTGAAGCAGTAAAATAATAAAAATTCCTCGTCCAAAGCGAAGAATTTTTCGTATATCCTATTTTAAAAATTGACTATATTAAAACTTTAAATTAACATAATACTAGGAGGTGAAAAATGAATTTTTTGTTTTACTTATCTCTTTTCTTTTTAATAGTAGTGGCTTCAAAAATACTAGACAAAAAAACAGATCCCACAAAATTCAAAGAGAAAAGACCAGTCCATATCCGTTATTAACGGATACAATAAAACCCCTCGCCCCAAGCGAGGAGTTTTTTTATCCTGATTTTATGCGGATCTAGATCCGCCGAAGCTCTTGCATAGCAAGAGCGAAAGCGGAGCGGACGGGACTCGAACCCGCGACCTCTACCGTGACAGGGTAGCGTTCTAACCAACTGAACTACCGCTCCAAGATAACCTTAAAATACTTTTTTGAAGCTGGTTAGCACCCACGACAGCTTATCCTTCCAAGC
Source organism: Candidatus Parcubacteria bacterium (assembly GCA_026395675.1). Lineage (GTDB taxonomy): Bacteria > Patescibacteriota > Patescibacteriia > CAIXNZ01 > CAIXNZ01 > JAPLYF01. Next base: position 7,429 of record JAPLYF010000044.1, read on the forward strand.
TGCCTGCCCGCCGAAGCTTCAGCGGAGGCGGGAACTACCGCTCCAAAATAAAAATAAGGATTAGATCCTTAGCCAAATTATAGCATTAATTTTTGCTTTTGGCAAGGGTCAGTTATTTTAAAACCGAGATTTATTCTCGGTTTTTTGTTATAATATAAGTAATATGAGGAAAAACTTCCTAACCCAATTAATGCTTCCCTTAGGGCTATCTATAATAAGCAGCGCCTGTACTATTTGGTTATTTTTTAGGGCGCTCATATTTCCTTTAAAATATGCAAATTTTATATTTTTAACAAGCATGCTGATTCTGGTGGTAGAATTTTGTTCAATTTTCTGCAATGTCATAATAATTCAAATAAAAAATACTTACAAAGAAAAATTACCACAAAATCAAAAAATAATCGGTTTAGTAAAATTATTTCTTATTTTTTTAATTATTGTGGCGATAGTAATCCTTTTGGGATTTTTTGGCGCTAAAAATTATTATATCCCTATAATATTTGCTTTAAGTGTGATAAATAAATTATCAAATCATTTAACTGGCCGCCAAGTGATGATTAAGAAAGAAATTGCTACGCCAGCCCTTACTTTACTTTTTACCATAGTTTTTGCTGCCGCAACTTCAACTTTTTGGGTAAAACTTTTTCCTTTCTCTGAAGAAGTTCTAAAGATGAAGCCGGAGAATCTTGTCATAACAGGAGCGTTGCAAGATCTGCTTGTTTGGGGAGTGCTTTATTATTTAATGCTAGAAATTATAAACATTTTGTCTTTTAGGAAACAAATCAATTCTTAAAATAAAGAATAGTAGATGAGAAAGCTGTAATGCATTTACTTGCACCCTAAAAATCAGAGATTTATTCTCGGTTTTTTGTTATAAAAAAATTAATTTCTACTGATTTGTATGATTTGACTTTAATAACGGCAGTGATATAATTACTATATAAGTAACAATATTTTATGCTTGATGACAAAGACGTTCAAAAATTAATGCAGGTTTTTGCTACCAGAGATGAAATTAAAGAAATGATTGCCCCATTAACAACTAGGGATAACTTTTCTGATCTCCAGACCGCAGTTGATAGCTATGCCAAAAAGGCAGATACTTATTTCCAGGAATTAGCAGCTTTAAGGTCAAAAGTTAATCGTTTGGAAGAATGGATAACGAAAATAGCAAAAAAAGTTAATATAGAGTTAACTTCTTAATATTTTATTATTATATAAGTTTGTAATCCCGAGATTTATTCTCGGTTTTTTGTTATAATTTTATTATGAAACAAAAAAGTGCAAAAAAATATTGGTCAGGCAAAGTGACCCAAGAAAGTCATGCCTTAGCACTGAAAGAAGGAGTTTTTACCTGGCATGATTCAAAAAAGATTGCTTTGTCATTAAAAAGATCAGCAGAAGAAAACTTTTCCAGGAAAGCTACCCCATTTCAGTCAGCCATGTCCACCCCTGCGCTCCTTCGGAGCTTCGGGGTGCGGGCAGTAACTTTTTAGGGGTGTCCTCCGAAGCTTTAGCGAAGGAGGACGGATCAATAAATCCTAGCTGGCAAGAATTTACAGCCAAAGCAGAAAAAGATTCTAGAACAAGCCAAGGCAGAACTGCGTAATTTGTATAAAAAAGACAACTTTTAAAGTGATTTATCTGGTTTTGTTCTAAAAATTAAGATTTAAGCTTGTTATCCTGGGAGGATTTTGCTATAATAAGATTTAATATGAAAAATTCATTATTTTTTATTATACTTATTATTTTTGTTATTTTGGGAACTGTTGTCCCGCTTTTTTTATTTTTGACAAATACGGTTAAAGACGGACAAAGTATAGTCACAAAAGTTGATGTACCAAATAATAATTTGACAAACAATAATGCGAACTTAAATAACCTTAATAATCCAAATCCTTTGCCCGCAGTAAAAAATTTGTTGCCTGCCAAAGTTATTAATAAACCGGCCAGCAGCATTAATTTGATAGTCCCTTATATTAATGAGTCGCCTGATAATTCATGGACCGGTCCCTGGAAAAATGCTTGCGAAGAGGCGTGCATAACCATGGTTGATAAATATTATTATGGCAGAAGCTCTGTTTCTATCTCGGAAGCAAAAAAAGAAATGACCATATTTTTTGATGCGCAGAATAAAATTTGGGGCGGCAATGCCAATTCTGACGCTGCGAGGACAGCTCAGGTTGTTAATGATTACACAATCTATAATGCAACCATTATTGAAAAGCCAACAATTTCCCAAATAAAAAACGAATTAGAGCAGAGTCGGCCAGTGATTGTGCCTTTGTATGGATTTGATTTGCATAATAAAAATATTCCTTTTGTGCCGGCGCCCAGAGGCACGTCTTATCATATGTTAGTTATAATCGGCTATGATGACTCCACGCAGGATTTCATTACCAATGATTCTGGCGATACAAAAGATGGCCCTAACCACCGCTATGGTTATGATTTACTGATGAACGCCATTCATGATTATAGTTATGTCACTAAACATGCAGATGGTCCGGCTAGAGCGATTTTCACATATCCAAAATTAGTAAAGACAGCCAATGATCCACGCGTCTATTATTTACATGACAATATTAAGCAGTGGGTTGTTGATGAAAATACTTTTAAAGCAAAGGGTTGGAGTTGGGATGCTGTTAATATTGTAAAAAAAGAATGGCTGGATAGTTTTAAAAGCGGAATTGATATTAGATAATAAAAAACGCCTCCATTGTGACAATGGAGGCGTTTTTTTAAATAAAATTTTATATTTTGTTAATTTCCTTTCGATATTTCTCGAATCTTTTTTTCCCTAAAAGTCCGTACATATATCTTTTACTCTGTTCCACGCCTGGCTGGTCAAAAACATTAACTTTCAATAATTCACCTGAATAGACCGTTGCCATTTCAAAAAAGAAAAACAATTGTCCCAGATAATATTCATTTAGTTCTGGCAAAATAATCGTACCATTAGGCCTTTTATTTTCCATCAGCGAAACCGCGGTTGCCTTGTGTTCAATATTTAAAATAT
>JAPLYF010000081.1 GCA_026395675.1 Candidatus Parcubacteria bacterium
ATTTGGCTGCTGCCTTCTTTTAATAATTCTGGCGTAGTTGTGCGGGAAAAATTTGAGGACCATTTAACAATATCTGATTTAACAATTTTTTCAGCCGAACCAGTGACTGAAATTGAAAAATTAAGGGCTTTAACCCGATAAATCATGTCACTAACCCAATAGGCACTTGCAAATAAACTAACGCCTAAAATAATGGCCATTAGAACCAAGGCCAAACCTGATTTTTTGCATTTAGATTGGATTTCTTCCATAAGTTTTTAAATTAATTATTTATAATAATTATATATTTCAGAATTTTAAAAATTGAATAGGTTAGCAATAATTAAAACTAGGCCTGCACCCAAAAGACAGCCAGCCATTTTACCTACAGCCGAACCCAGCATTGTCCGCTCTGCGGAAATATTTTTCTTCCTCATCTTTTCAGCTACAAAACCTTCAAATATGCCAGCAATGCCATCTGTTATTGAATTGCCAACCGCTCCGCCTATAACTGCACCAACTACACCAGCTATCTCACCCCCAAAGATTGATAAGATTACTAGAATACCATTATCGATTATACCAAAAACAATATCCGGCCAAATTGTATTTATCGATATTCTAAAAGGAAGTAATGATACAAGACAAAGGACACCTAATCCTAAAATTACCAGCCCAATCAATTGAGAATTGTAAATAAAATAAAGACTGACCGCAAAAATGACAATGCAAAGTATAATTATACTTATGATGGCTGAAATAAAATGATTTTTCATATTTTTAAGACCAACGAGCTTACTTTTATTTTTCGTATATAAATCGAGCAATAAAATAGATTGCAGTCGTTGCAAATAACGCCCACCAAAGCCACAAAAGACCCGCAAGAATATTATAAAAATACAGACCCAGTAAAATACCTAGTGAAAGAAGACAAATTTTGATTAAACTTATTTCCCACCACTGAAATGTCCTTGTTTTTAAAATTCGCATATTTTTAATAAAGATTAATAATAATTATTATAAGTATAGCATTTTTCTTTTTTGAAAGTAAATTAAAAAGTTCTGTACCCTATCTGAGTATCAAAACCGTCAATGACATTAGAACTAAAGTTTATAAATCAATTGAATATATTTATATTCCAACTTTAAGTTTATTGAGAATTTTGTTTATAAATATAACTTTCACTGTATAATATTGCTTAACTGACAAGCCATTGCATTTTGATTTTAACTTTTCATATTCATACAAATATTTAGGGTTCTGTTTTAAAAAATTTTCAAATTTACGACTATTTATCCAATCTTTAGAACCTTTGTTGATTAAAAATATTTCAATTTTAATCCCGTTAAGATATTTTACAAATCTAACCCTCCTTAATTCATAAATACTGCCTGGCTTTCCTATATATGATTTTAGCTTATCCAGGTAGCTATTAAAATGCTTCTTAGCAACTGGTATGTATAAGTCTATTTCACCTTGCCCAGAAATGCCTAAAAATGTTGACCCACAAAGCGATATCCTTACCTTACCAAGTATTTTAATTAAATCGCTTTTTATTAACTTAAAAACTTCCTTATTTTTAGGATTATAAGGAATAATACTAATTTTTTCAGTATCGCTTAAATGATTTAACCATTCTTTTTGTTCTGTTGTTAACATAAGATTATTATATCATATCGGTTCTAAGTCCCACTTGGGGTCAAAAAAAATAACCCGGATTTAAGGGTTATTTTTAATATTTATACACTTGCTAAAAATAGATATAAATGCTATAATTTTAACAATGAATTTTTAAATTCATTTTTTTATTAAGATTATTCCGGGGTAGCGCAGCGGTAGCGCAGTTGGCTGTGAACACAATAATTTAAACGCAGCTTTCCGTTGTAAGGCGGATTGAAAAACAAGGTGAATTCGGGGAAGCCTTAACTGGTAATCCCGAGCCAAGCCCTTAAATTTTAAGGGAAGGTGTAGAGACTATCCTTTTTAGGAGTACTTTGGTTTTAACCAAAGGAAGCGCCTTGGTCCCGTCGATTGGCGGGATATGATATAGTCCACACCATTATGAAAATAATGGGTAATGTGTAACCAATTGGTCGTGGGTTCGAATCCCACCCCCGGAGCAAAATAAAAAATCTGCATTAAGCAGATTTTTTTGTATAATAAATTTGTTATTTACTTCAGCAACTTGGCGAAAATCAAACCAGCCACAATCGCTTCCACGCCTCCCATAATACTCCAGCTGATGATCATTAATAACGGCAATGGGAATGATGAATAATTAATAAAAATATCCGGAACCGATATCAACCAAATAATTAATCCGAAATAAACACCCTGTTTTGACGCTACCTGTCCTTTAAATACCGGCCTAACCTTACTCCAAACCCAGGATAAAATGATTCCCATCAAAAATGGAAAAACATAGAATAGCATCTTCGTTGGATCTGATTCAACTCTGAAAACTCCGGTGCTATAAGCTGTGACCAAATTTGGATCGATAACATTAAATAGCGGCGTTAGGATCAAGTTGATAATGATCGTTGCCACCCCGGCCAATAGGCCGGTTAAGAATGTTTTCCCCATGTTTTTAAAGTTAATGATTAAAGTTTATTGATATATATTATAATATCATTAAATACGAAAAAGGTATAACAAGGGCTGTTTAATTATTAGATCCAAACCCGAGTAGGGAGCAAGAAAACAAAAAAGCCCAATATGGGTCTTTTTTGTTTTATATTATAATTACGAAATAATTAGAAATCCTTTAATTTCTCTATTTGGGCATGCTGTTTTATCTTTTCCAAGGCCTTGGCTTCAATCTGTCTGATTCTTTCACGGGTAACATCAAATTCCTGACCCACCTCTTCCAGAGTATGTGCCACCCCATCACCTAAGCCAAAGCGCATTTCCAGAATTTTCTGTTCCCTGGGAGATAGTTCGCTAATTACTTCTTTGACATAATCCCGCAGTAATTGCAAAGCAGCTGCCCGGTCTGGCGTCATATTTTTAACATCTTCAATAAAGTCCTCCAAAGTAGAATCTTCTTCATCTTCACCAACTGAAGTTTCCAAAGAAATGGTTTCCTGCGAAATATTAATAATGTGCCTGACCTTGGCAATATCCTCGCCCATTTCAGCCGCAATTTCTTCTGGCAAGGGTTCTCGGCCCAAATCCTGGATTAAACGCCTTTGCACCTGCTGAAATTTATTAATGGTTTCAACCATATGCACAGGGATTCTAATCGTTCTGGACTGATCAGCGAGTGAACGCGTTATTGCTTGCCTAATCCACCAGGTGGCATAGGTTGAAAATTTATAACCCTTTCTGGGGTCAAATTTTTCAACAGCTTTGAATAAGCCGATATTGCCTTCCTGGATTAAATCAAGCAAGGACATGCTTTTGCCCACGAATCTTTTGGCAATTGAAACAACCAGGCGCAAATTGGCTTCAATTATTTTTTTCTCCGCTTCTTTATCCCCTTTTTCTTTGCGTCGAGCCAAGGACATTTCTTCTTCGCCCTTAAGTAAGGGAACCTTGCCTATTTCCCGCAAATACATCTGAATGGAATCTTCTGAAATATCAGACAAATCAAGACGCTTTTTTTCTTTGGTAATGCCTATTTTGTTTAAAATTTCTTCTTTTTCTTTGCCCCGAGTTAATATCCCGCCTCTATATTCAACTATTTGCGTGCCATGGTGTTCTAATTTACCTAAAAATTCCTCAAATAAATCCAGATATTCTTCAAGTTCTGGAAAGACATGCAATAATTCTTGTTCAGTCACAAAAGCGCGGCTTTTGCCTTTTTGCAGCAGAGAATTTAATTGCTCCTCAGTCGGTCTGATAACTTCATGTTTTATTTTTTTCAATTTTCTTTTTCTGGCAATCCCCTTTTTTCTTTTTTTGGTTTTAGAAGCTTTGGTTTTTTTTATTTTCCTTTTAATTTTTCTTTCGGGCATAAAAAAGTAAAGTCAGTATTAGGAATTAATTTATTTATAAATTATTGAGTTGTTCTGTTAAAAGCGAAAAGTCTTTGCTTAAAATTTCGATTTGTTCATTGTTGTTTTGTTTTTCTGCTTCAGCAATTAATTTTTGTAATTGAGTTATTTTTTTCTCTAACAAATTTCTTTTTAAAAATCTGATGATATTTATGATTTCCTGGCTTAGCTGGATTTCACTAAAATCAAAAAAGTCCTTATCTGCCAAAAGCAACAGGGTTGAGCTTACATTAACCAGCTTTTCGTCTTTTTGTAATAATAATTTTTCAAATTCTGAGTAATTGAAATCCTTATTGTCATTGTAATACAAAATCAGCTCTTTGTAAATTTCTTTAAGCTCTGGATCAGGGATTATTTCTAAGTCCAAATGATCAATGAGGTATTGAAAATGCTGGGGAAATTTTAGGCCCAGAGCCAGAATTTGTTCAGCCAAAAGCTGTTCCCTGTTTTTTGGACTACTTTCCTCAAACTTTATTACTTCGCCTCCATCTTTTTTTTCGGTTAGATAATTATCAAATGTCTCGCGCAAGATAATATCTGAAACACTCAGCTTTTGCCCAAGTTTTTTAAGCCAATAATCCTGCTCAACTTGATCGCTTAATTTGGCAATTTGTTTTAAGAGCTTGGCTGCGATTTCTTTTTTATCCTGCGGCTGATTAAGATCATATTGGCTGAAAATCTTGGCAAAATAAAAGTCCATAATGGATACTGCCTTGGCAATACATTCCTGCCAGTACTTGGCGCCTTGTTTAATGCAGTCATCAGGATCTTTAATTAGCTGGCCATTTATTTCTTTGGGTAACTGAATAATTTTTATGTTCAGGCCTAAAGATAAAGCATTATCAATGCCTCGTTCAGCCGCGGCTTGGCCAGCCAAATCAGCATCAAATGATAAAGCCAGATTATTGGTATATCTTTGTAAAATTTTTAATTGTTCCTGGGTTAGAGCCGTACCTGACGAGGCAACAACATTTTTTACGCCTGCCTGATGCGAGGCAATCACATCCATGTTGCCCTCTACAATAATGGCTAAACTTTTATTTTTAATTTCACTCTTAGCTTTATCCAAGCCATAAAGAACCAAACTTTTATTATAAATCAGAGTTTGCGGCGTGTTCACATATTTGCCACCCTGGTTTTCTTTACGCTCATCTAAAATCCGACCAGTAAAGCCAACTACATTAGCGTGCTGGTCAAAAATCGGAAACATTAATCTTTGCCTGAATCGGTCATAAAGCTGGCCTTTATCATTTTTAACAACTAAACCCGAAAGAAAAATATCATTGGGCTTAAAGCCCTTTTTGATCAATATATTTAAAAGTTTATCCCAGGAGTCAGGCGCATAGCCCAGTTTAAATTCACTAATTGTGTCATTTGTTAATTTGCGCTTGGCCAAATAGTCACGCGCAATTTTGCCTTCTTGCGATTTTAACATGACTTGATAAAAAAATTCAGCTGCCAGCCGATTTATATCTAATAATTTACTTTTTTGGGAGGTTAATTCCGGATTTACTTTTTTTAGCTTAACACCTGCTTTATCAGCTAATATTTTCAGGGCCTCTGGAAATTCAAGGCCTTCAATTTTCTGCACAAAAGTAAAGACATCGCCGCCTTCGCCACAGCCAAAGCAATGCCAGATTTGCTTGTCGCGCGAGACCATAAAAGAAGGCGTTTTTTCATTGTGAAACGGACAAAGCGCCCTCCAATTGGCACCGGCCTGCTTTAACTGGATATATTCTGAAATTACATCAATAATATCAAGTTTTGATTTGATTTCTTCGGTTTGAGAATTTAACATAATGCGAATTTGATAATGCGAATCCACGAATTTATTAAAATACGTATCATTAATTTACCATAATAATCTTAAAACATCAATTGCCTAAATCATAAATATCTGTAAAATATGAGATATGATTTGTAACTTATGTCCCCATAACTGTAATACTGATCGTCAAACTAAACTAGGCGTCTGTCTGGCGCCGGCTGATTTTAAAATTAGCCATATGCAATTGCACCATTGGGAAGAGCCCTGCATTTCAGGCACAAATGGGTCTGGCACAATATTTTTTTCCCATTGTAATTTAAAATGTGTATTTTGCCAAAATTATGATATTTCTCAGCAAGCTTATGGCAAAATTATTAGCCAGGAAGAATTTATTAAATTATGTATAAGATTAAAAGAACAAGGCGCTCATAATCTTAATTTGGTCTCCCCTACTTGCTATTCTTCCCTTTTAATTAAAGTATTACCAAAAGTTAAAGAGAAAATAAATTTGCCAATCATCTGGAATTCCAATGCTTATGAAAAAGTTGAAACTTTAAAACAGTTAGACGGCTTAATTGATGTTTACTTGCCTGATTTTAAATATTTTGATAATAGCCTGGCAGTTAAATATTCCCAAGCGCCAAATTATTATACGCATGCTTTGGTAGCGATTAAGGAAATGGTTAAGCAAGTTGGCGCAGTTGAATTGGATAAAAATGGCTTAATTAAAAAAGGCGTACTTATCCGCCATTTAGTTTTACCAGGACAAATTGAAGATTCAAAAAATGTTTTAAAAACAATCAAGGATAATTTTGGCAAAAAGGTCTGGGTCAGCTTAATGTCCCAATATTATCCGGCTCATAAAGCTAACAGTTATTCAGAAATAAATCGGATTCTAAGCGAGAATGAATATAATAAAATTAAGGATTATTATGAAATATTAAATTTTGCTAATGGTTATTTTCAGGAATTAAATTTTGCCTCAAGCCAATTTACCCCTGATTTTAAAATTGAAACACTTGCTTAAATTAGTGAATATAATAAAAACAAGTCCTCATTAATGGACTTGTTTTTATAGATTATTTTTAAGATTTAGTTTGCTGCAAAAGGCAGGCCTTTCTGGCATCAAGAGCAGCTTTTTTCGCGTCTTTCATTGTTTTTAAGGCAGCAGCATGAGCCTCATTTCTGACTTTTTTAGCTGCTTTCCTGGTATCATTGCGCGCTTTTAAGGCCTCTGACTTTGCTTGCTTCATGGTTTTTCTGGCAGCTGTTTTTTCTTCTTTGGTTGTTGCGCTAGCAATGGCAGTTTTGTAATCGCTATTAGCTTTAGCAATGGCAGCCTGGTAGGCCTCACGCGTAGATTTCCAGGCAGCTGAATAAGCGTCATTGGCTGATTTTAAGGCAGCTGCATAAACTTTATTTGCTGCCTTGACAGCATCCCTATAGGTTTGTTTGCAAGCAGTAATAGCAGCAGCATTGGTGGCAGAATTCGTATTGGAATTTGTCTCTGTAGTTTCTGCACTGGCTAAAGCTGGGACTAAAATGGCTATCATGAGTAAAATGCCAATTGAAGAAGTGAAAATTTTTCTCATATTATTTACATTATTATATATTATTAATTATCTCGACCTTTTAATATTTATATTTCCTATAAATAAGGAATAGGGCAATACTTTGCCTTAACCTAATTCATTAAACGTTATACTCTGGAGTTTATTACAGCTTGTTTCAGAATTTATTGTCTTTTATATAGCCCAATTAACTCCGCTGAATCAAGAATATGGCCCTGCATTGCCTGCTCCAGATTATCCTTGCCAGCATTAGGTGTTAAGTTGAGCAGTGTGTCTAAGGCAAAAAGCTTAAAAACATAGCGATGGTCGCCCGAGGGCGGGCAAGGCGGAAAATAACCGGTTTTATTAGCGCTGGTTGTCCCCTGTTTGGCTCCAGCCGGAATACTATTGCTCGCAATTGTTTCAGTCTTGGGATCTATATTCCAAACTAACCAGTGAACAAAAGTTCCTAAAGGCGCATCAGGATCATCAAAAATTAAAGCCAAACTTTTGGCTGCGGCAGGCACATCACTTATTTCAAGCGCTGGATTAATCCCCTGCCCGTCACAAGTAAATTGGCTGGGGAGATTGGAATTATGAGTAAATGCTGAGCTGGTAAGTTTCATATTAATATTTTTAATATTTAAATTGGATGTTATCTGTTTTTGAGCACAAGATACTATAATAAAAAGTAAAAAGATTAAAATTAAAAATTTAGATTTCATAATTTAGATTTTAGAATTCATACTTTTTTTACCAACTTCCTCCCCCGCCTCCACCACCGCCTCCGCCAGAGAAGCCACCGCCACCAAAGCCGCTGCCGCCTGAAGAAGCGCTAGCTGGCATTGAGGACAAAGTAGAAGCACTTGAAGATTGGAAATTCCCCATTGAGCTGATTAGCCAAAGTGAGGTGAAGGTGGTTGCTGTCGGGTCATCATACCAGTTTGGTTTTTGATTATAAATATCCTTGAATTGTTCGGCCCATTCTTTTTCAACTGCCAAAACCATGGCATAAGGCAAAAATTTTTCAAATTGCTCTGGGTTTTTAGCTGGCGCATTAAAAAATTTAATCCTGTCTTTTTCCACCACTTGCAGATAAAGCTTGAGGCCTAAAATACTCTCCCTGGTTAAAGCGCCCTTTTGAGTCCGAGCAGGCATAAAGTAGCCAAAAATACCAATTATGACCGCAGAGATAACTCCGCTCACAATCCAATAAGCGCCTAAAATACCTAGAAAGAAAAATCCCACAAATAAAAGTATGCCGGCTGCAGAAAAATAAGCAGCTCTTTGTAATTGGGGATTTTTTAAAAAATAACCCTTAGTAATAACTGAATCAAAAACTTTTTTCTTAATTTTGGTTAAATCAGTATAAAATTCGTCTTGCTTATCAGAAAGTTTTATGGTCATGCTTGTTGTGAATAATGCATTAAGCAATTCCTTGTCAAATTCATTAGCCAAACCATCTGAAGGTTTTAATTTGGTAAATTCATAATCATCACTACCAGGCAATTTTTTAATCTTCAAATAACCCTGAATCGCCAGGGAAATAATTTGCGCTGAAATGTCCTTGTTTTTAACCTCCTCATGCATGAGCGCGCCAATTTCAGCTGGCGTTAAATTGTCTGGCGCTTCATATTCAGCAATAATTACTTTTCTGCCTTCTGGATCACGGCCATGCTTGTACCAGCGCTGGAACAAAAAGATAAAAACAAGAATTGGCACTAAAAGTACCCAATTATCTTTTAGGATTGCTAAGAAATTTTCCCAGGCAGTGGGCTGATAAACCAAGCCCTTGGGCCAGCCAACCACAATGGTTAAGCCCTCATAAGGATTTAATTCATTTTGACCAAAGACCGCGCTTTTAATTAAATTGATATTCCTGCCTGGTTCAGAACCAATTGAAGTGCAAGTATTTGCATTGCCATAGGGGCCGCTAAAACAGGCCATTTGTACATCTTTTTGTTCTAATTCTTTAGGCAAGGTAATAGTGGCGCTGGACTTTAAAATCGGCACTTGCCATTCAAGGCCGGTCGCGTTCCAGTATAATTCATCATGATCATTAAAATAATTAAGCGCGCGCTGGATTGTGTAATTAATAACATAAGTGTGCTTGCCAGTGATTAAAATATCAGCATCCCCTATTTTTATATTTACATCACTGCCAGGGTAAGTTATGTCAGTTGTTAAAGAATTGCCACTTTCATCAGTCACTGAAATATCAGAAATTCTGTATTTAAAATTTCCGCCTCTGGCTTTGTATTTAATAGGAATATAGCGGTAAATGCCATGGCGCTGTAAATCCCCAAAATCATACTGGATTTTTTCAGACACATTAATGCTGGCATCCGGATTAATTTTGATTAAGGTGTCAAAGCTGTCAATCTGCTCTGGGTTTATTTGAGTTGATGTATCAATACTATCACTCTGGGACCAAGCCAAAGAACCAAAGGTAAAACTTAATAAAATTGCGCCTAAAATCAAATATTTTCTCATAAAATATAGTTAATAATCTTATTTACATAATACATTTTTTTTAATAAAAAAGCCAAGGGTGATGTTCCCTTGGCTAATAATTTTTTGTTTATAAGCCAGCGGCTTTTTTCATAACAAGGGCAACTTGTTCTTTAGAAATGTTTTTCTTTTGCAGTTCTTGACCATAGAGCAGCCAAAAGGCCTCAACCCCTTGGTTCACTACCATGGGAATGCCATCCAGGGTTTCAAAGCCAGCTTTTTGTGCTGATCTAAGCAGCGGGGTTGGCTCTGTGGTTAAAACTATATCGCTGATGATTGCTTGTTTGGGAATGGTCTGCAATATTGCTTCAGCTGCGCCCCAATTAGCTTCAATGTTTTGGGCAATGGCTGGTAAATTAGCTGGGGCTAGGGCGCTATACTTTTCCATTTCACCAGCAGCGCCTTTGGTTGAGACATTGATAATAACATCAGCATCCTTTACTTCCTGCGCAATCTGATCTTCTCCGCCAAAGCGAACTTTTTGATCTTCAACCAGTTCATAGCATTCATTAATGCCATGGCAAAGATTTTCAGCTTTGAGAGCAGTCCTATTGAGGATTACGATTTTCATGCCTTTGTCAGCCAGGGCAAAAGCAATGGCATTGCCAGTACCACCAGCTCCTAAAATTACAACTTTTTTACCTTTGAGTTCCTGTCCTCGAGCTTTAAACTTTTCTTCTAAGCTACGCGCATAGCCAAGACCATCAGTATTAAAGCCCTTGAGCTTACCTTCTGGCGTTTTTAGGATAAAATTGATTGAGCCAATAAGCTTGGCCATAGGATCAATTTCATCTAAATATTTAATGGCTTCGTCCTTAAAGCCCACGCCAGCTCCGCCGCCAACATATTTCGGATCTTGGCGTAAAATATCCAAAATATGTTTGCTTTGGCTAGGATCGCCAACCAGCATGATATTGCCAGCATAGATTCCAAATTCACGATAAGCAGCATTCCACATCATTGGTGTTTTAGCTGGATAATCATGTTCAATCAGTGGCAATGTGTATTCTCGATAATCAAGATGTCCGGGATTTACTGGCGGTAATTGGGCAATCATTAAGGCCTTAAGCTCCACCAGATCTTTTGCAGTATGGAGGTTGTCCAGGTATTCAAAGTTCACAATGGATAGCAGTTCTGTTTTGGTAATTTTCCTGGTGTAAAGATCAGCTAATTTTTTTACTAGCTTAGCTTTAGTATTTTGCTGAGGCAAACTGCCCACTAAATCCATGTCTTTAATTTCAGATAATGTTTTTAAATCTACACTTTTAATAATGATTTCAGTTTGCCATTTGGCAAATTTCTTTTGCTTGGGATCAAATATTTTCAGAGCAACAAATGATCCAGGATAGTAACAGCCCTTATCTTCGCAGTGTCCGGTTCTGCGGTTGCCTAATCTGACAGTTGTAAAAACTTCTTTCCTTTGTAAATGTGCTTTGTCTTCTGGCCGAAACCAGAGTTCATTAGCCGAATTATTAGCGGCTTCTTTTTGAGCCATATTTTCCCTCCTTTCTATTGGTTTATTTTTGTCTTCAAATTTAAACATAATGATTTGATTTTAATAGAAATAAAAAAAAATGTCAAAGCCATACTTGAATATTTCTCTAAAAAATGTAAGCTTAAAATCAAAGAAAGGAGGATAAATGGCCATTAAAAATTATACTGTGGGACTAAATGACGTGTGCTGGGACATAATCAAAACCGCACTGGAAGTTTATAGCGCCTTTTACATGGACGAATTTCTAAAAGATCCTGGCTATCTGGAAATTTGCGCTAAATGTGGCTTTCAAGACCATGAAGAAAAAATAATCGCTGCCATAAACTGCGAAATAGAAAGCCAGATGGCAAATGGCAGCGAGATAGTGCCAATTACTTTACTTCTGCAGCAATGGCAACTGGTTACTCATATTATGAATGATTTCTATGAAAGCGTGGCTGGCTGTGCAGAACAGAATGATGAGGAAATAGTTGCTGAAAGCAAAATAACAATTGACTTGGGAATTGAACCAGAGGATCTTGAAAACTACCTTGATGCTCTGGAGGAAATTCTTGATGAGTTGGAACTTATAACTGATGGCGCGCCAGTAAGCGCAGCCCTAAATTAAAAAGGCTCATTAAAATATGGGCCTTTTATTTTTTTAATAGAAGACATTTGACTTAAATTTATATTTGGGATAAATTTGATTTAAAGTGAAGCTCCCCGATGAGTAGGAGGCATCTTTATATACAGTGCAGGCGGAACCCTGCACCGAAGGCCTAAAGGCCTTTGCACCTCCATCCCTGGACAAGAGTCTGGGGCATTCTGGTGCAGGGTAAGAGAGGAGGCAAAAAATGGAATTTGAATATAGAACCGAAGAATGCACAAAATGCCATGGTAATGGCATGGCCAATGCGGAAATTTGCCGACGCTGCCGAGGAGCAAAATATGTCCAATGGTTAAAATATTTTTATCGGCGCTGCCCGGTTTGCCGAGGCAAAGGAATTGTAACCAAAATTTGTACCTTATGCCAAGGCAGTGGCCAAATGAAAGTGCTCGGCCGTATGGGCTTTGTGCAGAAACACATTGGCCTGTAATGAAATTTAATCCTGCTACAAAAATGTAGCGGGATTTTATTTTATGCAATCCTGGGGACAGGAATCTGGAGTTTCCGAACATGGACAACCAATAGCCAGACAAACGATTTCCTGACAAACACCGTCGCCGCAAAGATTTTTACAAGTTTCTAGCTGGCCGACTTGTTCAGAAAATTTTATGGGCATGGTTAATTCATCTGCTTTTTCTGCCAAACCAGATGGATTATCCTTTTCAAAAATTAATGTGCCAGTAATTGTTGTGGGCTGGGTAAATTCCAATTTTGCTTCAAAGGGCACAAAATCAGTGGTCATCCAATTGGCTTTTGCAGCCGCTGTTGTTGAAGTAATCAGATTATTATTGGCATCGTAAAGTTTAATTGGAAAGCTGGCCTCAAAAAACCAAGTACCGCGAGCCTGGCCGTTAATATTTAAGGGGCTGGAAATAATCTGGTTTGGCCTGGGTACATCAACTTTGATCAGATCAGCTTTCTCCAGTTCATTGCCAATATTTTGCGTAAAGGTTTGACCAGAAGATGTTTTGCATTGGGCTGGATAAGTTTCCAAAACAGGATTGCCTGATGCTACGCATTCGTCAAAACTGGAAATCTGTTGTGAATTTAGATTGATTATTACCGGCGGAATTTTTTCAATGGGCAAAAAATGAAAGTAAAGCAAGGTAACTGCAATTACAATGATAATGATTCCAATGTTAATTAAAAATGAATATTTTTTCATAAATTTTATAAATATTTTTTAAACCAGGCTGCTGCCTGGCTAGCTGCTTTGGCTAAAGTTCCTGGTTCTTCAAAAAGATGAGTAGCCCCGGGAATTATACTTAAGTCCTTTATTGTTAGCAAATTATCATAAGCAAGCTGGTTAAGCCCAATTACTTCCGTGTCAGCGCCTCCTACAATTAAGAGCGTGGGTGATTTGACTTGATTCAGAATGTCCAAAGCCAGATCAGGGCGGCCGCCGCGCGAGACAACTGCCCCAATTTCCTTGCCCAGTTCGGCTGCCGCGATCAGCGCGGCGGCCGCCCCAGTCGAAGCGCCAAAATAACCAATTTGAAAATTTTTAAACTCTTTTTGTTTTTTTAGCCATAAGGTCGCTGACTTTAAACGCTCAGCCAAAAGAGGAATATTAAAACGGTTTTCATAAATCTGGTCTTCTTTTTCTGTTAATAAATCAAAAAGCAAAGTCCCTATTCCCTCTTTTTGCAAAACCTCGGCCACAAATTGATTTCTTGGGCTTTTGCGGCTGGAACCGCTGCCATGGGCAAAAATAACCAGGGATCTGGAATCTTTTGGCACAATTAAATTGCCTTCCAGTTTCAAATTATCAATGGGGATTTTTATAACCTTTTCCATGATTTAATCTTAAACAATTTTTGCTTTATCTTCAAGTTAGTTTAGCAAAAAGAAAGCCGACCTCTTATTTGGGGTCGGCATTTTGGGAGATAAATTCTTGGGCTATTTTACAGTTTTGCCGGTCTGGACAGGCATAGCCGCAGTAAAGTTCTCTCATTAGCCAGCCGAATTTTTTTACAAAATCAACTTTGGCTTCTTGTTCATCAACAATTTGCAAAAACCATTTATGATTTTGCAAATGGCGCAAAATGATTTCCCGTTCAGCGGCTAATAACTCATTTAGATGATTGCATTCCTCATGCATTGGCAACCTCCTTTTTATTTCTTTGTCAATAGCAAGTTGATTTAATTATATTATAAAAGAATAAAAATTTAAATAATTAGGGGCATGTTGATAAGTGGGCTAAAAATTATTGACATCTAAAGAATAATCATTATAATTAATTTAAATACTCTAAAATATTTTAAAGCAGGAGGAAAACCAAAAATGCAAAATATTTTGCAAATCAAGCGAGGGGGCATTCCTATTAATCCGGAAGACGAAGAAGAACAAGAAGAAGAATATTAAATTCTAGCCCCAATCATCCAATTGCTGCTCCACTACCAGGAGCAGCTTTTTTTTGCATGCGAATATCTGATTCAAATGACGCGAATATAGTCACTCAATTTTTTTAACTTTAAAAGGACCCATTGGCTGGATCCTTTTAAAATTAGTTTTTATCTTAAAAATTATTTACAGTTCAAACTTTTAAGGCATTGAGCTTTTGTTGCTGCATCTGAAATGCTATTGCAGGTGGAACACAATGATTGGTTGTTAGTATTTTGTAAGGCAGGCATATTGCCCAAATTCTGCTGTAAAGATTTGAGCATCTCTGAAAAATCGCTAAAGGTAACATCGCTGGGAGGATTAAACATTGATTGATCTGGAATCCAGTTATAACACTGGTAATCAAGCTTTTCCCCATAATTTTTATAATCCTGACTTTCTGTTTTTGCTTGAGCCGCTTCATTTTGCATATCGCTCAGTTTAATTTTCATGCCCTGGGCTTTGGTCAAATCACTCCAGGAATACATCCAGGTTCCATCGGTAATAAAATGACCGGTCATATTCTGACCGCCGGCGTTGGTTTGAAAATCGCTGCGTACCATTGTGCCAGAAGAATAAGTTGTGCCTGACGTAATGTCAGTACCATCTTTGGCTTGCAAAACACATTTCATGTTTTTGTTTTGCTTAAGAAAGTCATCAATTGAACCGCTAAAGGACAGCGGCTTTTCCTGTTTGGGCGCGCCACAGGCGGCTAAGATTAAAAGAAGTGCGAAGCCCAAACCAAAAAGTTTTTTCATAATTTTATTTTAAATTATTAAAATAATTGAATTGCTGTGTTTATTATACCTTTTATTAAAAATTATTGCTAATTAAGTCGCTTCTTAGATTATCATAAGCAATTTTAAAGTCAATAAAAAAACTGGTTTAAAGTTAGATTATTTTTGTTTTAACGGAGGCGAAAGGATTTGAACCTTTGATTCCCTTGCGAGAATACGACTTTTCGAGAGTCGCGCTTTCAGCCACTCAGCCACGCCTCCTGGTTTCAAAATATTATATTGTACCAAACTTTTTGCCGCATAGCGGCACCCCGCCCGCTTTGCTTGCCTTGCCAAAGCAGGCCGAGGCAAGCCAGAGGCGGTGGCGAGAGCTGCGCCTTTCCCGAAGGGATCTCTTCGGGACAACCGCTCGGCCACCTCTCCAAATATTTAAATATTAAAGTTATAAAGTCTATAAAGAATATTCAAAAACCTTATAACTTTAATCCATGGATAATATAAATTAGTTATTGTAAATTGCAATCATTTCAATACTATTTTAGGCATTTATCTAGAGTGGAGAGCAACCCTTACCAATCCTTAAATGATTAATTACCGCTCTGATCTCGCTATAACTTACATCTTCGCCAAGCGCCTCTTTTAAAGGAGCCAACGGGTATTGGCCCTGTTTTTTAATAGCAGCGGTAATTCGCGGAATCTTGTCTAGCGGGACAAGGTCAGTTACTTTTACTTTCCCCTTCAAAATGTAAAAAGCCAGATGGTTTTCAATAGTTGAAGGATTGAGCCCTCGAATTTCGGCAATTTTCAAAATTGTTTTACCATTTTTAAAAAGGTCATAAGAAATAGATTTAGTATCAGAATCAACTTCGCGCTTTGCTTTTCGCTCGCGCTTAGGAATTTTTTCGGAAATGTTGGAAGCCAAGCCATGCTTTGCGCAATAAGCAACAACAACATTAAGAAAAGGCTGGCCGTATTTAGCAAGTTTGACATCGCCAAAACCGGAAATTTTTCTAATTTCTTGTTCAGTTTGCGGTAAATAAGTTGCGAGTTCAAGCAAGGTGGCATCGGAAAAAATAATGTAGGCAGGAACATTTTCAGCTCGCGCCCAATTATTGCGGATTATTTTAAGCTCATTAAATAATTCTTTTTCATATGGCTTTTCGGCCAAGGCAGTTTCTTTTTTAGAAATAGTTTTGACCAAAAAAACCTGTTCTTTTCCCTGCAGAACAAGCGGTCTTTTTTCCGTCAGAGCAAGAATTGGATACTCACTCCCTATCTGTTTAAGATAGCCCATGGAAATCAATTCATGAAGATAACGGAACCAATCTTCTTTGGAAATATCATTGCCAATGCCATAAGTTTTTAAATTCTTGTGCACTTCTTTTATTTTTCCTGATTTGGAACCGCGTAAAAAATCAACCATATAGGTAAGGCCGTACCGACTTCCCAGCATTGCCACGGCTGAAAGCGCTTTTTGCGCAATCATTGTGCCATCAAATTTTTCACGGCTGCTAAGACAAATATCGCAACTGGCACAATGATCGGACGCTTCTTCGCCAAAATAATTAAGTATTGCTTTGCGCCGGCAAGCGCTAACCTCGCAGAGTGACGCCATTTGAGAAAGTTTTCTCAACATGATCCGTGATTGTTCAGGGTTGCCTTCCACTGTGGCAAATTTTTTAAGTTTAATAACATCGCCGCCGCTATAATACAAAATAGCGTCGCTTTTTAGTCCATCACGCCCCGCACGGCCGGTTTCCTGGTAATAACTCTCAATATTTTTGGGCAGATCAGCGTGAATAACAAAACGCACGTTGGATTTATTGATGCCCATACCAAAAGCAATCGTAGCCACAATGATTTTTACTTCATCTTTGGCAAACAAATCCTGACTTTCTTTACGGCAATCATTTGTCAGGCCGGCGTGATAAGGTTTGGCAGAAAAACCATCGCGCGTAAGTTTATCAGCCAATGCTTCGGTTGAATTACGGGATAATACATAAATAATTCCTGAATCATCGCGATGTTGATTAAGGTAATCAACCAGATGTTCATACATTCCGCGTTTAGGTTCCACAAAATAATGAATGTTTGGCCGGTTAAAACTGGAAATAAAAATTTTAGTGGTGTCCAGTTGTAATTTATTTAAAATATCATCGCGAGTAAGCTTGTCAGCGGTAGCTGTTAAAGCGATAATCGGCACGGTTGGAAAATCCTTTTTTAGAGATGAGAGCATCCGATACTCCGGGCGAAAATCATGCCCCCAATGGGAAATACAATGAGCCTCGTCAATGGCAAACAAGGACACTTCTATACTTTTTAAAAAATCTATAAATTGCCCGCCATTATTAAACAACCGCTCCGGAGCGATATAGAGCAGTTTAAGATCTCCCTGATTAAGCTGTTCATATACAGCCGAACATTCTTCCGCCGTAAGTGAAGAATTTAAACAGGACGCTTTAATTCCATTAACCCGCAGCGCATCCACTTGATCTTTCATTAAGGCTATCAAAGGCGAAATAACTACTGTGAGCCCGGAAAACAAAAGCGCTGGAATTTGGTAACAAAGAGATTTACCTCCACCGGTCGGCATCAGGACAAACGCATCCTGTTTCTGTAAAATAGTATTGATAATTTCCGCCTGATTAAACCGAAACGATTCATAGCCGAATTTATCTTTTAAGATTTGAGATGGAGAATGCATGAAATATTTGTAGTGAATTTAATGTTTTATTTAATATCTAAAATGTGATTCTTGGCGGAGAGTGAGGGATTCGGCCAGTAATCAGGTTATTCAACCTGACTAGTACGACTGGCCGATCGGTCGAATGACCGATCGAACTCACTCATACTCTATCGGAGGGAGCGAGATTTGAACTCGCGATACCTTGCGGTATACACGCTTTCCTCCGCGAAGCGGAGTTCCGCTACGCGGAACAAGCTAAATAAAATGCGGAGAGTGGGAGATTCGAACTCCCGAGGGTCTTTCGACCCAACAGACTTTCCAGGCCTGCGCCATAAACCGCTAGGCGAACTCTCCAAAATTTTAAAACTTTAATAATTGATTGGTTTTCTTTTTTAATCTCATCGTCTTGTTGAATTGTCCTAGTAATCTTTTAAACAATATACCGCCTTTGTATTGTTTAATTTCTAATTCCCTTCTGTAGGCCTCTGATTTTGTTTTATATGCTTCAGTATAAATAATTTTCCATGGTAGATATGGCTTAGTTGATTTTACCTTGCCAGTATTGTGTTTCCAAAGTCTATATTTAATATCGTTCGTATGGCCAATATAATATCTGCCATTTTTTAAGCTTTGTAAAATATAAACAGTATAATTCATATTTTTGTATATTAAACACAATGCTCTCTGCCGCGTAGCCCCGCGTCGCGGGGCTACGCGGAACAAGCGTGCGCACTCCCGCATTGCGGGATGCGAACTCTCCAAAATATTTATATTTTACAATTTTTTAATATTAATTCCACTATTGCGCTGGCCACATTTTGACTCTGGCCTAAAACCGGATAATGATGCATATCAATATAAGGCAAGCTATTGCATTCAATAATCGCGCAATCCTGCTCTTGCCAGCTTTGCTTTATATTTTTGCAAATAAAATCAATGC
>JAPLYF010000028.1 GCA_026395675.1 Candidatus Parcubacteria bacterium
AAGAAGATGAAGAAAGTGAAGGGGTAATTTATTTTTCCAGCGGCTCTAAAGGGCCATGGTTAAAAATTGGAGAAATTATCATTTACTAATTTTCACAGATTAAAAATAAGCGATCCCCAAAAAGGGTCGCTTTTTTCTTGACAAATTAAGGAATTTATGTAAACTAAAGACATGAACCTTTGGTTCTTTTAAATTCAAAAGGAGGAAGAAAATGAAGAAGACAGTTAAAGTGGTAATGGTTCTAGTTATATTGGTAATTTGGGTAGGGTTTGTTTTAGGCCAAGATTCTGTTCCCGAAGGAGCACAATTATCTCCAGCAGATGCAAAATCCAAAATTATCAAAGTAATGGCCAGCAATGCAAAAAAAAGAATTACCACGCCCTATATTGTGAAATGCTATGTGGATATGACGAACCAAGAAAATCCGCCGAGTAAAGTTATCCCGGAGATGTTGCAGGGATTGAGCCAGTCAAAATATGTCAGCCAAAACAAGGTAACCTTAAAATTGTTTACCAATGCCAAAAGGGAAGATGCCTTGAATTTTTTGGCCGAGATAATGGTGGCTAATTCAATTGATCCCGAACCCATTTTAGCCAAACTGAATTTCCATGCGATTTTTTTATACAAAGGCTATATGCAGCGTGGATTAGTAACCTTATCCATACCAGAGCAACGCACAGAGCTTACTAATTTTTTAGGAACCGGATTGGATTATACTTGGGCTCAATTTGACCAGTTGATTGACGAAAAGGCGCCAATACAACCAAAAGCAGAACCCACTCAGTCAGGCGTGGAATATTATATTGATTTTTTTGCCATGACAGCAGTTTTTGTTGACATGGGCATTGATCAATATTTCCAGGAGCTAAACAAAAAGGTAGAGGAAAATAATGGCAAGCCTCCCGAGATTGCCACTGATTATGCCATTATCTATTATTTTTCCGCTGAACCCAAAGACTGCGCTTCTTGCCGAACCGATCTTGAAAATATGCTGGAAAAAATCTTTTACGATTCCAAGCTGGCAAAAGAAGGTAAATTGAGTTTGATTTTGCTAACAACCAGTAAACAGCAGACATTAAGGGATCAGATATCAACTGCCTTGGCGCGGATTTTTTTCCGTCGAGGCGGTTTTGAAAAGGGTAGTTTGCCAACGCCAGAAGAAGTCAAGGCATTGTTAGAAAGAGTAAACTTCCAAGTACGGTTTGAAGTCAGCTTCGCTGATGTGGGAATTGAAAAAGATTTCAAAAATAAACCAAAATCAAAAGTCTTCCCATTAGTGATTGTTTGCGGGCCATCTTCAAGCGGGAATTTTGAAGATAGAAAAGGCATCTATTACTCAACCGGGAAAAAGGTTGCTTGGTCCAAAATTGACCAGATCATTTTGGCTCAAACCCAGAAACGCTAGATTTAAATAAGCGGTCCCGCATAGCGGGATCGCTTTTTTCTTGACAAAGGTTTAAATTTAGTATATAATTAAGCATATAAATGATAAATTTATCCAGCTGACGGTCAGCGGATTTTTTTTATTTTTTATTGCTTAATTAAGATATTTTGGAGGATTTATTTAAGAAAAATAAAAAATAATCCGCCGTAGCTTTACCCGTCCTCCGCAGTCCCGCACCGCGGGACGGAGGGTGGAGCGAAGGCGGATATATTCAAATTTTATGAATAATATTAGAAATGTTGCTATCATCGCTCATGTGGACCACGGCAAAACTACGCTGGTGGATGCTTTGTTGCGCCAATCAAAAACTAATTTAAATAAAGATGTTGTTAATACGGACTTAATCATGGACAGCAATGAATTGGAAAAAGAACGCGGCATTACAATTTTTTCTAAAAATGCTTCGGTTATTTGGCAAGATGATAAGATTAATATAATTGATACCCCGGGACATGCTGATTTTGGCGGGGAAGTAGAGCGCGTTTTAAATATGGCTGACGGCTGTCTGCTTTTAGTTGATGCCAAAGAAGGACCAATGCCACAGACACGCTTTGTTTTGAAAAAGGCCTTGGAAATGGGTTTGAAAATTATTGTGGTGATTAATAAAATTGATAAGCCAGATGCCAGGCCTGATTTTGTTTTGGATAAGACCATGGAATTATTTATGGAGCTTGGCGCTGATGATCAGGCCTTAAATTTTCCTGTTATTTACGCGGCTGCCAAACAAGGCAAAGCCGGTTTAGATAATGATTTAAGCAAGATGTTAGATATTAGTCCTGTTTTTGAGGCAATTTTAAAACATATACCGGCGTTTTTAGGCGATGCAAATTTGCCATTACAAATGCTGGTCACGAATATTACCGGTGATAATTTTAAGGGCAGAATTGCCATTGGCCGGGTTCATAATGGCAAAATTAAAGCAGGTCAGGAAATAATGCATATCAATCGTGAGGGACAAATGAAAAAATATCGCCTGGTCTCTTTGATGACCTTTTTTGGTTTAAACAGAATTGAAACAAAGGAAGTATTAGCCGGAGACATTGCGGCTGTTGCCGGCATTGATGAGGTTAATATCGGAGAAACAATTGCCGAGCCAGATAATCCCAAGGCCTTGCCGCTTTTAAATATTGACGAACCAACAATTAAAATGGGAATTATGGTTAATGACTCACCTTTTGCCGGGAGAGAAGGTAAATATTCCACTTCGCGCCAAATCAAGGAACGATTATATAAAGAATTAGAAACTGATATGGCTTTGCGAGTTGAGGATGGGTTAAAAGGTGATTGGGTAATTTCCGGTCGCGGCGAATTGCATTTGGCGATTTTAATTGAACGCATGAGGCGAGAGGGCTATGAATTTCAGGTTTCCAGACCCCAGGTTATCACCAAAGAAATCAATGGCCAAAAATTAACTCCTTATGAAAGAGTTTTTATTGAAGTACCGGAGGCCTACTATGGTTCAGTCATGCAAAAATTAGGCAGCCGCAAAGGGGAATTAAAAGAAATGAAAACAATTGAGAGCATTGTTTATCTGGAATTTATTGTGCCAACCCGCGGTTTATTTGGTTATCGCAGCGAATTTTTAACTGATTCCCATGGTTTAGGCATTATCAATACCACTTTTTATCAGTATTTACCCGATCCTAATAATTGGAAAGATAGAGAACAAGGTTCTTTGGTTGCGCATGAAAGCGGGATAACCAATCTTTATGGTTTGATTAATGTTCAGGGCAGAGGTGTTTTATTTTTTGGGTCGGGAATCCCTGTTTACGTAGGCCAGGTAGTCGGCCAGAATTCGCGCAGCAATGATATCCGGGTTAATGTCTGCAAAACTAAACAACTTTCTAATATGCGCTCCAAGGGCGAGGGCTCTGATGAGCATTTTAATGCGCCTAAAATAATGGATTTGGAAGACGCGCTGGAATATATTGGGGATGATGAATTAGTGGAAGTTACGCCCAAAAATATCCGCATTAGAAAAATTATTTTAAATGCTCTGACTGCCAAAAGAATGGCTCGCGCTAGCCATGATTAAAAACCTTAAAGTGTTTTCTGCTCTCAAATAATGTGGTATAATAAAATTAAGTTTAAAGTGAAAAGTTTAAAGTTTCGTTTTATAGAGAGCTTTTAACTTTACAAACTTTCTGCTTTATAACTTTTTACTAAATTTATGATAAATTATCAAGAATTAAAAAAATTAGGCCTGTCAGATAAGGAGTCAAAATTATATTTGACTTCATTGCAGCGCGGTCCGGAAACCGCGCCGACTTTGGCCAAGCTGTCTGACATTGTCAGGCCGACTGCTTATGTGATTATTGATGCCCTGGTTAAAAAAGGTTTGATGAGTAGTACTGCCAAAGGCAAAAAAACTTACTATGCTGCTGAAGCCCCAGAGCATCTTTTAAGCTTGGTGCGTTTGCAAAAAAGAGAAATTGAGGAAACTGAAAGAGAATTAACAAAGTTAATCCCTCAATTAGAGGCCTTAGCCAATATCAAAGGGGCAAAACCGAAAGTTAGAGTGTTTGAAGGCAAGGAGGGCTTAAATTCAATCAGAGAAATTTTGTTTAAAATTAAAACAAAGGGGATAGATGTTTATGATAAATACGTGGCTATTTATACATTTAAAGATAATATAATGGGAATTTTTATTGAAAATGAAGACATTGCCAGGACTTTAAAATCTATTTTTGAATTATGTTGGTCGGGCAAAAAAGATAATAAATAAAAACAATCTATCATTGATTTATAAAGCTAATATTAGCTAAAAATAATTTTATAAAAGAAAAAATGTCTATAAGCTATTGACATTTTTTTTAATTTATGATAAAATATGAAATCCCATTCTAAGGAGGTCTAGATGAACGGAATATGAAATCTATTCTGGCAAAAGCGCTAAGTGTTAGAGATTATTAATCTTTAACACTTAGCAAAACTTAAACCAGCTAGATTATCAGCGTTAATCTGACTTCTATGAATGGATAGGATAGGAGGTGAAATAACAATGGACGGAATATGATAACCACCACACTATGAGCTGAAAACCAGCAAGCCAAATCCTGAAGAAAACCAGGCAGCAATTACTGGATTAGCGAACCCTATTCAACTTGAGAAAAGGTTCTGATCCTAAAAAAAACAAAAGGTTGACAATGGAGGTAAAAAGGTGAACGATGACGAATAACCTGGCTTGGATTATGTCTGTTCCGCGGGCTTATCGAGGAAAAGTCATGAAGATCCTTGGCAAAGCCAAAAACAGCTAATTCCAACACTATCTGAGTGCCTACAAATTCGAAACAAAAATTTTGAACTAGCTCAGAAAGTCAGTCAACTTAGTCCCAGCAGAAGAAAATTACTCCACGGTACATTCAATTTGAGTAAACTAAGGAGTTCTGGGATTCAATAAAAAAGAAAAAAACAAAAATATTACGCTTTATACTCTCGGATTTTTATCCGAGAGATTTTATTTTTTGTATAATCAAAACTGACTTTTTATTTAGTTTAAAACCCTTGATTTTATTGGCTTTTTATGCTAATTTAAATGATTTCATCTATGGGCTCTTGACAAATTTTTTTAGATATGCTAAGATGCTATATTAACTAAAAAAAAGTTTTTTGGAAAAAAGTTAGCAGAGGGAATAGTACAAATAAGATTTTGCAGCATTGATTCCGAAAGCCCCAAGAATTGGGAGTCAATCTGGTCTTATTTGCACTATCCTCTTTGATAAAACAAAGAGTCCCATGCTTATCGTGTCGTACATCTTTAAAAATTATAAATTCACTGCGTGCTTTTGCAGCTTTATAAAACTAAGGCTCCAGAATGAACGCAGTGAAAAATGCTGGTAGGAAAATTTTTCTACTGCGGCTTGCCAAAATGACCTGGGAGTATTTCCTACTTCCGAGTCCTGGGTTACCTTGTTAACCATTGTCCTTAGATCATTGATCAGAGCAAATAAGTCCCTAAAGGACGATTCAAAGATAAGCCAGGATTCTCAGTCCATTGAAAAAGGGACTGATTGGGAGAGGGAAATCTCCGACGACTTATCTGCGATTTCAGTAATGATTATTTGCTAAAGGGTTAAAAACCCTTGATTAATAGGAGGACTGTCTAACGAGGTTACTTCAATAAGACAGATGTTTTAAACGTCATTTGTCTCAGTGCATTTGGCAAGCACTAACGCAAGTAAAAACAGCTAGTCGTTATAGCAAGGGATGACTAAACTGTTTTTACTTGGAGGAACAGCAACACTCTGGATTTCTTGCAGCTCTTTATCCCGCAACGCGGGAAACCTTAATTTCTTTTTGCCTTTACTCTTTTGCCAAGGGCGATCATGCTCGCGGTGATTTCACGGCAAAGGACTTGGGCTGCGAATTGAGGTTACTTCAATAAAAGATTAATAACTGGTATCAGTTGCTAGAGTGTTGGCTGTTCCAAACTTAAAAACTAAAGGGGCCCTATGCCCTTTTTTTATATCTTATAAATATATTTTGCTATGCAATCCGTAGTTCTGCATAGCAGAACGTAGGATTGTAGGATTTAAAAAGCACATTAGCACAGCTAGTGTGCAAGGTACATTACAATTTTTTAACCAACCAATAACTTAGGACAAAGGAGGTCCCAGATGAAAAATATTGCGAGATTGATTAAATCAGTAAAGGCTGCCAGCCAGGGCTCTTTAACCCATCCCAACCGGGAAGGCGCTCCGAGTTTTTATCGGAGTAAAAAAGAGCAGGTTGTGCAGATCCTCACTACCGGGACCTTAAGCAACACCTTCTATGCCTCGGCCGAACAGCTCGGCAGGGAAGCCATAGAGGTTTTGCTTTTGGCAAGGCACGAGTGTCCGGAATTTTTGGCTAAGGCCTTGGCCTATGCCAGAAATGAAGGATTACTCAAGACCATGCCGGTCCTGGGGCTAGCAATGCTCTCCGGAGAGAGAAAGGCCAAACAATACTTCCAGGCCACTTTCAATCAGGTAATTAAAACGCCGGATGATTTAAGGGCATTTGTACTGCTCTGTAAATCAGGCGTAATACCTGGGCGAAAGGGCTTGGGCGGGATGACTCGTGATGCGGTGGTGACCTGGCTGGGAAATCTTTCAGAGTATCACACGGTGAAATACGGTTCGGCCGCTTCCCGTGAGATCACCTTGAGAGATATTCTCCGCTTGGCTCACCCCAAACCGCAAAACGAGGCTCTTGCCGAGCGTTTTGGCTACTTGGTTTCAGGGAAGCGGGCCTTGAGTGCAAACTCAGGTCTTAATCCCCAGATTCGCATGCTGGAAACTTTGAAGCGGGCGACTACTGAGGAAGAAACGCTTAACCTCGTGCGCGAGGGTAAGCTGCCTTTTGAAGTAGTTATTCCCGCAGTCAAAGCGACCACGCCGGCAATCTGGTCAGCATTGCTCCACAATGCGCCCTACTTTAACTTGCTGCGAAATTTGGTGACGTTTACGCGCCATCAGGTTTTCCAAAGTGAGGCAGAGGTAGAGTATGCTGTGCAGCGGCTGACTGACACCAGAGCAGTCGAGCGTTCGAAAGTGTTGCCGTTCCGGTACTTCCAGGCCTGGCAGCAGTATGTGGCAATGGAAAATCCAGACAGTCGGATCGCAGATGCTTTGCGACAGGCCCTGGAGATTTCCTTTGTTAACATGCCGTCGCTGGGTTCTTGCCAGATTGCGATCGGTACTGATACCAGCGGTTCAATGGGCAGTCAGGTCTCTGAAAAGAGCTCTACTCGTTTCATTGATATCGCGGGCATTTTTACCGGTGCTTTACTGCGCAAGGCAGAAGGCCGGGTTATTCCTTTACCTTTCGACACCGAGATCCACATCAACCATGGTCTTTCTGGCCGTGATGAAATACTCACGACTACTGAAAAGATCAGTCACTGGTGTGGCGGTGGCACTGCGGTCGGCGCTCCGATACAGTTCCTGCTTGATCGACGGATTTCCGTGGATGTCTTTATTGGCATCACCGATCAGATAGAATGGGCCTATGGCGAAGGAATGTATTGCAGTGGGAGTTTCCTTGACTTGTGGCGTGAGTACCGCAAGCAGGTTAATCCTCATTGCAAGGCATATCTGGTAACCATTGCCCCGTATCGCGACGCGGTTGTACCGCAAGGCGAGGAAGGTATTCGTTTCATCTACGGATGGAACGACAGCGTACTCGGTTACATTGCTAATGATCTGGCAGGCGGCGTCAGCCAAATGCAGGCCATTGAGCAAATGCAGCTTGAGTTTGCTGGGGATAACGGTCCACTTCCCGAGACCGCTAGCGAGGACGCGCAGATTGAAGATTAGCCATGGGGCTGATCTTCACTCCCAAATGGGAGTCCCACGTCTGACTGCGCGCAGCTCTGTCCCCCAACGCGGGACCTTTCCCTTAACTGCGGTTAACGTGATGCCAACGTTTTCTGCGGTTCTGTGTGATGACCAAAGAGCACCCTGGGTCTAAAAGACCGAAACCAATTGTTAGGCATTTATGTCTACAGTTGTCCCAAATGGGATCAGGGATAAATTAAGTGGGAGAAACCTCGACTTTTACAGGATAAGGCAACTTATCCTGTTTATTTCAAAGCTTGTAAATTTATTTTGCTGTGCAATCCGTAGTTCTGCATAGCAGAACGAAGGATTGTAAGTTTTGAAAGTAACATCAGCCTTGCTGGTGTTAAAAAAGTAATTTGAAAACATAAGGAGGTGCTAAATGATTTATACGGATACAGCTTTACTAAATTTAAATCCTGCAGATTTAGCGCAAGCTGATGACGCAGAAATTAATGCGCTCAGAAAACATTTGCATCAAATGTGGGATGAAAGTACGGGAGATGATAAAAAATACCATCGTTCTATTTGGGAACTTTGGGGTAGTTTATCTTATCCTTTTACATTTGCGGAAAAAGCCGAATATCAGGCGGAACGACAGCTCACTCCTCGCCAGGCATGGATCAAAAGCTATAACGAGCAATTTAAGCCGAATAGCGATGTTCCTTGGCTTAGCGATGATGAGTTTGATGAAGTTTTTCGACTTCTGTTCCGGCCTTACTCGGAAATTTACCAGCGTCTTGATGAACTAACGTCAAAACGCTGGAATCCTTTCCAGGCCGAGTATTTGTATGAAATCGAACACATGACTTTCCCGATCTGCAAACCGGACGGCTGGTTAGTCGGCAAAATTATGCAACATGATTTGGATGACTATAAAACCAGAATACTTCCTCACCTCGGACTTAAAACTGAGTGGCAGGAAGAATCTGATGCTGAATATGAGGAATATCTCCTTGAGCTTGCTAATCGCAGCCTCTGGAGAAAATCCATTGACAAACTGAGATCTTGGAAATGGAGAATTAAATCTCTGTTTCAGAAACGTGAAAGTCCCTGGGAGCAACCTGGTATTCAGCAAGCCCTGATAGGCAGCATCTATGAGCAATCTCCGAGTGCGTACGTTCAACTCAGATTTAGACAGGGTTACGGCCATCTACCTGATCTTGTTTTTGTTCCCCTGATACCCTTGGAGTATTTCCGCCTTTCGTTCAATGGGCATGCTCTCTGCGGATATGCTTACGGTCCTTGTTATTCTGAATACGGCATGCTTGACATGCTCGACAATCCCACCGGCCGTGACGATGGCTGGCGCTTCATGGACGGTTTCATTTACGAATTCAATCCTGTCAATTCGTTTCCTTGGAAGGATGAATTGCCGGGTAATCCTGATCGTCTTTCAAATGATCAGCGCATCGAATACCGTTACTATTGATTATTTGCACCCCACCAAATCAGCCGACGGGCCTCTGGTGGGGTTATTTCATCCAAAACCTCCTTGGTAGCCGTAAAAATCAAGCCAGAAAAAATTTTGAAAAAAGGACATTGTTTGTGATTTTCAAACGGCAACCAAAAACATTTGGCAAAATGCCAAAACGAGGAGGTAAATCATGGGTAGTACGAAACATTTGACTTGTGAAGCAATGGATCTGTTGACCAAGGAAGAACGCGATCAATTGGATGAGAAAGACCTCCAGCGCTTGCGAGAATATTATTCCAAATTAGAGGATGAAGGTAAAATCACCCGTGATCAACTTAGGAATTGGATGTTCTTACCGATGACTAAAGAGGAAGTAGAGCAGCTTCGTGAAATTCGCAAACAGGATAGCTGGCTATTTGCCCTCAATTTTAGCGAAATGGAACGTCGAGAATCTGATCCCAATTATGGCCATGCTGACGATCCAACTTGCGTTTTGGTAGAATTTGAGGGCGACGTGGAATAACTCGTTGCCAATCTATGATTTCCAGGGTGACAAAAGTCACCCTGTTCATTCAAAGCTTATAAATTTAGTTTACAGGTTTTGAAAGTAACATCAGTTTCTGGTGTTAAAAAAGTAATTTGAAAATTAAAAAGCCATCCTTCGCTTAAGCTTCGGATGGCAAAGGAGGTAAAAATGTATATTCCCATGCAGGCAATTGTGGCCATGAGGGCTGTGGGACGCGCCATGAGTGAAATTGATAAGATCGACAGCGACTACATTGATTTGGCCAAGTCATATCTTACCGATGGCCTCAATGATTTTTCTGTCATGAAGATAATGATGGAGGCCTTGCCGTTTGCTTTTGCCGTGGCTGTTGTGAGGACAGCTCAAAAAAACTGAAAAGTTTTTAAACCTCCTCGGTAGCCGTGACTATGAAAAACAAAGGCGGAACAAGTAAATGTTCCTAAACGGCAAACCTAAACTTGGCGTGCGCCTTTGGCGCATTGCCTAAAAACGAGGAGGTAAAGCATGCTTAGAACCCAAGATCTAAGCGACGAGGAATTGCGAGAGTTGATGTCAAGGCCTTTGACAGAAAAGGAAGCAGAATCCCTGAGTAAAATTAATCGAGAAGCTCACTGGTTACTGGCCTTGAATCTTCGGGAGATGGAAGAAGAGGGATCTATTCAGACAATCCGCGTCAAAATACCTCGCAAATTTAGAAAGCGTTGAGGAATAATCCTCGCGCTATTTGCACCCCACCAGATCAGCCATCGGGCCTTTGGTGGGGTTATTTATCCAAAACCTCCTTAGGTGCTGTATGAAAAAGAAGAAAATGGGACAAAGAAGATAGTTTCCCAAAACGGCAACCCTTAACAAGGCAAAAAATGCCAAAATAAGGAGGTAAAAACATGAGGAGTACAAAACATTTAACTAGAGAGCAGATCAGGAAGTTGCTGTTCGCACCTTTGTCAAAAGAGGCGGCGGAGTGTATGCGCAAAGCAGATGAATCAGATCGATGGTTACTTGCTCTCAATTTTCAAGAGATGGAACGTCAGGAGTCAGATCCAAATTATGATCCTGCAAACGATCCTACCTGCGTACCCGTCACAATTGAAAACGATGAGTAATAACTCATCATTTGCACCCCACCAGATCAGCCCTCGGGCCTTTGGTGGGGTTATTTATTCAAAACCTCCTTGGGTGCTGTGGTAAAACAAATAGCGAGGAATTTGGGATTAAAGAAGAAAAATGGACAGTTTCCCAAAACAGCAATCCTAAATCTGGCAGAAGCTTAAAGCTTACTGCTAAAAACGAGGAGGTATGAACATGGAAAAAAATCGTAGACGAGATGATGGATGGTTACTTCAGATGAATCTTTTACAGATGGATCTCGAGGAAATTGAAAATTCGCTTGATGAATGGCGAGATCAAGTTCCTCCCGATATGGTTGATAAAATTTTTGGCAAATGGGAAAATTCAATTTCAGTCCCATTGCCTGGCGAGGTCTGGGGTAAAACTTCAGATTCAAAACCAGAGCTGCCAGTTAAATTTTATTCTGAAGATAACCAGCTTTTTTTGGTAGCTACTCGAGACCTTACCGATGCTCGTCTTTGGCATAATGACCAGGTCTTATTCTATCAAAATAGTTGGGATAAGGATACGGCTGGTCCTATACCTAAAATATTCTTTTTGTTCTTAATCGAAGATCCCTTCGTTAAACAAGAAGAATGGCGTTTCAAGAACGGGTTGAGATGGGAAATTATTTCCAGCCCTAATAAGTAATTTTTTGTCTTCAACAAGGCCTGCCAAAATTGGTGGGTCTTTTTTAATTAATCCAATTCCATAATTGTCCCAACAAGGCCGTTTTCGCCCGAAATATTGACAATTTATTTCATTAATAGAATAATTGGTTAATAAATGATATAATATCAATATGAGAGCAGATTATAAAAAAATTACCCAGGCTTTAAATTTATTAGCCAAAAAAGAAGGCGGGAAAATTAATAAAATGAAAGCCATCAAATTAATATGGATGGCCGATCGTTTAAATTTGAGAGAATTTGGGAAACCGATAACTGGGGATGATTATTGCGCCATGGAATACGGCCCAGTCGGCTCAGTAACTAGAAATCTCACTGATGAAGTTGCTAGTTACCTTTCAGACGATCAACTAGGATATTCACAAAAATATATAAAAAAAATTGATCCTAATAATTACCAATCTATTAATGACGTTGATCTGTCAGTTTTTTCTGAAAATGATATAAAATCCATTGAAAAGGTTTACGATATATTCGGTTCACTTGATCAGTTTAAACTTGCCCAAATTTCCCATGAAGCGCCAGAATGGAAAAAATTTGAAAAACAAATATCCTCAGGGAATATAAGCCAGGCCCAGATGGATTACTTAGATTTTTTTAATGTCATTAACAGTGAGATTTACCAAAATCAACAATATAAGAACGGAATTGATAAAATATTCAATCAAGATGTTGAAAAAATTGCCATATCTAGGGCTATATTTGAAGAGCAACGAGAAGTTGAAAATCTTTGGGCGTAATTATGATAGCGGAAATTTTAACAAAATTACGCCGGGCATTAATTAAAAGCAAGGATATATCGGAAAATTATAAAAATTTAGTTCGATAAATATAAAAATATTCTAGTATAATAAAAAATACTGCTCCTAAGCAGTGTTTTTTTATATGAAGTTACCAGTTTATCTATTTTCTCTTTGGAACTAGTTGCCATAATATATTTAAAGTCAATTCCTGGGTGAATATAGTAAAAATATTTAGAAAGTCGGATTTGGTAAGCATGAATTATTTATTGTTGCTTAAGCTAATTTCTATAACATCTTGTGAAACTTCAAATATTTTACTTAAAGGAATAGCAATGTAGGAATTAACAGTTGCCGTCTCAAATTCCTTTATCTCCGGATGTGTTTGCAAAACTTTTTCTTTTTCAATTCCCAGTTTTTCCCTCGGCACAAGCAAGAAATTGGCAAAGCGATTAGCATGGCCCTCAATTATCCCGTATTTATCGCCAATCCGTTCAATTAGATTATAAAAATCCTCAACACTTGAAATCTCAAAAGAAGAATAGAGATCTTTATGTAAAATAAAATGGCCGACTTCATGCGCTAAAGAAAAACGCAAACGGTTATAATATCTATCATCAATATAATTATCATTATCCACATAAATTGTTTTCCAGTCGGAAGAAATCAAGGCATCGGCATTGCATTGTTTATATAAGCCCGGAATGGGTATAATCCCAATCCCAAGCTTAGATTCAATGATCTGTTCAATCTCGACAGGTACAGAATCGCCCCAATTCTTAATTCTAAACTCGTCTGCTTTTTGTTTAAGCTCTTGATTTTTAAAATATGGAATCTGCATCATTTTTAATTATTCTTAATCAGATTGATCAAGTCGTCAATCTCTTTTTTAGTCGGCTTTTCATTCCTGACTGTTCTGAAAAAGGCCGGTAAAGCTTTGACTAAATCTTTTTCCTGCATAATATAATCGGGAATAATGCCCTGGGCAATATTGGCCTGGTCAATAAATCCATAATATTCCTTGCTCTCTTTTCCTAGGCCCAAAGCATTGGCCCACTGGCCTAAGACAGATTCATCGCTGGGCGGTGAAATCAGGCCTCTTTCAATTTTGCTCCAATTGCTGGGGTCATAATTGACCTTTTTGCATACATCCCGCAAGCTTAGATTTTGTTTCATCCTTAATTCTTTTAAAAGCTCGCCGAATTTTTTTAAATTAGCGTTTTGCATAGATTTTTTTTAATAACTTAAAATGTGGTATTATTATACCACACCTTAAAATCATGTCAAATTTTTTATCAACAACTTCTACTTTCCCTCAACAATCTTTATCTCCTCCACTGGCCAATCTATAATTCATCTTTTAATTCAACTGCGTCTTCCTCGTCCAGGCCATATTCGTCCATAATCTCGGCCACATGTACTGCCTCTTCCAAATCCAAATCTTGATCCTCCATTAATTCTTTAATCTCGTCGTCAATTTCTTCAATTTCATCATCAATGTCATCATCTATTTCATTGTCAATATCATTTGATGGATCCATAAAATTATTGTTAAAAATATTTAGAAAGTCGGATTTGGTGAGCATAAATTATTTTTTAAAATATTTTAGACGGGGAGTAATTTTTTTATGGGTTTATATTCTTATTTATTGCTGGACAAATCATAAAATTAAGTTCGAACAGCTATATCTCTTACTTGCTGGATATCGGCTTTCAACTGTTCGATGTTCGGCGTTGCGTGCTGTATCATCTCATTTGATTGATTATGTCCTTCAATGTATCCACTGAACTTTTCGTGAAGTTGTTTTGCCTTATCCAACTTTTCGCGGCTCAAACTTGCCCGTGCTGGCGTAGCATTGTGCATCTGAATCTGATCAGTCCAGCGCGTTATTACTCCGCCAAAGATTCTCTCCTCAACAACCTTTTCAACTGCCTTGCGTAGCATACCATAAGCGCTCCTAATGTCGTCTGCCAGCGCTTCACCTGTAAGCCCTTCAAGATTATGGACTTTTGCGTCAACTCTTTGCATATGAGCATCAAATTTCACCGAACCAGGATAGTAATTTTCTGTAACCACTCCAACACGACTTGCTTCTGAATGCAAATCGTGAAAGACAGCTTTAGCAGGGTCAATGTTGCCGTCAGTGTTTTCAACCTGGTCGTGAAGATAGCTCGCAAACATAAGGTCGTGAGTGAAGACAACAATTTGCCGAGATTCTGATTCTTGCGTAATTCTTTTAGCTATTTTTTCTTTTCTGTCGAGATCAAAGCTCGTAGCTGGGTCATCAAAAATAACTGGCGCTTGCTCGTGCTGCATAGAAAGCTCTGCGAAGAAGTCGGCAAGTGCAACTGCTTTCTGCTCACCCTCGCTCAAGAACTGGTCAATTCCGTCCAATCCTTCCAGATTCTTTGCACGCATTTGAGAGCCATATTCGCCACGAAACTCAAGATTGATTCCTGGGGCATCAAGATCTGCGGCTTCTTTTTGAAATCGTGCTTTGAATGAATCGGAGACCAGTTCACGCCAAGCCCTCTTACCCAAATCTGTTACTGGTCTTGTGTTGAGCTTGCTTGCCTGTAATGGAGTTGCCCGCGCTATCCAGCGTTCAATCTCAATGTACTTCTCAATTTGAGGGTGGTATTTAGATAACTTCTGGATGTCTTGCAACTCGACTATTATACTGTCAAGTTCCTGTGATTTGCGGAAAATATTGCGCTTTGTTTCCTCAATCGCCTTTATATCGGTTTCGACTTTAGCCCTCGCTTTATGGATACTAGCAATGATGCCAGAGGTTTTTAGTGGCTGAAATTTTTGTGGCTTCTTGCTTTTTAAGAAAGCAGCAAATTTTTGAGCCATGGTATCGGCAGCAGACAGCACACCAAAAGCGGTAGCAACAGTACGCTTTTGCAAAAACTTTTCAAAATCTTCTTCAGCATATGGAAAGTCATCGGCAAACGACGAACCTTCCAAATCACTCAAAGCCTCGCCCAATTTTGCTTCAACGTCCTCAATGTCGGAAGTTTCCTCTTCCCGGAAAAGCTCGCGGTAAAGCTGAATGAGTTTTTGTGCCCCTTTTGACAACTTCTGTTGGCAGTATATGCAGTGGTCATCATTGTCTGGGTATTCGTCGTGCTCAGCGATGCGTATGTAATCTTCACCAGCATCAATAAACTTCTCCCATTCGCCTGATTCCATCTCCGCTATGTCGTAGTCCTCAAGCGTCTTGCCTTTCTTAGTTGAATGCTTCTTTTTAAGCTGGCGTAACTTCTTAACTAAACTGAAATAAGCCCTAATGTTTTGAGCAGATAGTTCGGATTGCACTTGCGTGAGCACATCTTCCAAAGTTTTAAGTTTTTGCTGCCGCGTGTACAGTAATTCGGATTGCTGTTCAAGGTTTTGCAGCCCCTTCCGTTCTTTTGTTTTATCTGCGAGAGCCTTTTGCTCTTTAGCATCCCAAGCGGGAAGTTTGTTTAAATCCTCTGGCTTTGTAACTGCTGTTATTCCTGCAACAAACTTTCCGATAGAAGTCTCTTCGTTGAAAATGTCATCAATCGACGGCTTATCATTTTCAGCTCTCTGGATGTCAGCCGTGAGCCGATCTTGTAAACCTTGCAGGGAATTAGAGAGGACTTGAAATAATTCAAAGCCGTAAGGTTGATAAGAGAAGCTGAGACTTTTATTCAAGTAGATTGGAACACACTTGCCGTCGAAAATAGACGTTTGGTCAAAAGGAGCAACCCTAATTTCACCATTCCACTGGCATACTGCATCCCTACTATTACTTGCATATTTTATTTCCGCCTTGCAACAATTTTTTGTCCTAATACTGTGGACGTTCTGCCATACTTCCTCTTGTGTTCTAGAACCCGCAACTCTTTTGAGTATCCGTACAAAACCAGATTTACCACTTCCATTCTTACCATATACTACCGTCAGCTTCTGATGAAAAGGAATTATTGCACCACACTCAAGGGCGTTAACACCACTTTCGTGCTTCAAACTCTTAAAAATAAATCCGCTTGCCCCAACAGTTCTCTGAGCAGCTACGAGCTGTGATGTGGATTCAACTTCTCCAGGTTTCTTCTCTCGTAACTTGTATGCAGTTAAAAATTGTTTGTAGATGCCATCAAGAAACGCTTCATCTGGAACTGTGCGCAACAAAAAAATTCTCCCTATAAGGGATTTCAACCACTCTTCGCCGCTTTGATTTGCCAATTCTTGAAGGTAATCACCTGCTTTCATTTTTTTTGAAGTTGACGACATTTTTATTATTTTCAATTATCTTAATCTCCTCCTCCCCCAACCCATACAACTCGTACGCCACTTAATCTACCGCTTCAACTTTTATCTCCATATTCTTCTTTATTAATTTTACGCAATATTAAACTCTCTATTTCTTTTTCATTTTCTATTTCGTCACCTTCATACTCTGTAAGGCATTTGGGGCAATAAGCAATAACATCTATAAAATCTTTTCTGTTTAATAAATTACAATCGCATTCAGGACAATATGGTACCATATCTAAAATTTCATACTTTTTCCCAAATTTAATATAGTTCCATCTCCAAATCCATTTCTTTAAAATATCTTTATTGTATTTTAGCCAATCAGGTTTTTGCCAAATGAAACTAAAAATTTCAAATAGAATGCAAAAAGACATCAAAACTAAAAAAATTATCCATACTTTTATTCCAAAATTTAATACTAATAAAACGAATCCAAATATATTGATTAAAATATTTTTCAAATAAGACAAAACACTAATTAATAAATTATAACTAAAAATAGCAGTTAGAATGACACCCAAAAAGGTAATTGAAATACCATAAAACCATTTGCTAGAAAAAATTGATTTAACTATTTTTTTCATATTTCTCATTTATGTATATTTATTCTCCCTCAATAATTTTAAACTACTCATAATTTAACCATTTTTTTCTAATTTCATCCAATCTGAGTTGCTCACATTTAATTAAATTTTCCATTAGTCTATTCAAATCTTCAATTGGCTCTTTTTCAAAATTAACATAGGAAATTACTGAAAAATCTAACTTGTTATACAAGAGGGCAATAACGCTTTTTACTATATTAAATAAAACTTTTATTTCTTTGTTGTTTATGCCCACCTGTTTCTTTATAATATCATCGTGAGCTAAGTACTTATCACGATATGTCTTTAAATTTTTAATAAGATGCTCATTCCTTTTTATCCTATCTTTTATTTTTTTTAAATCTGATAATGACAACTGTTTATATCGCGCAAATAATTCTGGTAAAATTTGCCTGTCCTTATGAAAGTTTAAAAAGTCTTGTTTTGTTAATTTGGCAACATTTTTTTCGGCATAACTTATAACACTATACACCGTAAGCGACTCACCACAGTTGTCAAAGAATTTAGCAAGTTCAATTAGAAAATAACACTTCGCAGATTCTTTAGTAGTAGCAAAAAAATATCTATAGCTATTAAAAATTTTGATATTTTTTTCTGCCTTTCTTTTACCAACAATATTAATGGCCGATAGCCTACTAAATCTCTCAAAAATTTTGAAAGCAGCCAGGGTATTTAAATAGCGGCTACGCAGTCTTTTCACATAATCAAATAGTACTATAAATGCTTTCTCCATAATTTTTACTTTCCCTCAACAATTTTGATTTCCCCCTCACTCAACCCATACAGTTCATACACCGACTTATCAATCTCATAATCCACGGCCTCAATTCTTGTCTCATTTTTATTGCGTGATTCAGTCGTTTTATTTAATTTAAGCATTTCGTCAACAAGGTCAATAATTTTATTATTAATTTTCTTTTCTTCTTGCGTTGCTATTTTTTTAATAGGCAATTGCTCTAAAAATTCAGTTTTAATCTGTACCCCTAAATATTCTTCCTTATAATAAAAATTTAATAACTTAGAATTTAATAAAGCAAGAATAAATTTCTGGTCATAATTTTCAACATCTTCTTTCTTTAAAAGTATTGTCGTATTTATTAGAGCATACAGTTGTTCGCTATCAAGTGATGCTACTAAACTAGTCCCAATTTTTTGCATCATTATCTTAGGAGTGGTTAAAAAAATTTCTTCATCACGAGCTCTTTCTAATATTTTTTTATCATACAAAACACATTCCCCTCCCCATGAGATAGAATATCTTTTTATATTTTTACCATCAATTACCTTCTTGTATTTCTCATCAATTTTCTTATCTACTACGACCTTGTTTCTTATATTGCCTGGATTTATTCCATTAAAACCGTGGTAAATATCTTCCAGTAAAATGCTATCTTTTTTGAGTTTTAATATAAGGTCATTAACTGATTTATTATTTCGCAATAAAAATATTTTAAATTAATCTTCTAGAAAAACAATTTGTTTTATTTGAAAACATTCTGGTATATCAAAGTTACCGCCATAATTACAGACATTTAGTTTATTTTTATCCCTCTTTGAAATTGTTGTTTCTTTTTCTACTATTAAAATAATTGTCTCAACCATAGCATCCTTAAAGATGCCTGAACCCAAATTATAGATATCTTTTATATTACATCCATTTAATATCATTTCCCTAAGTTTTTTATAAGAGGAATGTGTTAAAATCGTATTCGGAATTATAAATCCCAGTAAACCAGCTTTTCCCAGTATATTTAATCCTGATTCAATAAAGATAGAAAATGTATTAGTTCTATTTTCTGCAGTTGTATAACAATCAAATAAGAATTTTTTGTCTTCAGTATTAATCTTCCTAACATCAACATATGGCGGATTGCCGATCACTGCATCAAATCCGCCGTCTTTAAAAATCTCGCAAAAGGCGACGGTATAGTTAAAGGGATTAACTTTTTTCAGATTTGCAAAGTATCTTCCCAGACCTTTGTTCAGTTTGCCATTAATAAATTTCTCTTTCACATCA
Source organism: Candidatus Parcubacteria bacterium (assembly GCA_026395675.1). Taxonomy (GTDB): domain Bacteria; phylum Patescibacteriota; class Patescibacteriia; order CAIXNZ01; family CAIXNZ01; genus JAPLYF01. Next base: position 19,151 of record JAPLYF010000028.1, read on the forward strand.
ATTTCTTTTAGTAACTCTTTCTTCTTGTCATTATCATTCTCTGCATTAAATTTATTTCTAAATTCCATTAATTCATTCTTTTCTTTCTGGTAATTCTCCAAATCGAGCGTACCTTCCCCCTTATTTAACTTTTCACCGCCAATTAAAGAGTTGCCACAACGAATATTTAATTTCAAGTTGGGCAAAAGATGTTTGCCCTCTAAATCTTTAACTGTCGCGCCTTCAAGAGCTTTAATCATCAAATTTAGCTTGGTAATTTCCACGGCTCGCTCATCTAAGTCAACACCAAATAAATTTTTCTGTAAAATTTTCTTTTTAATATCAAAACCTAAGTCCTTCTTTACTCTAGTATAAGCATTATAAAATTCATCAAAAGCCCGGATTAAAAATGAGCCGGAACCGCAGGCGGGGTCAAGCACTCTGATCTTCTCAATTTCAGCAACTGTCTTAACGTTTTTCAAAAGCTCGCCTACTGTGTATTTGACAATATAATCAACAATATAATCGGGCGTATAATAAATGCCCTGGGATTTTCTTTTGCTTTTCTGCTTTTCCTTAATCTTGTCAGGGCTTTGGGCCGATGATTTTAATAATTCGCCCAGATAATTTTCATAAACCTCGCCGATGATATGGACACTCAATTTGGCAAAATTAATTTCATCCAGCTCCCTGATTATCGGCTCCATTTCTTTGTTATTAATTTTGATCTGATCGCATTCATTAGACGCAAAAAGCTCGGTATTGAATTTTTCATCCATGATCTTGAATTTTTCTTTCAGTTCGTCATAATATGTCCTTTTGGTGGCGCTTAAAACTGATTGGATATGATTTTCATTAATTACGCCTTTGTCATGGCAAATATCCATAAAAATCATGCGGTCTAAAATTTCCTGGGCCATCAAATCAACGTCTTCCAGCGAATAGCTGGCGTAATTTTTATGGATAAAATTTTTCAATTTGGCGCGCCAATTTTTAATCTTGTTAAAAAATTCCTTTTTGATTTTTTCCTGCTCCAGATCAAGCTGTTTGGGGTAATAAATCGGGTCAATATCTATTTTGCCGTTTTTAGTAACCAAATCAGATTTGGATAACTTGTATAAAAAATCCAGCCCTTCATCAGATAATAAATCAATATAGCTATTTTTATTGGCCTCTGGCCATAAAAGATCATGAAAGGCATATTTCTTTTCCTTATATAAACACTTTTGCGGCTCATTGTATAAGCGCCATTCCACAAAATTAGTTAAAACGCCCCAGGCCAGGCCTTCTGCCTGACAATAATTCAATAATTGCTCAACAAAAGTCTTTGGGCCATAACTGCCGTCAAGGACATTTTTATTTTTAGCTTCTTTTGATTCAATAACTAATAACTTGGAACCTGAATCTCTTAAGATAATGTCGGGCTTTTTACCTGTTTTAACATCTTGCGTCTCATTGATTTTAATATGTTTACTGCCAATCCAACCCAGTAATTCCAACAATTTAACAATAAAATGAGTCTGAATTCCTTCCTCGGCTTTTTGCCAGCCATTGTCAGCCGTAAAATCAGCAACCAGTTTTTGCAGTTGTTTTTTTAATTTATCCTTATCAAGCTCAATATCTGTTTTATTTAACATGATGCGTTTTTTGTCCATGGGTGTGTCTTAGGGTATATAAGGTTTTATTAGGTTTTATGAAGTTATATAAGGTTGCGGGTGCAGATTAACCTTAGCTTAGCATAAAAATTATACTGGGGATAATGATTATTGACAGATATTTTTAGCTATGTTATTATAATAATGTCTTTCAGTTCTACCATATAACTGAAAGGGTATTACATCTAAGGGCAATCCTCCTCGCGGAGGGTTGTTTTATTTATATCCTTTTTCAATACTGCTCTATGTATTAAATCTCTCCCCCATATATCTTCTGTTAATGCCAATACATCAAAATAACCATCACTACCTGTCCTTAATTCCTCTGAAATATTGTTTTTAGAGGAAAAAATATAAACCTTTTTGCCACCGTTTCTTAAATAGCTGACAAGAGCCAAAAAGTCAGAATCGCCACTGAAAAATACGGCGATGTCATATTTATTTTTATGATGCAATGAATCAATCGTAATTTCCACATCCATATTACCTTTTTCTTCAATTGATTCGCCTTCTTCTGTAATTATACTAATGCGCTTTAATTCTTTTTTACGCACAGTAAAACCAAGTCCTTTTTTGAGAAAGGTTAAAAATCTATGTTTTCCATCAATACTATAATCCCTGGTGCCATCTGCCGGGTAAGCAGTATAGTAAAACACCTGTATTTCCGAGGCGCAAAATTTATTCTTTAAAAATTGTCGCAGTTTGCTATAATCAAAAAATTTTACTTTTGCTTTTTGAACTTCCCAGATGTTAGAGGCATCAATAAAAACATAAACTACATTTTCCTTATTTTCATTTTTTAAAAGGCATTTCTGCTCCATATTTGAAAGCTTAAAATTTAAGTCCCTAAGGGATCGCTTAGTGATTAATTTATTCTAATTTTACGCCTAAAATTTTGCTAAGTCAAACTAAAAAGCACGACTCCAATCGCGCTTTTTAGCTTAGAACAATATTATGTTTTTAAATTTTATAGAGAAAAATTAAATATCCAAATTTTTTACTGATTTGGCGCGGATTTCAATGAATTTTTTGCGGTTTTCCACTTCATTACCCATGAGAATTTCAAAGACTTCATCGGCTTTAGCTGCGTCTAAAATATTAACTTTTTCATACCTTATTAAAATCAATATATAATTTTGTATTAATCTACTTTAAAGTCAGATAAACTTATTTGACTTCTGATAATCATTGCACATACTATTTACCCTTTTCTTCTTTTAATTTTCTTTTTAAAAATTCTTCGAGTTTAATGAGATCTTTATTTTGTGGTGATAATTTTAAAGCGCTATCAATGTATATTAATGCTTCCTCATGGCGTCCTAAATCCCATAAAATAGTCCCTTTCAATGCATACGCTTCAGTATAATGTGGATTAAGCTCGATGGCTTTGTCATACATTCCTACTGCTTCTTCGTAACGTCCCAGATTCCCCAACGCAATGCCCTTTCTAGTATATGCCTCTGCGTATAGGGGATTGATTTTAATGGACTTATCGTGCATCTCAATCGCTTCTTCATATTGTCCTAGTTTCCCTAAGATATATCCTATATTATGATATGCTTCAAAATATTGGGGATTAATCTTAATGGCTTTATCATACATCTTAATCGCATCATCATGAAGCTCTAATCTTCCCAAAGCATTACCCTTATTATAATATGGATCAAAATACTGAGGATTTATCTCTATGGCTTTATCATACATCTTAATAGCTTCTTGAAAGCGCTCTAATTTACCCAATGTAATCCCTTTGTTAAAATACGAATCATAGTCATGGGTATTAATCTCAATGGCCTTATTAAACATCTCTATTGCATCTTCTAGGCGATATAATATGCCCAAAGAAGTGCCTTTGTTATAATATGCTTCAAAATATCGAGGATTGATCTTAATGGCTTTATCATACATTTCGATTGATTCTTCGTAGCGACCTAAATTTCCTAAATCAACTCCTTTGTTATAATAAGCATCGGCATGTTTAGGATTAATCTCAATTGCCTGATCAAACATTTTTATTGCTTCTTCGTGGTGTCCTAAATTTGCCAAGGTAACGCCTTTATTGTTATAAGCTTCAATTAAATAAGGATTAATCTTAATCGCCTGGTCATACGTTTTTATTGCTTCTTCGTGTTGTCCTAAATTTACCAAGGCAGCCCCTTTGTTAGTATAAGCTTGGGCATATTGAGGATTAATCTTAATCGCCTGGTCATACATTTTTATTGCTTCTTCGTGGTGTCCTAAATTTCCCAAGGCAACTCCTTTACTAAAATAAGCCATAGCATCTTGTGGATTAATTTGAATTGCCTGATCATACATTTTTATCGCGTCTTCGTGGTGTCCTAAATTTACCAAGGCAACTCCTTTGTTAAAATAAGCCCTAGCATCTTTGGGATTAATTTGAATTGCCTGATCATACATCTTTATCGCGTCTTCGTGGTGGCCTAAATCTCCTAAAACACATCCTTTGTTATAATAAGCATTGGCATCTTTGGGATTAGTTTGAATTGCCTGATCAAACATTTTTATTGCTTCTTCTTGGCGGCCTAAATTTACCAAGGCAACTCCTTTACTAAAATAAACCCTGGCATCTTGAGGATTAATCTCAGTCGCCTTATCAAATACTTTTATCGCTTCTTCATACTTGCCTAATTTAGCTAAAGCAACTCCTTTGTTGTAATAGGCATAAGCAAATTGAGGATTAATTTCGATTGCCTGATCATACGTTTTTATAGATTCATCGTTGCGGCCTAAATCTCCCAAAGCAAGTCCTTTGTTATTATAAGCTATGTCATATTGAGGACTAATCTTAATCGCCTGATCAAACATTTTTATTGCTTCTTCGTGGTGGCCTAAATCCCTCAAGTCAACACCCTTGCTATTATACGCATTGGCATTATGAGGATTAATCTTAATCGCCTGATCAAACATTTTTATCGCTTCTTCGTGGTGACCTAATATAGACAGAGCATTTCCTTCGCTGATATAATTATTGTAAGTGTTAATATTTTTGTCTGGCATAAAATATTATTATATTATATTATATTTTTTATAAATTTTTTCTAAGAAAACAATTAAACTCTCATAGGCCAGTCTGACTATTGTTTCATTCTGTCCATCTTCTAATAATTTCCCACCATGAAATAAATTGCAACGAACTTGATAAACGCATTTTAGAAATTCGCAAAGTGCCTTTAGATTATTATAACGTTTTTTATGACTTTCTTCACTGATAGAGAATCTTAAATCTTGAATAAATCCTCTATTCTCTATTTTTCCCTCTATATATTTCTGGAAATTTCTAAAAGAAACAGGCATGTCTTGGACTAGATTAAAAAATAATTGTTTGTATTCTTCAATAATTTTATTTATTAATTCTTTTTCACTTTTATAAGGTGCATCTGAGTTTATGCCCACATAAAAAGCGTTAAATGATATCCACAAATAAATAAATTTATCAAAGGAGTTGTTATCTTCTATTTTTTTTGATTTTTCAAACCATCCTTTAATTAACTCTTTTCGATTTTCTAATAATTGTTCTTGCATAATTATTTTTTAAAATTTTATTAATCTATTTAAATCCCTCATGTTTTATTCTTAACTTACCAATTTTAATCTACGCAAATAATTCTTACCTTACCATCATTAACAAAATCTTGGCAACCAAGGGTAATTTTCCAGGCAGTGCATTTACCTATAATGTTGCCGCGAAAATCTTTTTCCCAATCTACTCCTGATTTTTCAGCAATACATGATCCTTGGCAATCTGATGAATCTGTACATTTTTTTTCCGCATCTTTTGTGGGTAAATTGCACTGCTCTATTGGAGAGAGCCCGATTTTTCCCCAATTACCACCTAATGCCTCGCAGGTTTTCTTGTCAGCTGGCATGTTAATATCCCGTTTTTGTATTAGTTGTTCGGATTGTGGAGCATGGCTAAAAATCAAAACCCCAACCACAATACCAAAAATCACAACTAATATAATAATTATTACTCTAGCGATTTTATTGCGCATAAAGGAAATTATAATAAAATTGCTGAAATTTACTCTAATTTTACATTTAAACCGCTTCAAAGTCAAACTAAAAAACACGACTCCAATCGCGCTTTTTAGCTTTGAACAATATTATGTTTTAAAATTTTGTAGAGAAAAATTATATAAATTTTTACCAATTCCTATTACTTATTACGTATTTCTTATTTCCAATAAATTAAATATCCAAATTTTTTACTGATTTGGCGCGAATTTCAATAAATTTTTTGCGATTTTCCACTTCATTACCCATTAAAATATCAAAGACCTCATCGGCTTTGGCCGCATCCAAGATGTTTACTTTTTTCATAACGCGGGTGGCTGGATCCATGGTTGTTTGCCAAAGCTGGTCAGGATTCATTTCGCCCAAACCTTTATAACGCTGGATAACAATTTTTTGTCCGCCTTTAGAAACAATTTCCGTTTCTTCGCCTTCAACTTCAACAACTTCAGTCACTTCTGGCTTTTTAACTTTTTCTGGTTTCTCTTTTATTTTAGTTAGTTCAGTAATTATTTTTTCCTTTTCTTCATCCGCATAAGCATATCTGATTTCCTTGCCCTTGGCTAAACGATAGAGCGGCGGTTTAGCAATGAAAATATGGCCCTTAGTAATTAGTTCTGGAAAATGGCGGAAGAAAAAGGTTAAGAGCAAAGTTCTGATATGAGCCCCGTCAACATCAGCATCAGTCATAATGATTACTTTATGATAACGTAAATCCGCAATATTAAATTGTTCGCCAATATTTGTGCCTAAAGCAATGATTAATGATTTTAATTCATTATTAGCCAGTATTTTATCAATTCTGGTCCTTTCCACATTTAAGATTTTACCGCGCAATGGTAAAATGGCCTGGAATTCCCGGTTTCTGCCTTGTTTGGCTGACCCGCCGGCAGAATCACCCTCAACAATATAAAGTTCAGAAATCTGCGCGTCACGGCTGGAACAATCCGATAATTTACCTGGCAAGGTCAGGCCCTCCAAAGCGCCTTTTCTTAAAATCGTATCGCGGGCGGTTTTGGCTGCTAATCTGGCTTTGGCCGCTAGCAAGCATTTGCCCATGATGGCTTCGGCATCCCTGGGATGTTCTTCCAAATAAATACCAAAAAATTCATTCATCACATTATCAACCATTGATTTGACTTCAGCATTGCCCAATTTGCTTTTGGTCTGGCCTTCAAATTGCGGATCCTTTAATTTAACACTAACAATTGCAGTTAGTCCTTCCAGAGTATCATCGCCAGTTAAATTTTCCTCTTTTTCCTTTAAATAATTTTTGTTGCGGGCATAGTTATTTAATGTTCTGGTTAAGGCGGTTTTAAAGCCAGCTAAATGCATGCCGCCTTCCGTGGTATGAATATTATTGGCAAAAGTAATAGTTGTTTCATTGAATTCATCAACATACTGCAAAGCAATTTCAATAATAGTGCCTTCGATTTCCTTATTAACATAAAATATGGTGTCATGTTTTGGCTCTTTGGCATGATTTAAGTAGCGGACATAAGAGGCAATGCCGCCTTCAAAATAAAAAGTGTAGAGCGTTTTATTCTTTTTATCTCGATCATCCGCAATCTCAATTTTTACAGCTTTGGTCAAATAGGCCTGCTGCCTTAAATGATCCAGAATGTTTTTTAATTTGAATTCCAAGGTAGTGAAGATCTGGGGATCTGGCTTGAAAATAATAGTGGTGCCAGTGCCGCGCACTGGTTTTATGGCCTTAACCTTGGCCTGAGGTTTGCCGCGCTTATATTCCTGGACCCAGAGCTTGCCATCTCTTTTGACTTCCGCACGCATATATTCTGAAAGGGCATTAACAACAGATACGCCAACCCCGTGCAAACCGCCAGAAACCTTGTAGCCACCTTCGCCAAATTTACCGCCAGCATGAAGTTTAGTTAAAACCGTTTCCACGGCAGAAACTTTGGTTTGAGGGTGGATTTCCACTGGTATGCCGCGTCCGTTGTCTTCAACTGAAATCATGCCATCAGAGGTTAAAATTACATTTATCAGATTGCAGTAGCCAGACATGGCTTCATCAATGGCATTATCTACCACTTCCCAAACCAAATGGTGCAAGCCAGTTTCTGCAGTATTGCCAATATACATGCCTGGTCTTTTGCGCACTGGCTCAAGGCCTTCTAAGACAGTAATTTGCTTGGCTGTATATTCACTAGACGCTTTGCTTTTAGGAGTTTTGGCTGCTAATTTAGGTGCTTTTGGAGACATAATTCTTTGGATTTAAGATGTAAGATATCCGCCAGAGGCGGATCAGCCTTCGGCTGATAAGATTTAAGATTTTAAATAAGTAAAAAGCGTGATCTAGGCATCGCTTTCTTTATTAATTATAGCATAGTTTATAGTTTGGTTCAAGCGAAATTTTTACTAAGAATGGATAAAATGGTATAATATAACTATACGAAATACGAATATTTTACGAAAATACGAAAGGCATTTTTTTCTTAATTTTCGTATATTCGGATTTAATTCGTAATTTCGTAAGGATTTCAAAATTATGGTTAACGAAGATCAATTTTATGAAAAGCAGTTGAGCGTATCTTATTGGTATGTCACTCATAAATTATTATTGAAAAATATTTTAATTATTTTATTGATTGTTTTTGATGTCTCTTTATTGGCTTATGTTTTTTATTCGCTTAGCTTAAATTTGGTAATCAAACAAAACGAATATAATGCAATTTTGCAGGATTTGTCTGCGCCCAATCACGATTTCGGTTTTTTAAGACAATTTAATTTGCCGCCGGCAATTTCTGTCAGTAATATACAAACCTTCCCCGGGGCTAAGGACTATGATATTGCGGCAGAGATAAGTAATCCCAGTTTGAAATGGTTTGCCACCTTTGATTATCAATTTAAATTAGGTGAAAAGTTATCAGCCGTCCGTCAGGGATTTATTATGCCTGGTGAAAAAAAGAAAATTATGGATTTATCAGTAGCTGATGGCAACTTGGTTACGAATGTTATTTTCAGTCATGTCAATTGGCAAAAAGAAATTAATTATGCTAAACTTGTTTTTGAGAAATTTAAATTCGATTTTAAAAATGTTAAATACATACCTTCAGCCGAGCTTGGGCTGGAACAAAAGGTGCCTGTCAATCGAGTTTCTTTTGAGATTGAAAATTCGAGTGCTTATAATTATAGCAATGTTATTTTGCAGCTGTTTTTGAAGAGCAACGGGCAAGTAGTGGCCATAAATCAAGTGCCTTCGGGCATCTTACAAAACGGCCAGACCAAAAATTTAGAAGTGAATTTTTTCCAGCGCTTGCCAAAAATTGAGAGCGTTGAAATTATACCTGATGTCAACATCTTAGATCCAAATGTTTTTTTAAAACTTTAGACAAAAAGTGAATTTATGAAATTAAATAAGCTAAATTTTTATTTGAAAAAATTTGACTGGCTTTTATTTATTTCTATTTGTCTTTTAATTATCCTGAGTATTGTCTTGCTTTACAGTACAGCGATTGGCAGCCAAAGCGTACAAAGTATATTAAATTTTAAAAAGCAAATAGTTTTTTTTATTTTGGGAATTTTTTTAATATTTCTGATGGTTTTTTTTATTGACTACCGCGCCTTGAAAAGATACAATTTATTTTTGTATACCATTGGAATTATTTTATTAATATTAGTTCTAATTTTTTGGCAAAGGATTATGGGAACAAAGATCAGGGGCACAACCGGCTGGTTTAATCTTGGCATTTTTTCTTTTCAGCCGGTGGAATTAGTAAAAGTATTTTTGATTATTTATTTGAGCAAATTTTTTAGCGAAAAAGCGAAATATATTGGTCAGCTGAAATATTTTATTTTGAGCAGCTTGGGCGTTATTTTAGTGGTAATATTAATTGCTTTGCAGCCGGATTTTGGCTCGGCGGTCATTTTATTCGGTCTCTGGCTGGTTTTAATTTTACTGACAGGTATAAAAAAAAGTTATTTGGTTTTTTTGTCAGTCATTTTAATTCTGACCAGCGTTTTTCTCTGGTTTTTTCTTTTCCAGCCCTATCAAAAAGAAAGGGTCAGGGTTTTTTTAAATCCTGATCTGGATCCGCTGGGCAGCGGTTATAATCGCAGCCAAGCCATGATTGCCATTGGCTCCGGCAAATTATTAGGCAAGGGCTTGGCCTTTGGCTCTCAGAGCCAGTTAAAGTTTTTACCAGAAAGTCAGACAGATTTTATTTTCGCTGTCCTGGCCGAAGAATTGGGTTTAGCCGGCATTGTCTTGCTCCTGGGTCTTTTTACGTTTTTGTTTTCCAGAATGATAAAAATTGCCAAAAGAACTAAGGATAATTTCGCCTTATATCTAGTCATTTCCATTTGCACTTTATGGATTATACAGATTTATATTAATATCGGTGGCAATTTAGGGCTTTTGCCAATCACTGGCATTACCTTGCCCTTTTTAAGCTATGGCGGCAGTTCTTTATTAAGTAATATGATTTTAGTCGGTTTGCTTGAATCAATCATTATCAGGGGAAATGTTTTAAGTTCGGAAGAAAAAGAGTTTGAAATTTAAGATAAATCTAATATTTTTACTTACTTGGGCAATTGACAAATTTAAAAAAATAATTTAAGCTATTAAATATGGAAAATTTAGATAAATTTCCTTTATTATAATAAATTTGTTTTAATTTATGACAACTTATACTCTCAGAGCAGAACCCAGAGAATTAATAGGCAAAAAGGCGCAAAAATTAAGGGAGCAAAATTTGATCCCCGCTGTTTTATATGGCCATAATATCAAAAATCAAAATTTGGCTGTGAAAAAAAATGATTTCTTTAAAGTTTACAGTCAAGTGGGGGAGAGCAGCTTGATCAATTTACAGATCAATGAAGCCAAGCCAATTAAGACATTAATTCATGATTTACAATTAGATCCTGTCAATGATGAAATCATTCATGTTGACTTTTATCAGGTAAAAGAAGATGAAAAGATCAAAGCTAATTTAAAATTAGAATTTGAGGGCGAAGCGCCAGCAGTCAAGGAATTAGGCGGCGTTTTAGTAAAAAATATTGATGAGGTTGAAATAGAATGTTTGCCTAAGGATCTTGAACTATTAAAGGAAATTAAAGTTAATCTTACGGGTTTAAAAAATTTCAATGATGCAATTCACATCAAAGAACTCTCGATTCCTGCGGGCATAAAAATTTTGACATCACCAGATGAAGTGGTGGCTTTAATCACTGAAATTCAAGAGGAAAAAATTGAAGAAATAAAGCCAGTGGCTGAAGTAGAAGTTGTTGAAAAAGGAAAAGAAGGCGAGAAAGAAGGTGAAGAAGTTAAAGAAGCAAAGGCAGTTGAAGAAGGGCCCAAGCAAGAATCAAATAAAAAATAACAATTAAAAATACTCCGTTTTTTTGGAGTATTTTCGTTAGATTAAAATGAAAAAGTATATAATTTTAATAATAATACTTTT
>JAPLYF010000036.1 GCA_026395675.1 Candidatus Parcubacteria bacterium
AGATTAGATGAATTTGAAACTGCCAAATCTTTTGTCAGGATGGATAGGTCTGTTGACCGGCTTTCTAATTTAATTAAGGATTTAATTTTTTTGTCTAGAGCTGATGTCGGCAAAGTTGAGCTTAAAAAAGTAAATATAAATTTGAGCGAGTTGGCTTTGAATATATATGATGACTCTTTAATCTTAGTTGAAGATAAGGGAGTTAGATTCATAGCTGATATAGAAAAAAATATTTCTATTAACGGAGATCGCGAAAAAATTAAAAGCCTATTGTTTAATTTAATCAGTAATGCCTTAAAATTCGCGCCTAACGGGAAAAAGATAAGGATGAGGCTTTTTAAAGACAAGAATAATGCCTATTTTGAGATTGAGGATCAGGGGATTGGCATTGCGGAAAAAGATTTGCCCAATCTTTTTTCCCGTTTTTACAGAATTGATCATGAACATGGGGAAAAGGGCAGCGGCCTTGGTTTAGCCATCTGTAAATGGATTGTCCAGGCCCATGGTGGCGAGATTGGGGTAAAAAGCGAATTGGGCAAGGGCAGTATTTTTACGGTAACTTTGCCATTAAATTTAGAGAACGCTTAAAATACAATACTTTGCATCTCTGGCTAAAAGCAGAAAAAGGGATGCTTTTTTATTGGCAAAATAAGGATTTTAATGCTAAAATAGAGGCAAATAATAAAATTATGAAATTAGATTGGTTAAAAAATAGGCATATTTTATTTGATATTATTGTTGGCACATTGATAATAATTGTTATTATTTTACTGGATATTTTTATAATCAAATTAAAATCAAATCCGGCGGAAGATAAGTATATAAAGACCGAACAAGCTCCTGGTGATGAGTCGGCTAAAATCCCTATAGCTGTTTCGGCTGGTGAAAAAGTTTTTATCCCAATTTTAAATTTTCACCATATTGATAAGGCGCCGGCCAATTTAAGCAATTTTAATAAGGGTTTTTTTATTGAGCCGGACAAATTTGAAACGATTCTGAATGATTTGATTAAAAATGATTATCGTCCGGTTTTTATGAGTGAAATTGTTCAAGACCTTGAAGCCAAAAGATTACCCAAGGAAAAAATAATGGCCATTACTTTTGACGATGGCAATGAGGATTTTTACACCAAGGCCTGGCCGATTTTACAAAACCTAAAAATAAAATCAAATATGTACATTATGACAGGTGTGCGCGGCAAGAATTGGGTTACACCGGAGCAGATTATTGAACTTGATAAAAGCGGTTTGGTGGAAATTGGCTCGCACACGGTTTGGCATCCTTTATCCCTTTGGCATGTATAATCAACAGATTGAGAATTTGGCCAAACAAGCTGGCTATGAAGCTGGGTTAACTTTTGACCAAGATGCTTGGCAGCCCACTGATAATTTATTGGAACTAAAAAGGATCAGTGTTTATCCTGGTTTAGATGTGATAAAATTTTTAGAAAAATTAAAAAATAATAAATAAAAATTTCATTTAAAATAGGTTTAAAAATAAAAAATAAAAATAAAAAATGTATTTGGGCAAAGATAGAAAACAAAATCGGTGGTTTGGGTATGATTATTCCATGCCTGGCCAATATTATATAACCATTTGCACCCAAAACCGTATTCCGCATTTTGGCGAGGTTATTGACGGCAAAATGATTTTGAATGATTTGGGTGAAATTGTAAACGAATGTTGGTTTGATTTACCCAACCATTATAAACATTGTCAATTGGACGAATTTGTTATCGTACCAAATCATGTACATGGTATTATTGAAATAATAAATAATGAATATTATAAAACCGCGGTTTCCGTAGGGAACGGTTTTAAACCGTTCCCTACAATACATGGATTATCCGAAATTGTCCGCGGTTTTAAAACGTTTTCGTCGCGTAAAATAAATAAAACGCAAAACAATTATTTCCAGTGGCAAAAATCATTCCATGACCACGTTATCCGCGATGAGGATGACTTGAATAGTATCAGATATTATATCCAGCAAAATCCCGTCCGATGGCTGGAGGACAGGAATAATCCCACTAACCTTAAAAATTTTAATTTAAAATGATTTTTAAAAAATACAAATTCCATCTTTTAGTTCTCTTGGGCTTAATTCTTTTGAATTCAGCCCTTTTTGCTTTTAATCTAAAGGACTTTTTCTTATCTGATGATTTTGATTGGCTGAATATTGCCAAAAATACCCAGCATTCTTTAATAGATTATTTTAGCGCTAATTATTACGGCGAAAGGGGAGTGGGAGGAAGTTATCGGCCTATGGTTAATCTAGTTTTTTGGTTAAATTATCAAATTGGCGGTTTAAATCCCTTGCCTTATCATCTGACTAATTTGCTGTTTCATATTGGCGTGGCTTTTGTGATTTATTTATTGGGTCTGCTTTTATTTGAAGAATTTAAGGAAAAACACCCGCCAGAGGCTGGTCCGCCTCAGGCGGATAAAATTGCTATCTTAGCCGCCGTTATTTTCAGTATTTTGCCTAATCATAATGAAGCAGTAATTTGGATAGCAGCTATTGCTGATCCCATGATGGCATTTTTTTATCTTTTGGCTTTTTATCTTTACGTATTTTTTAGGAAAAAAGATAATTTTAGGGCTTTAATCTTTTCGGTTTTATTTTTTTGCCTGGCGCTTTTAAGTAAAGAAATGGCTATTACTTTGCCGCTTTTAATTTTGGTTTGGGAACTTTACGAGGCGCTTAGCAAAAACAAATTTGACTGGAGAAATATAATTTTAAAACCCTTGGGCTATTGGTTAATTTTAATTCTGTATTTTATTATTCGCTATTTATCAATTGGTTTAATTTTTGGCTATTATGCCCAGGAAAAATTTAGCCTGCACTTTGGCTTGATTTTTAAAATGTTTATTTCCTTAATTACTGATTTATTATTTTTTGGCAAGGCCAGAGTTCTTTTGACCAATTATTTTATGGCCAATAAACTGTTTTTTATTTTTTTGCTGATTTTAATTTTAACTTTAATCTGGCTGACTTTAAAAAATTACAAATTTAAAATTCCGTTTTTATTTGATGCTTATTTTATACTAATTCTGCCAGTTTTGCTTTTAAACTTTAATAATCTGACTGATGAGGGTGAGAGATATAATTATCTGCCTTCAATTATATTTTGCTTTTTATTGGCCCTTTTGGTCTTACAATTAAAAAAAGAATTGACTTTGCAGATTCTGTTTAGCTTTAGCATATTTTTGTATTTTATCTTAATCCTATTATTTAAAGATTGTACCTGGCATTCTGCTGCGAATTTAACCAAAAAGATAATTTTGTTTGACACACCAAGGGTTCTTGATTTGAAAAAAAATGGTGAAAAAATATTCTTTGCAGCCATGCCTGACAATCTGGACGGCGCGCCGATTTTGAGAAACGGCTTGCTTTTAGCTATGAAATCATTTTATCCTAATTATAATTTTGAGGGTACTGTATTAAATGTTTATCAGCGCTTGAGTAAAAGAAATTTTGATCAAAAAATTCTGAATTGGGGTGCTTATCCAACTGGCGGTTATATTGCCAAGACCATTGATGGCGGATATTGGGTTACTGGTTATGATCGTCGTGAGACAAATGATTATATTTTTGAACTATGGAATTATAATTATGCAAACTATACCTCAGATACAATTCGTTTAATTTTAAAAAATGAACAAGGCCAATTCACAAAAGCAGGAGATGAAAAAGAAAAAATAATTATTTTTGATCAGGGGGAATTGCAAACTCTGGAAAAATAAAAAGCTCCTCGTTTATTTGAGGAGCTTATTTTTTACAGCCATTTTTTCTTTAGGCAGTTATTAATCTTTTTGGGACATGAGGTTGTCTTGGTATCGGGAGAATCTGTGGGCGAGGAACATTCCCTTTAAATCCGCCGGTGCGAATTGGCCCCTGGCGCTTTAAAGGCGGTGGTTGATAGGGCTTTTTGTCATACTCTTTTCTGAACTTTCTTCTTTCTTCAGGCGTCATTTCTACCTCCTTTGATTTTTTTGCTGTTTTAGCAGTAAACTTTTGGCGCAGTGTTGTGCGCGTTGGCCAGGGATTCTGCTCTGGCTAATTCGATTTCGCGCAGTGGGCCGCTTACATTTTTGAAATGCTCCACTGTAATAGCTCTGACTAATTCTTCTGGCATTTCAATGGGTTGTCCAGCAGGCTGGCCCTTTAAGAATTGAAATAGCTCTTTGTTTTCTTCAAGATACTTTCTTGCCTTTTCAAGTGGGGTCATTTTTTTACCTCCTTTTTTGTCTCAGCGGATGTTGGTCGGTGAGGAATGTATTCTGAAAAAAACATCATCCGTCGGCTGTTTTTTAATGCCTGGCAAATTCGGCTCTTCTGCCAGAGGCGGAATATTTGAATTTTGCCCATAGCAGGTTTTGCAAGTCATTTTTCTTTCAGGCGTGGGCGTAAATTTTTTGCGACATTTAGCGCATCTTTTTGGCTTTTCCTTTTCTTCTGACATTTTTCCCTCCTTGGTTAATTTGTTTATAATTTAACATGCTATTTTTTAAAAGTCAAAATAAGAGACTTCCCAAAGGGAAGTCTTGAAAAACATTATTTAATTTAAAAAACCGGGGGTGATTTGAAAGATTTTGGCTGATGGCCATGAGTCGCTAATTGGTGCCCTAATCTGCGCCTTTTTTTATCGCATTCTTCACAAAAATGTTCATTTCCTTTCGGCTTGAATCTTTTATTGCACCAGCCTAAGCAATTCCTTTCATCCAACTCTCCGGATAATTGATCTTTTTGACTCATTTCCTACTTCCTCCTTTGGTTAATTTTTTATTAGCTTAACAGATCAAAATTTATAAGTCAAGAGTTAAGGATTTTTTAGAATTAAATTATTATGCTATAATTAAACAATTAATCATTAATTTTTATATTTATGCCAAAATGTGGATGTCGTTGTTGCGCTCCTAAAAAGAAAGTGGTTAAGAAAAAGAAGAAATAGGGGTGGAAAATCGTTCCATTAGGAGCGATTTTTTATTTGTTTGCAGTATACCGTGCAAGTGAAACGAGCTCTGAAAAAATGGAAAATGGTAAAAAAGAGATTGCGTGCAATGTACCGAGCGAGCTAAGCGAGCTCTGGTACATTGTAGATAAGTGACTCTTGACATTCGGTTTTTGTTTGGTATAATACTCTTATAGATTCGGGGTTTGTTCGGGTGTCTGCGAAGATATAAGATATAAGAATTAAGATTTAGGATTGATTTATGATGACACAAATTAAAACATTTAAAGATCTATTAGCTTGGCAAAGTGCACATCGGTTAGTTTTATTAATTTACAAAAGTACAAAGGATTTTCCCGATTATGAATTATTTGGATTGGTTACTCAAATGCGTAGATGTGGAGTATCAGTCCCATCAAATATTGCGGAGGGCTTTAAAAGGAGGGGTAGGGATAAATTTCAATTTTATTCCTATTCAGAGGCATCCTTAGAGGAGCTCAACTGCCACGGTTTGCGAGCATATCCAGACTTTGCAGGAAAAGGGCTATTTAAAAATTGATCCTAATGAGGCCAGGTCAATTGAAATTATTGAAAATGAAAGGGCAGTCGCAATATTTTTAACCCTGGCAGGACTAATTACAGCTGGACAGCCAATTGAGGCAGTGGAAACCAATGAAAAAATTGCTGTACCCAAAGATTTGGTCAAAGATGAAGCCAAAGCTTTTGTTTTAAAGGTAAAAGGCGAATCAATGATTGACGAAGGAATCCTTGATGGAGATTTTGTAATTGTGGAAAAAAATCCTAGCCCTAAAAATGGAGAGGTTGTTGTGGCATTACTTGATAATGCTTATGCAACCTTAAAGAAATTTTACAAAGAAGCTAATCGTATTAGGTTACAGCCGGCTAATTCAAGCATGAAACCAATTTTTGTCAAGAACGTTATAATACAGGGAGTAGTCAGGGCAGTAATCCGTAAATTTAGTACAATTTAATATTTTTTATCTTTTATAAACAAAACTCGCCCAAGATTTGAGGCAAGGACGAGCTTTGTTAGAGAATAATTTTTGGGAATACTCTCTTTTATTTATTATACTATTTTT
>JAPLYF010000082.1 GCA_026395675.1 Candidatus Parcubacteria bacterium
ACCATGGCCATTAAAACAGCTTCAACCTCTTTTTTCTTCAGGTTGGTGCTTTCTGCTAAAGCAGCCAAGATTTGAGATTTGGTCATTTTTGCCATAACGTTTGCTTATTTAATTATTAATAAATATCTTTATAACTTATATTATACACCTAATGTCAAGAAAAGTGAATATTTATAGGGTTTTTAACAAATTAACCAGTTCTAGGCCTCTTGGTTTCTAACATTGACACATTAGCAAATTTTTGCTAAGATGAGGTATAATATTAAAGCAGTGATTAGATTACTCAATCAAATAATTCTTTAATTAAGTAATTAATTGACCTATGGAAAAAGATCAGAAATTTTTAGAAACTTTATTAGACATGCTGGTCAGCAATCCTAAAAAGGTAAAGGTGAAAAGAACAGTCAATGAACGCGGCGTTTTATTGACTATTGATGTTGATCCAGAGGATTTGGGCACTCTGATTGGCAAGCAGGGCAGGAATATTGATTCTATCAGACAACTGGTTCGGATAATCGGCATGAAAGAAAAGGCCTTTGTCAGTATAAAACTCAATCAGCCAGAAAAAAAAGAAGAATAAATTTTACCACTAAGTGGTCCCTTTGGGACAATTTATATTATTATAAAAAATAACCCAGCTTTTGGCTTTGGGTTATTTTTGATTAGAAAAAATTACAGTTCAACAACTTGTTCATATTTGGGCAGTTCAGCCACAATGCCCAGTTTGCTTGTAATTAATTTTCTTAAAACCTCAGCTGGCCTTTTTTCACCCTGGACTGGGAAGACCATTTTAATAGGTTTTTTTATGTTTTTAATGAATTTTAAAATCTGCCGTTGGTCAGCATGAGCAGAGTAGCCGCCAATGGCCCGGCTCTCGGCTTTATTTTTAATATCTTCGCCCATAATATGGACCAAGGGAATGCCTTCCAGAATTTTACGGCCCAGCGTGCCTTCAACCTGAAAACCAATGACCAGAAAAAGATTATTAGGATCGCTCAGATATAATTTTTCATGGAACAAGATTCGGCCGCCAGTTGACATGCCGCTGCCAGCAATAATCACCTTGGGCGTTGGCACCTTATTAATTCTTTTTGATTCATTGGCAGTAGAGGTAAATTTCAAACCAGGAAAGGCAAAAATGTTATCGCCCGAGGCAATTATATAGCGCGTTTTTTTATTAAAATAATTCTGATGTTTTTTGTAGACCTCGGTTATTTTTATAGCCAAAGGACTATCAATAAAAATTGGGACTGGGGGAATTAATTTATTTTCCACAAAGCCATTTAATTCATAAAGCAGTTCCTGAGTACGCTCCAAGGCAAAAGAAGGAATCATTAAAACCGCCTTTCGATTAATTGCATCCAAAAAGGCCTGTTTTAATAGTTCTCGGCGTTGTTCTTTTGACTCATGATTTCTGTCGCCATAAGCTGAATCAATGAGCAGGTAGTCAGTGTCAGTGATTTGGTAGGTTGGATTTAAAAGCGGGGTGGGCGGGTTGCCCAAATCACCTGTAAAAACAATTTTTACTTTTTTGGTTCCTTCGTTTAAAAAAAGTTCAATCATACTGGAGCCAAGAATGTGGCCTGCATCTCGTAAAATAAATTCAATATTTTTATTTAATTTTATTGGCTGATTATATTCCTGGGTTTTTATCAGGCCAAGCATGGTTTGTAAATCTTGCTGGCCATATAATGGTTCAAGCCCTTTGTCTTTATAATCTTCTGACATCAGTTTAACAGCGTCTTCCAAAGCCACGGCCATGAGGTCTTTAGTCGGCAGAGTGCAGAAGATTTGGCCTTTAAAACCGTTTTTAACCAGTTGTCCCAAACGTCCGCAATGGTCTAAATGCGAATGGGTGACAAAAACATAATTAATTGTTTTAGGATCATAAGGAAAAGCTAATTGGTTTAATTCATTTACTTCTGGCGGACCCTGAAACAAGCCACAGTCAACCAAGAGTTTGGTTTGGCCAACTTCTATTAAGTAATTTGAGCCAGTGACGACGCGAGCGCCTCCGTAGAAGTGGAGCTTCATATTGATGATGGGTTATGGTTAGGGTTATGGTAACGAAGCCAGTTTCGTAATACGGTTAGGTCCTGCCGTGTTCTTAAAAAACATTGACGAATGACGCTAAACGATACGGGCCTCGTAACCGATTTACGTCTAACGAATTCAAGTTAATTATAGCACAGGTAATTTGGCTTTCATAAGAAAAAGTGGCGACAACTGCCGCCACTTTTATTAGTACCCTTTTAGGTGTCTTGAGGGCTTCCTGGCTTAAGCCAGGTGATTTTTGTCTTCTGACCTCTTTAGCCAATAATATTTTGTTACGCGATAGGCCTCCTCCTTGCCCAAAACCCTACGTGGTTTTGGGCTGGTTTGGGTTGATGTTATTGTGTGTATTTTTAACACCCACTCCAATTTTACAGCCAAAGCGATTGTCATTATCTTAAGTTTAACAAAAAATAGAAATTTTGGGAATTTTAAAAGCCGGGATGGCTTTTAGGAAGTAATAACATGCGTTATAATTTGCCAATCCCGGCTAGCGACGACCTTCGCCTCTTTATGGCTATGCCTGCGCTACTTCTTTTGTGGCGTGTTTTTCTTCTTTTGCCACGAATTTGGCCTGCAAAACTCTTACATTCATATGGGGGTCTCCTCTTGTTATCCGGTATGAAGACAATGTGGTTAAGTGACCACGTTTTTCGTGAAAGAACGCTTGTTTTAGGCCCCAAAGAGGCCATAAACAGGAAATTTGAGTTGCATGCGCCCTCCCTTGTCACGCACCATTCTCGTTTCGGGTTTTTGTGGCTGATGGTTGGCGTCACCGTTGATGCTGCACCAACTAGCCAAATGGACCGAAAATTTCTTTTACCATGTTTGCCTCCCCGGTTTGAGTTTGCGGAGCATTTGTTACAACGTTCTTCGCTTGAAATGATCGGTTTCACCCCGTCATGGCTTATGAGCAGAGATGCTCAAATAAATTTTGGGTTAAGCCCATCCCAAATTTTTTGGAAATTAATCCGATTGTGCGGGCCCGTTTGTATGAAACCCAACTAAAATTTTCGAGTAGGATCTCTGATTCGCTCCATTTTTACCTCCGTTTCGGGTTGACGTTTATACGGCTGATTGCCAAAATACGACTCTTGGTTGCGGCCACAACTCTTAATATAAATATAGCAGAAAAAAACACTATCAACAAAAAAACTGTGGAAAAAATTAAAAGAGCTGGTTTTTACAACCCAGCCCCTTTAAATTATAGATAAAATTATTTTTTCACTTTTACTTTTTTTTCTTTGGCAGGTTTTGCTGTTTTTTTCTCGGTTTTAACTTCTTTCTCTTTTTCCTTTTTCCCATTATCCGTTGCTTTAGCAGCAGTTGATTCTTTTTCTGCTTTTGTTTCTTTTGGGTTTTTTAAACTTAAGCCCAGGCGATGGTTTTGCGGATCAATTGATATAATTTTGAATTTCAAAACATCGCCAGGTTTTCCAATTTCAGACAGATTCGCAACGGGTTTGTCAGAGAGTTCAGAAATATGAGCCAAACCATGAATATCCTGATCTAATTCCACAAACAAGCCAAAAGGGTTGGCTTTTAAAATTTTACCTTTAACAAGATCGCCAATTTTATATTTTTGAGCGACATCTTTCCAAGGATCTTGTTTTAATTTTTTCATGGAAAGGAAAATTTTCGTGCCTTCAATATTGATAATTTCTGCTTCAACAGTGTCACTCACCTTGATAAAATCTTTGGGGTCATCGATTCTTTGCCAGGCCAGCTCAGAAATATGAACCAGACCCTCCATTTTATTGTCAAATTCCACAAAAACACCGAAATCAGTGACAGCCGTGACCTTGCCTTTGATTTTATCGCCAACCTTATATTTGGAAACAACTTTTTCCTGAGCTTCTTCCCAGGCAGCTTTTTCGGAAACAATCAGTTTGTCTTCTTTTTCGTCTGCATCAATAACCTTGACTTTTAGAATCTGATTGGTTAATTTTTTTAAAAATTCCAAAATTTTATTTTTATCGCCGCCTTCTACCCGTGGATAATGTTCTGGGATAAGCTGTGAAACCGGCAGAAAGCCAGTGATGTGTCCGATTTTTACCATCAGGCCGCCTTTATTAGCATCCAATATTTTGACCGGAATGACTTCGCCTTTTTTCAGTAATTCCTTGAGATTTTCCCAAGCGCGCTGCTGGCCAGCATAACGAAAAGAGAGTTCAAGTTGTCCATTTTCATTTTCCAATTCAATAATAGTCGCTTCAACAACATCGTCTGGTTTTAAATGGCCATATTCTTCTGACTCGTTGTATAATTCACGGCCGCGCACCACACCGGTTTTAATACCGTCAATATCAAGCTGGACTTCTGCTCTTGAAGCGCTAATAACTTTGCCCTTGATCACTTCGCCGATTTTGGGAAATTTTGTATATTGGTTATCAGAAAGTAATTGGGAAAATTCAGAATTTGATTGATTTTGTTCGGTGTCTTTAGTTGACATATTTATGTTACATATCTACAGATAACTACAGATCTACAAATTTTCACTTTTCCATTCGTAGTATTCGTAGTCATTCGTAGATTAGTATCCTATAAAATAAAGAAATCTCCTTAAATGGGAGAATTTATTTAAGGTTAACCTGCTAAAAGATTTTTCTGTTCCTAAAGCAAGTCCTAGCCAAATTTTGGTCAGGGTGACTTAAAAAATAAGAAAATAACTAAGTATTTTGATTTTATAGGAAATATATAATTAAGTCAAGAGCCAAAGGGAAATATTTCCGGCTTAAAGGTCTTTATTTATTTTTTTATTTGTGCTAAAATTAAGATAGAATTAAGCCACAAGCTTAATTTAAGTTTTTCTTAAAAAACAGTAAAAATATGATTATCAATTGGTTAGGCAATTCTGCCTTTAAAATTCAGGATAAAGAAGTAGTCATTGCCATTGATCCCTATAGTGATAAAATCGGCATTAAAATGCCCAAATTCCAGGCAGATATTGTTTTAATTACTCATGATCATGAAGACCATAATAATGTGGAAGCCATTAAGGGCGAACCATTTTTAATAGATAATCCAGGCGAGTACGAAGTGAAAAATGTTTTTATTTACGGCATTTCTGGCTTTCATGATAATAAGGAGGGCGCAGAAAGAGGTAAAATAACCATGTATTTGCTGGAGATTGAAGGCATTAAAATAGCGCATCTGGGCGATATTGGCCAGCACAATTTAACCTCTGAGCAGCTTGAGCTCTTGGAAGGCGCAGACATTCTAATGATTCCAGTGGGAGGAAATTTTACAATTGATGGTGCCCAAGCGGCAGAGATTATTAGTCAAATTCAGCCGAGGATTGTTATTCCCACGCATTATAAAATTCCTGGTTTAAATTTAAAGCTTGAACCAGTGGATAAATTTTTAAAAGAATTTGGCGTGAGTTCGCCTGAGAAAATGGAAAAATTGAAAATAAGCAAAAAGGATTTGCCTCAGGAAGAGACCAAAGTAATAATTTTAGAGAAAACTTAAAAAGTTATTTTTATTGCTTTATGCTTAAAAAGAAAATTAAAAAAAATAAAAAAGTCAAAAAAAGCAGCAAGCAAAAAACAAGTAAAGCCAAAAAGAAAGCTGCTTTAGGCCGCAAGATAGAAATAAAAGATTTAAGCCAGCCAGAACCGGAAAATGTTTTAGGTGCGGTTTTTTATCCGGCTGAAAACGAGAATAATCTTGTAAATTTGGATATTGCGGACTTGGATTCAGAGGAAGATGTTCTGGAAAATACTAATTCGAGCCAGCTACCAGATTTAGATTCATTGGCAACCGAAGCTGAGGCAGAAATTATGCCGGATTCAGCAAATGAATTTGAGGAGCAGGATAATTTTGAAAATTATGAGGCAGATAAAGCCAGCGGCAATTTGACTCTGCGCCAAAAACATATTATTTTATATATTGGTTTAACTTCAGTCATGGCTGTAATTTTGGTCTTTTGGTTCTTTAGCGTCAAACAGAGTTTAAGCCAAACTTTAAAATATACCAATAAACAGTCGCCTACTGGAGAAGAACAAAAATTACAGCAAGGTCTTGATCAGATAAAAGGAGATTTTTTAAATGTAACTAATAAAATTCAGGCCCAACAAAATACAATAAATGATTTTTCCGCGCAAGCAGTAACGCAAATAAAAGAGCAGCAGTTTAAAAATGCGATTTTAAACAAAGTAAAAGATAATTTAAATCAAGCAAATATTAATATTAATCAAAATCAAAACAGTAATATAAATAGCGCTAAGCCATAATCATGAAACCTAAAAAGAAAAAATTAATTAAAAAAATAAAAAAAACCCTGGTTTCAAGGGATGAGGAAGGCAAGGTTTTAACCGGTTTTGAAAAAACTTCGCAGATTTTAAATTTAGGTAAAATTGAAGAGCGCTCGATTACTGATGAAATGCAAGATTCGTATTTGGATTATGCCATGTCAGTCATTGTCTCGCGCGCTTTGCCTGATGTGCGTGATGGCTTAAAGCCGGTTCATCGGCGCATCTTGTACGCGATGTGGGATATTGGTTTGAAAGCCGGAGCGAAATTTAGAAAATCAGCCACAGTGGTTGGTGAAGTTTTGGGCAAATACCATCCCCATGGCGATGTGGCGGTCTATGATTCCATGGTTAGGATGGCTCAGGATTTTTCCATGCGTTATCCTTTGGTTTGGGGCCAAGGTAATTTTGGCTCAATGGATGGTGATGGGGCAGCAGCCATGCGTTATACAGAAGCCAAATTAAAAGCCATTGCCGAAGAAATGCTTTTGGATATTGATAAAGACACGGTAAATTTTGTGCCCAATTATGACGGGTCACATCAAGAGCCCCTGGTTTTACCAGCCAAACTGCCCAATTTATTGCTCAATGGCACTATGGGCATTGCAGTTGGCATGGCTACTGATATTCCGCCTCACAATTTAGGCGAACTCTGCGATGGCATTTCTTTTTTGATTGATAATCCCAAGGCCACGGTTGAGGACTTAATGAAATATGTCAAAGGACCTGATTTTCCGACCGGCGGCATTATTTATGATATTAATGAAATCAAGCGGGCTTATGCCACGGGTAAGGGTGCGATTGTAATGCGCGCCAAAGCAGAAATTGTTGAAGATAAAAGCGGCCGCTTTAAAATTATTATCAATGAAATTCCCTATCGCGTGAACAAGTCAACTTTGGTGGAGAAAATTGCTTCGTTAGTCCAAGATAAGAAAATTAAAGATATTAAGGACTTGCGCGATGAATCCAATAAAGACGGTGTGCGCATAGTGATTGAATTAAAAAAAGAATCTTATCCTAAAAAGATTTTGAACCAATTATTTAAATCAACGCCGCTGCAGGAAACTTTCCATGTTAATACCTTGGCGCTGATTGATGGCTTGCAGCCGCGAGTTTTAACTTTAAAAATGATCTTGGAAGAATATATCAAGCACCGGGAAGTGGTGATTAAACGCAGAACAGAATTTGATTTAAATAAAGCCAAGGAAAGAGCCCATATTTTGGAGGGCTTAGTTAAGGCCTTGAAAGATATTGATCGTGTGATCAGTACGATTAAAAAATCAAAAGATCGCGAAGAGGCCAGGATAAATTTAATGAAAAAATTCAAGTTTACGGAAATTCAGGCCATTGCGATTTTGGAAATGAAATTGCAGCAATTGGCTAATTTGGAAAGGCAGAAATTAATTGACGAATTAAAGGAGAAGAAGAAATTAATTGAAGACCTAGAATCAATTTTAAAATCAAGAACAAAAATTTTACATATTATTAAAAAGGACTTGACCGAGATAAAGGATAAATATGGCGATGAGAGAAGAACAGAAATAGTAAAGTCGCCAGTCGGTGAATTTTCTGTTAAGGATTTGATTCCCAATGAGCCGACAATGGTCATGGTGACCCAAGACGGCTATATTAAGCGCCTGCCCACTGATACTTTTAAAACCCAATCGCGCGGCGGCAAGGGAGTGATGGGCTTAACCACTAAAGAAGAAGATATTGTTGATCATTTCTTTACCACTACTACTCATTCTGATTTATTATTCTTCACCACCAGTGGCCGTGTCTTCCAGCTGAAAGCATATGAAGTGCCGCAAACAACCAGAACTGCCAAAGGCCAGGCCTTAGTCAACTTCTTGCAATTAGCGCCGCATGAAAAAGTGACTTCAGTTTTGGATCTGGCTGATTTGAGCGGCTATAAATATTTGGTCTTAGTCACGAAAAAGGGCTTAATTAAAAAAGTTGATATTCAGGAAATAACCAAGGTCAGAAAAAGCGGTTTGATCGCCATTAAATTAAAATCGGGTGGTGATATTTTACTTTGGGCCAAGCCTTCAACTGGCGATGATGAAATTATCCTAGTCACTTCCGGAGGCATGTCAGTCAGGTTTAAAGAAAAAGGCATTAGGGCCATGGGCCGGGCAGCTGCCGGGGTCAGAGGCATTAGATTAAAAGGAGATGATGTGGTTGTGCGCATGGATATTAGTGAAAAAGCTGTCAAAGATGAGAATCTGGATTTATTAGTGGTTATGGAAAATGGTTTTGGCAAACGAACAGGAATTAAGGAATATAGGCTGCAGGGCCGTGGCGGTACTGGTATTAAGACAGCCAAGATCAACAGCAAAACCGGTAAAATTGTTGGCGCGCGTTTGATTAATAACAAAGATTTGGATCGCGACATGATTATAATTTCAGAAAAAGGCCAGGTCATACGTATGCCTTTAAAATCCGTTAGTCATTTAGGTCGCGCTACTCAAGGCGTGAGGTTGATGAGGTTTAAAGAGGTTAAAGATAAAGTGGCGAGCATTACTCTAATTTAAAAAAGATATATATAACGAAGAAGCGATTCATGAATCGCTTCTTCGCCCCTACTTTATTTAGATAGATTATAAATAAAAAAATCCCGTACGATGTGCGGGATTTTTGGTTTGGCATTTAAAAAATGCGACGAGCACCTGCCATAATGTCTCCTTGTGCTGGTCTTTTTCTGATCTTGTCTTTGACTTTCAGCGTGCCAACGTTGAACCCTTCTTTCAAGAGGTGGCTGCGAATCCTTTTTAATTCAGCCAAGGGGCCAGAAATTGTGGAACAAATTTTATCCTTTCTTTGTCGCCTCTTGGTTTGCTCCCAGTTTTCAAAACACCCGAGGACATTGTACATTACACTATTGGTTATTTCACCAGCAGTGAAGTTTAATTCTGCCATTTTTACCTCCTTTAGGTTTTGGATATTTCTGCTTCTTCAAGACAAATAATTGGTTTTAAGGTTTCTTCAGCAATAGACCCAAAATGTTCCCGGAGTTTTTCTTTTAGCTTTTGCAAGTCCGATTCTTCACCTTCAATAATGATTTTATCTTCTTCTTCTCTCCAGTCTATTTGGGCATTTATGGTCGCCGCAGCTCCTTCAATTATGATGTTAGAACCATCGGTATCGGTTAAGGCGCTAGCTTTCAAAAAGATTTCTTCCAGAGTATCATGATCTCCTTTTATGACTAATTCTGCCATTTTTTCCTCCTTTAGGTTATTTCGCCATTCGGCAATTTGGCTTGGACAAGTTTTACTTGGAGCAATTTGAGATCTTCAAAGTTGCCCTGGATTTTTTCCCCATCTTTAAGATCAGAAAGATTGAATTTACAGTAGTTCTGCTTGATTAGCTCTTTGGCTAGATTTTCAATTGACATTGGCTAGAAAATTGATTTTGTTTCAGCTGTATCAAATTGTAAAGTACTCATTTTCCCTCCTCTAAATTTTTTTTTAAATTTAGCAAAATGTTTAGATTTTGTCAATGTTAAAACAAAAATCCCGCCTGGTTGTGACGGGATTGATTATTGTTTTTTTGATTTTAATATAATAATTTTGCCTTGGGGCAAGCATTGTTTCTGGAGCGCTTTTTGCAGTTTGAGCAGCTCTTTTTTGCTGCCGCTAATGATGGATTCTTCTCTCAAAAGATCGGTTTTGACTTTAAATTTTTTAGCAATTTGAGCAATGCAAATTTTAAATCTAATATAATGAACATCCTTTAATAATAAGTGAGCCATAATCTCCTCCTTTCATTGGATATTTTATCTTAACATAAGAATATATTTTGTCAAGAGAGTGGGCTTGCCACGTCGCTCGCGAGCGACGTGGCTTGCTAAAAATTGAAAATTAATGTAAGATAAAGTATAATTGTCCCGAAGGGATCACTTCGTGAAAATTGATTTACAGTTTTTAATTTTAAATTTTAAATTTTAAATTTAATCTATGTCAGTCCCAGCTAAAAAAAGGCCGCGCTCAGAAAAAAGAAAAAGAGCAATTCAACAGGCCTTAAAAAAATCTAAATACATTCTGTGCCCTAAATGTAAAAGGCCAAAAAAGCCGCATCTGGTCTGCTCCTATTGCGGTTCTTATAAAAATCGTGAGATTTTAAAATCAAAACTGGATAAAAAGGAATTGAAAAAGCTAAACAAACAAAAAGCTAAAACCGCAGAGAAACAAAAATAATTTTAAATTCTAAATTTTTGTTATGTCCAATCGTCATCTCTCACGCACCATTGCCATGCAAACCCTTTATCAATGGGATTTTAATGGCCAGAAAGAGGGAAGCTTAGATTCACTTTTAGAATACAATACCAAGGAATTTGCGCCCGGCTTTAATGATGAAGGTTTTACCAAGCATTTGGTTGAGGGTGTGATGAAAAACATTAAGGAAATCGATGAGCTTATCAGGAAATATGCCACTGAATGGCCGCTTGAACAAATTACGATTATTGACCGTAATATTTTGCGTTTAGGCATTTTTGAATTAAAATATGATCCAGATATCCCGTCCAAGGTGGCAATTAATGAAGCAATCGAAGTGGCAAAAACTTTTGGCGGCGAGTCATCTGGTAAATTTGTTAATGGCGTTTTAGGCGCGATTTACAAAGAAATAGAAAAAGAGGGACAAATCAAGGAATAAAACTTTAAAAATATTTTTAGGTTGGTCGAAAAAATATAGCACAATGTGCACAAGGAGGAAAAATGTCTGACGAAAAAAAGGAAGAAGTAAAGCAGAAGCCATCAGCTAAGGAATTTGGGAAAATGGTTGTGAGGGAATCAATCAATCTGATCGTGGGCATGTTTTTTGGCCGTATTGCCGCCTTCAAGGTTCAAGATTTTATTTTCCGTTCTTAAAATTTTTGAGGGAGAAAACTCCCTCATCAACCTAAGAATATTTTAATAATTAATGGAAGGACAGACTTCGGCTCGCATAGGCTCGCATCGGCGAAGCTGTGCGAATCCTTGTCTGTTACTGAAATCGGTAACACACTTCCGCCGTCGCTTCGCTTTGGCGGACAGGAAAGTGTGTCTGTCCGTTTTTAAAAACATGAAGGATTTTTCAAAACTTGAAAAAAAACTGAAAGTAAAATTTAAAAATAAAGATTTAATCAGGCAATCAGTTGTTCACCGTTCTTATTTGAATGAGCATCCAGAATTTGAACTTGACCATAATGAACGTTTAGAATTTTTGGGCGATGCGGTTTTGGAACTAGTAGTGACAGAATATCTTTACAAAAATTATCCAAATCCCGAAGGTGAATTAACCAACTGGCGCGCTTCTTTGGTCAATGCCAATATGCTGTCAGATATCGCCAAAACCTTGAACATTGAAGATTATCTTTATTTAAGCAAAGGAGAAGCCCAGGATAAAAATTCCAAGGCGCGTCAATATATTCTGGCCAATGCCATGGAAGCAGTGATCGGCGCGATTTATTTGGACAAAGATTATAAAGCTGCCAATAAATTCGTTACTGATAAAATTATTACCAAGCTGCCTCATATTTTGGAACACAAATTGTACGAGGATCCAAAAAGCCGTTTTCAGGAAATTTCCCAAGAACGCATTGGCATTACCCCGACTTATAAAGTTCTTGAAGAATCAGGTCCTGATCATGCCAAGCATTTTGTGATCGGTGTTTTTTTGAGGAAAGATCTGGTAGCCAAAGGCGAGGGCACAAGCAAACAGGAAGCCCAGGTTCAGGCAGCCGCAGAAGGATTACATGTAAAAAATTGGGAATAAGACATAATAAAAAATCGGTTTTGGAGCGGAGTTAATACTTTAGTCTTTTATATAAACCCCTGAAGGGGTAACTCCTTTTGCAAAACCGATTTTTTTATTTCTTGTAAGGTTTAGGCGGATTTTTAAAAGTTGCCTCTGGGGTTTGGTTATTGATCACCTCTCGAGGAATACCTAATTCCTGCTCATAAACATAATCAATGGAATCAAAAATTGCTTTTGACCAATCAAAATCCAGTTTTTCAGCAACTGCTTTAACATCTTGTTCATTTTTACCTTCAATTTCTATGACTGGTTTTAAGCCAGGCCAAGTATCAAGAGTAATTTCCACGTCATTAAGATGCCAAAGTTCTCTTTTGGTTTCTTGGTATGATTTTCTTTTGGCGCCGATGGATTCCAAAAAATTACAGCCATTTTCAAAATCATCTATGATCAGTTCAATTTCTTTTTGAGCAGTAATTTTTTTGCCGTGAACAATTTTTAAGCTCATAGTGATTTTATCTCCTTCATCTCTGACTCTCATCCAGCCATTTTTAATTTTCTTCGGCGGAATAAAGACCACCCGTTTCATTAAAAATTCAGGTTTAATAAGTCTGGCACCAAGATTTTTCAACTTTTGGTGCATTTTGTTTTTGTTGATTTTGGTAAATGTTGCTTCGTATTCGATATTCATAGGTTGGAAATATGAAATTAGAAATAAGAAATTAGGGGTTGGAAGATATTAAAGCTTTTTGTGGTTTAGATATCCATTATTTTCTTCAAAGAAAAATCTGTATTTAATTTCCTGGCCAGCTAAGGCCTCAGGCAGCCAGTAAATATCGTCTGGCCACATTTGGTCAAAAGGAATTTTATTAATATCCCACCATTGGGGCAGGCTTTCTTCGGATTCTTTTAATTCACCCGTGAATTCTTTGGTTAAAAAAATATGACAGCGCTGGTTATTCTCTGGTTTGTGCGGCCAGACAAATTCAATAAAGCCGAGATTTTTAGGATTAATCGGCTGGTAACCGGTTTCTTCCATAACTTCGCGGATAGCGGCTTGCTCTGGAGTTTCACCTGGTTTAAATTTGCCACCTGGACCATTCCAGTGCCCCTGGCCAAAACCTTTTTTCTTCATTATCAAAAGTACTTGATTTTGGTTATTAAGCAAATAGCATAGATTGGTAGTGTAGTTAAAGATGTACTCCATACATACTTAATTTTTAGCATAAAAATTAGTTATAAACAATGAAGAAGCGATTCGCGAATCGCTTCTTCGGATAGGATAAATGTTATTTTTTTATTCTGCCGGCTTTTCTTTCGCGCCATTTTAATTTGGGCAGTTTGACACCGGTTCTGATTTTTTTGCCTTTCATATTGTAAGATTTAAGAATTAAGATGTAAGATTTAAGTTTATATGGTTGTTAATTTTTGAAATGTCACCGTTCAAAATTATTGGCCTGGTCACTTTGATTTCTAAGGCATAACGGATTTCATCTTCGCTGGGCAATTCATGTAAGATAAAAATTTTTTTATCCAAATGGCGGGCGACAGCAATTTCCATTAAAGATGAGCCGCCAATGTAACCTTGAATATTATTTTTGGGATAATTTAAAATTAAAATCGCATCGCTGGACTCAATCTTATTAAAATGATCTTTATCAATATTTAAATTCAGGCCCCATTCAAGATTGGAATTTAATTCTGGATTTTTTATGCAGTCATGGTTTTTGTACTTCCAGCATTTCTTTGGCAAAATGCATGGAACCGCAGATGGTGATTTTCATAAGTTTGTAGAGCCTGCTCTGAGCCAAGTCGAAGGGCAGATAGTTATTTTTATATTCCTAATAAACTAATTTGTATTTTATGATTTAGAAACTTTCAGAATTAATGATATTGGACAATCTATGTCGTCCTTGAAACGGGGAGCGGCTTTTAATAAGCTCTGGTTAACTTGCGGTTCATAAATTTGCTCTAAATTAAACCCTGCCTTTTTTAAAGCATTAGTATAATCCTCAATTGTACGGTTAAAATGTGGAGCTTTTATAATTTTATGTGTTTCTAGCCCAAGAATAAAATTGCTTTTTTTGCTGTCAAAATAATCCCTAGTAGGAATTATTTTGCGTGCTTTCTGTCCAGTAAGCTTTTCTTCAAGATACTTTTTTAAAATATAGGCCGGGTGGATAACAGCAATAATGTAACTCCCTTTTCTTTTAAGTAGTCGATAGGTATCCTTGATAGCTAATTGGAAATTCTTAATTTCTGACAAAACCATACTGGATGTGACAATGTCTACTGAAGCAGAAGGAATATTGATCTTGATATTTAAATCCGCTCGGATAAATTTTAAGTGGCAGGCGCAGTTAGTCAAGTTATTTTTAGCGCATTGTAAATTGCCTTGATAATAATCTAATAAAATTAATCTTTTAGGTTTAGCTCGAGCTATCTTTTTTGCAAGATGGCCATTACCGCAACCTTGCTCCAGGACAATTTTATTTTTAATTGGTTGGCACAGCTTTAAAATTAGGGGATCAGTTACATATTTTTTATACGGTTCCCCTTGCCCCTGATTTCTCTGGTTCCAAATTAAGGCTTTATTATCTATAGTTTCCATAATTATGTTTGATTATTTTTATCTAATAGTCGTTGCCTTAAAACTACAATAACCGACCCAAGTGTGGCGCCGATTGTATCTTGAATTAAATTTAGTACTGTAACATTTTGAGAGGTCAATTGGTCAGGCCCTGTAAGGTGAGTGCCTAAAAAACGATCAGAAGTATTTTCAAATATTTCCCAGCCAATGCCGCAAATGAGGACAAGAATGAAGGCAATCCCTGTCGCATAAGCAAGGCGGATTTTAAAGCGCGCGTTTATAATAATAGACAGTAAAATAACGCTTATCAGGGGAGTGCCAAGATGAAGTATATAAGCATAAGGTATACCAAATTGGTAAAGTGTATAAAGTCCGAGTGCGCCGAGAGCATCAGCGATTATAGCAAAAGCGATCAGAAATTGGAATAAATCAGCTGCGCGATTTTTTCTAGCAGCATCCAGCGAATTTGCAGGCACACGCAAGATTGATGGTAAAAAATAAATTATTAAAGCACCAGCAATCATTGACCAGCCCGAATACCTGACATCATAAAATGAAGGAAACCAAGAAATTGGCAAGAAAGTCATTAATATTCCGCCAAATAATAAGAAGCAAAAGCATATTATGGCAAAGCGTTTCATATTGGGTCGGCCCCAAAGGGGGGCCTTCGGCCCTGGGACTTTTCCCAAATGGGAGTCTAGGGCTTTGTTAATATAAACTTAGTATTTTTAATAATTATTGGTAATTTGTTCCCTGAAGTATTTTTGATCAAATTAATAATTATTAATTTTTCTTGATAACCTTCGGGATGTTTTAAAAAATATTCTCGTTTGTAGGCAGAATTTTTATCGTTATAGATTTCATAATAGGCCAAATCGAAAGGAATCCTTGGTTTAGTTGATTTTACGTTACCTTTATTATGATAATTTTTTAATCTTTCAAAAGGATTTTTTGAAGAACAGCCAATATAAAAACCATTATCTTTTCTACTTAACAAAAAATAAACGTGATATCCCATGTGGGTCG
Organism: Candidatus Parcubacteria bacterium; assembly: GCA_026395675.1. GTDB lineage: Bacteria > Patescibacteriota > Patescibacteriia > CAIXNZ01 > CAIXNZ01 > JAPLYF01. Next base: position 15,655 of record JAPLYF010000082.1, read on the forward strand.
GCCCCAAGGGGGCTTCGGCCCTGGGGCTAAAATTTATTTAGACTTTTTGGGTCGGCTGGGATTTGAACCCAGGACCAATTGCTTAAGAGGCAACTGCTCTACCAAACTGAGCTACCGACCCGAATTTGATATACAAATATCAACCTTAAATTTAATTAAATCGGTAGCGAAGCTGGTGATCTTATATAATGCCTCTATTACTGAACTGCCTGCCCGCCGAAGTCCTGAGCTTATCGAAGGACGTAGGCGGGAGCTACCGACCCGAAAAAATTTTAACTATGGAATAATTTTAACGAATTTAATTGATTTTATCAAGCTTGGAAATAAGAAACCGCCTCACTTTGAGCAAGGCGGTTATTGAAAATTAGGGGATTTGTTATGAAAGGCCTAGTTGTTTGGCCTGGGCTTCGGTAACAATGCGGATGCCTTGTTTGGTAAGGATATCTTTGAGCATAGCCAGCTGGCCTTCAAGTGACTCAACTTTTTTATCCTTACGGCCCATTTTTTCCGAATGGTGAGCCATGGCCCACTGAGCCCATTCATTGGCATCATAGAGATAACCACAGGATGGATTGCCACAATGTTCTCCCGGAACAAAGATTTCACGAAAACTTTTGTCAATCAGGATGTAGCCCTCTTTTTTTCTCTTTAGAATCGTGAAGATTGTTGGTTGGGGATGATAGGCCAATGGGAACTTCTCCAGATCAGGTTTTTCTCCGAAACCCGCATTGTGAAAGACCACTACTTGGCCCTCGCGACCAGTTTCGTAGATTCCCCTGCATTCGATTTTTTTTCCATCCTTCCAGTAAGCTAATTCGTTCATAAAAACCTCCTTTTGCCCATGGAGTTGGATTTGTCCAATTTGGACTTTCCATAAGCAAAGTATTTATCATTTTAGCAGGTATAATATATTTTGTCAAGGTTGACTTTCGCTTTGTAGAACGGAAATGATAATGTCATACCTAGCGGGAAATAGAAATGTCATACCCCTGATATAATTGAGTGGTTAAATCTAACAATTAACCACAACGGGGTATGAAAGAGGAAAACACGTTTACTATGAACAATAAAGAAATTTCACGCTACGATGTTATCAAAAGGCTGATTCGCAATGAAATTAACGGCACCAAAGCGGCTGATTTAATTAAATTATCCATTAGGCACACAAAACGGTTAAAGGCCGCGGTTAAAAAGAAAGGCGCAAGAGGATTGATCCATGGCAACCGCGGCAAAACTAGCAACAGGAAGATGCCAGATGAGGAAAAAAAGGAAATAATCAGCTTGCTAAAGGAAAAGTATTTTGATTTCAAGCCGACTTTTGCCACAGAAAAGCTGTCAGAGTGCCATAATATCAATCGTGATCCAAAAACTATCAGGCAAATAATGATTGATAATGATCTGTGGCGGCCAAAATTAAAGTCAAAGCAAAGCTCATTTCATCGCTCCTGGCGCCAAAGGCGCTCCAATTATGGCGAAATGGAACAATTTGACGGCTCATACCATAATTGGTTCGAAAGCCGAGCGCTTAAATGCTGCCTGCTGCTGTCTGTCGATGATGCCACTGGAAACATTACTAACGGCTATTTTGCCGAGGATGAAGGCGTCTTCCCAGTATTTAATTTTTGGCTAAATTACCTTGAAAAGGAGGGTAAGCCGATGAGCATATACATGGATAAATTCAGCACATACAAAATGAGCCAAAAAGCGGCCATTGATAACCATGATCTAAAAACTCAATTTCAAAGAGCATTGGAGCAGTTGCAGATTGAACCCATATTTGCCAATTCGCCACAAGCCAAAGGCCGCATTGAAAAAATATTTCATACTCTGCAAGACAGATTAATTAAAGAATTAAGACTGCATAATATATCCACTATCGAGGCGGCTAATCATTATCTTAAAAGATACTTTATCCCGGCGTTTAACCGCAAATTCGGCGTAAAACCGAGCGGCAAGACCAACTTGCACCGGCAATTAAGCGCCAAGGAGCTGTTTCAATTATCAAGTATATTCTCAAAACAGACTAGAAGATCGGTTCAGAATGATTTTACCGTTAGTTTTAATAATCAATGGTTTCAATTGACCAAATATCAGCCGGTTACGGTTTGCAAAAGAGATGAAATTATTATTGAAGAGCATTTAGACGGCTCAATTAAAATGAGGCTGCGAGGTAAATATTTGAACTACATTCCGATTGCCAAGAGAACCAAACCGCTTAGAGACTCTGTCCCGTGGGTTTTAGCCGCCTCGCCAATGCCTCAATCTAATTCTTAACTATGACATTTCTATTTCCCTGGTCCCTATGACATTTCTATTTCCCGTTGACAGGTTATTTATGTGTTATGGTAAAATAAAACTAGTAATGAAATAAGAAATAGGTAATAAGTAATAAGGAAAGGAATTTAAATTTTAAATAATTTTTCCAATCCGTATTACGTATTTCATATTACCTATTTCTCGATCCCACTCCACAAACCTATGATAATTTTTCTTTACGGAGAAGACACCTACAGATCAAGCCAAAAGCTCCAACAAATCAAAGCCAAATTTCTCAAAGAAGTTGATAGCGCTGGCCTGAATTTAACCACTCTAGACGGCGCCAAGCTTAAATTTGAGGAATTTAACCAGCAGGTCAAGGCCGCTCCTTTTTTAGCGCGCAAAAGAATGATTGTCATCAAAAATTTAATTTCCGAAAATAAATCCAAGGAAATCCAAAAAGAAGTAGTTGAACTTTTAAATCAGACAGACCAAGATTCCAAAGATGAAAATATTCTGGTATTTTGGGAAAGCACTAGTCATTCCAAATCAAAAAGTAAAAGCGCGCTCTGGGATCGCTTGGCCAAAGAAAAACTGGCTGAAGAATTTAAGCCCTTAACACCGATTCAGCTTAATAACTGGATTGAAAAAGAAATAAAAAACCAAAGCGGCAAAATGGACAAGCAGGCAATTGCTTTTTTAGCTGCCACGGTTGGCAATGACCTTTGGCAAATGTCCAATGAAATTACCAAATTAATAAATTACTGCCAGGAAAAACCAATTACCCTCTCTGACATTGAAAATTTAGTCAAAGCAAGATTTGATGACAATATTTTTAATCTGGTTGATGCCTTGGGCACAAATAATAAAAAACTGGCTTTAAAATTAATGTCAGACCAGTTTAATTTGGAAGCTGATGAAATGTATATTTTAGCCATGCTCATCCGCCAATTTAGAATTTTGTTAGAGATTAAGGATTTGATAAATGAACGGCCCAAAATTACTAAGGATTTAATAGCCAGAGAACTGCAAATTCATCCCTTTGTGGCTCAAAAAGCCCTCTGGCAAGTTAAAAATTTTACTTTTGATAAACTTAAACAAATTTATCAAATGCTTTTAGACCTTGATATTAAACTTAAAACCTCCCAAGCCAAACCAAAAGTGCTTTTTGACCTTTTTATCGCCCAAATCTAATTCAACAATACGCTACAACCATATTCAAACCCACCATGGGGTCTGGGGTGCGAACTAAGCGCCGTTATCAAAGCTACGAACTAACCATTTGCACTAGCGCATTGAGCACCCCAGCAGTTTTTGTGGTACTTTTTGCTGTCAAAAAGTACCAAATTATTTATAGTTAACCGTCAAAAATTAGCCACAAAAAAAGAGGACTGAATTTTATTCAGTCTCTTCAATAATTTTTTCTAACTCTACCATACTGAATGGCTTCTTTAGAAAAATTACTCCAGTCGGCAAATTCGAATGAGTATTTGCTGACATTAAAATCACTTTTGGGGGACAAATTTCCCCTGCTCTCAATTCTTCGATTAATTCTCTGCCATTTTGGCCAGGCATTTGAAAGTCGGTGATTAGAACATCAAATGTATCATGTCGAATGGCATGCAAAGCTGTCTCAACATTCTCTGCCAAAAATACCGTATGCCCCATATCCTGCAAAACTTCACCGGTTGTTTTCCTAACAATTTCCTCATCATCAACAAGCAAAATTTTCATGGCTCCTCCTTGGATTTTGATATTTGAATGCTTTTACAATTTTAGCAAAATTAATAAAAAAGTAAAGCGGTTCATTTTAGAACCGCTTTTGAAAATTATTGAATTGATTGCATTGCCTGGATTTGCTGAGCCTTTTCCCTTAATTCTACTTCATTCCAAGGTTTAGCCAAAAACATTACCTCTTTTGGTACATCTTCTAGCAGTATGGGCCTGCCAGTCAACAGAATAATTGCCAGATTTGGTTTTAGTAACTTTATTTCACTGATAAGTTCTAAGCCGGTTTTGCCTGGCATATTATTATCAGTGATCAGCAAATCAAAGCTATCCTGTTTTAAAAGTTCAAACGCCTCAACCCCATCCGCAGCTTCAGAAATGGCATAATCGCACTTTCTAAAGGCCCTCCTTAAAGCTCTGCGGATATTCACCTCATCATCTACTATCATGATTTTCATGATGTACTCCCCCTTGGTTGGTTAAATTTTTTTCTAAAACAAAAAAGACCTTAAAAAAGTTCTTTTTGTCAAAAATATTTGTTTGTTATTTTTTAGGTTCTTCTTCCTTTTTAATTATTTTGCCGCCTTTTCTGTAATATTTCGCCAGGCGCGATAATTTTCTGGCCACTGTGTTTTTCTTAAAAATCTTTTTTTGCGCTGCTTTGTCAAGCTTTTTCTGCACATCTTTAAGCATGGCTTCTATTTTTGCTTTATCTTGTTTGGCATCGACTGCCTTGCGAATTTTTTTCATTAAAGTTTTAATATCATCACGCACATTAAGATTGCGCTTGGCTCTCTTAATATTTTGGCGTAAGGCCTTCTTTGATTGCTGTTTAATTGGCATATTTTAAATTCAGATTTAAGATTTAAGATATAAGAATTAAGTATAAAGAAATGTTATCAAATTATAATTATGAAGTCAAGGATTAAAACCGCCTTGTCCGAGTACTGTCATCCTGAGCATGTCGAAGGATCTAATACTTCATAGATTCTTCGTTACCTGCCTGCCGGCAGGCAGGCACTCAGAATGACAAGGCGGTTTTTTTTAAACCTGTGGTTTATCAATTTCCAAGGCCTCTATTTCTGTTTCCTGGCCAGTTATTTTAGTCACATCCTTGTCAATTTTTTTATATTCTTTAGAGGCAGAATTGTACATATTGACTGTTGTCCCCAAATTATTGCCCAATTTCTTCATATATTCATCATAAGCCATCAAATGCTTTTGCAAATCTTCCACCCGTTCTCTGATTTCCTGGGCTGATTTCTCAATTTGCAAGGCCTTTAAGCCCTGCAAAACAGTCTGCAAATAGGCAAAAAATGAAGTTGGCGAAGTAATTATCACATGCTTTTCTTTAAAAGCATATTCTATCAAATCGCGCGTATTAACTTTAATCGCCCCAACCTGATTAATTAAAAGGTCATAGTAAATCCCTTCAGAAGGAATAAACATAAAAGCAAAATCCATGGTTTTTTCGCTGGGCCTGATATATTTGGCTGTTTCATCAATTCTGTTTTTCAAATCCTGCTTAAATATTTTTTCCAATTTTTCCCGCTCAGTTTGATTTTTTTCTTCTACGATTTTATTATAATTTTCCAATGAAAATTTAGAGTCAATGGGAATTATTTTATCTTTAACAAAAATAACCGCGTCAACAATCTCCCCATTTTTAAATTTATATTGCATTTGGTAAGCAGCTGGCGGCAAAACATTTTTAAGCAATGTTTCCAAAAAATATTCACCTAAAATGCCGCGTTGCTTGGGATTAGTCAAAATATTTTCTAAGCTTTGCAATTGTTCGGCAAAGCCCATTACTTGTTTATTGGTTTCAGAAATCTTTGTTAATTGCTCTGTAACTCCTTGAATTATTCTTGAGCTCTGAGCATGTTGTTCTTGAATTGTTTTATGGGTATGGCTTAAACCATCGCCTAAAACCTTATTGAGCTCATTAATCTGATTTTGCAATAAAAGCAAGGATTGATCATCCTTTTTCCCCTTACTTATTTTATTCAGCATTAAAAATAGGGCGATAAATCCCACTATTACTATTAATAAAATAATTATTTGAAAAAATTCCATACAAATTATAATTATACCTATTTTATCAGCAAAAACCAAAAAGAGCAATTCATACCCCAGATCCTTGACAAATATATAGTTCTTTGTTATTCTAATTTATGCTCGGAAAAACAGTCATAGTGGAGTCGAGAGCAGAGCTGGTTTAAAGCAATTAAGAATAAGATCCGATGGCTTCCCAACTCCCTTGGATCAAATTCCCTCCGGTTGGTTTAAGCTAGCCGAACTTAAGATTTTGTAGAGTTGGGCTCTACACCTGTTGATGCCACTTGCGGTGTACTCTATTGGGTGGAGGAGGCCTTACAGCCGGACACCACAATGGTTTCGAGCGGGGAGCGCTTTTATTGCGCTCCCTTTTACAATATTATTTTAATTTACTTATTATTATCTTAATAAATCTTCGACTTCTTTATTTATTGTGATTTGTGACATCATGGACCTTGAATAAAATGAATAAAAATTATATTATATAATTGAATCTAATTTTATTTTAGACAAATTTATAAATCTTTTCTAACCTAATAAAATTGCAGTTTTAGTTACCATTATTTTATAAAACGACACTTGCTATTCTCTAAAATTACCTAAATAAATAATTATTATAACATTTTGACTTAAAAATGTTTCACGTGAAACATTTTTAAAATTACTGCTAACATTAGTACGGAATGAGAGTATAGACCAAAAAAATATCAAAATTCAAGCTCTTGTAGTTCAATGGATAGAACAAGGGACTCCTAAGCCCTAGATCCAGGTTCGATTCCTGGCGAGAGCAATAGGTTCTCAGCCAGAGGCTGATCCGCCTTAGGCGGAAATTCCTCTTGGGGGCATATAAGGACTTATTTGATTGAAAGTTCCCATAATATACTTGCTCTAAGTCATTGGATAAAAATACAAGGATATTAAAAGGCCCTTTAGCTCAGCCCTGAAAGAGCCCCTTTCCCGAAGGGAAGCTTTCAGCTCGGGGCTTGGTAGAGCGCTTCCCCACCGCCATTGGCTAGCATTAGCTATAATTACAAGGGCCGATAGCTCAGTTTGGTAGAGCGCTTCCATGGCATGGAAGAGGTCAGGGGTTCGATCCCCCTTCGGTCCACCAAATTGCTAAGGCAGGCGGGGAAGAGGTGAGGCCTGCCTGCCCGCAGGCAAGGGTTCAACTCCCCTGCGGTCCAAAAATGGCCATGGCAGGCAGTGAAAGGGTTGGGGGTTCAAGTCCCCTTTGGTCCAATATTAGGGCAATTAACTCCCCGAACCATAACTTCGTTAATCCTAGGGCAATTAGCTCAGTTGGTTAGAGCGTTGCATTCACATTGCAAAGGTCGCTGGTTCAAGCCCAGCATTGCCCACCTTCGTCCTCCGTAGCTTTAGCGAAGGAGGAAAATATATAAATTTATCTTGTCGGACTTCGGTGGGCATAGGCCCATAAATTCATTATTTAATCTCTATTTTATGTCTTTATCTATTGGCATTGTTGGTTTGCCAAATGTGGGTAAATCAACGATTTTTAATGCCTTAACTAGACAACAAGTTGATGCTAAAAATTATCCTTTCTGCACAATTGAGCCAAATATTGGTTGTGTAAAAGTTCCTGATCAACGTATTGATAAGTTAGCCACAATGAGTAGGTCAGAAAAAATCATATATTCCACAATAGAGTTTATTGATATTGCCGGTTTGGTTAAAGGTGCTCATAAAGGAGAAGGACTAGGTAATCAATTTTTATCTAATATTAGAGAATGTAATGCTATTTGTCATATTTTACGACACTATATTGATCCGAATGTAATCCATGTTGAACAAAAAATTGATCCAAAAGCTGATCTGGAAATAATAAACATGGAACTACAAATGTCTGATTTAGATCAGATTCAAAAAAAAATGGACTCAATAAAAAATGATTCTCAATATAAAGAGTTATTTAATTTACTTTTAAAACTTAGAGATAATTTAAATAATAACATTTTAATTAAGGATCTAAAGCTTAGCAATGATGAAATCAATTTAATAAAAGAATTTAATTTTCTAACAGCTAAGCCTTGTTTATATATTTTTAATATCTCGGAAAAAGATATCTTAAAAACGCCACAGGAAATTTTACAAGAAGTTAATTTGGATTTAGATCCTACTAAAGTTATTTTAGTTTGCGGAAAAATGGAATCTGAATTAGCACTTTTATCTGAGAATGAAGCTAAGGAATATTTAAATAATTTAAATTTAAAGCAAACTGGACTGGATAAAATGATTATTGCTAGTTACAATTTATTATCGCTTATTTCAATGTTAACTACTGGACCGAAAGAAACTAGGTCTTGGACAATTACCAGAGGAACTAAAGCGCCTCAAGCAGCTGGAAAAATCCATACTGATTTTGAAAAAGGTTTTGTCAGGGTTGAAGTCATTAACTGGCAAGTACTTTTAAATGTTGGCGGCTGGGTCAAAGCAAAAGAAAAGGGTTTAATTAGAATGGAAGGCAAAGAATATGAAATGAAAGATGGCGATACGGTTATTTTTCATTTTTCAAAATAACTGTGGATAAAAAAATTTATGCTCCTTTTAAAAAGTGCTAAACTTTAATTAGATGAAAGGAGGTGTATTTTTGAGAGCAGGACACTTGCTGTCTAGACGCAGAATGTATCAAAGATGTAAGTGGAATGCAAAGTGCACCAAAAACAAAAGAAGGAGGTAAACAAATGAGGATCTTTCCTCTTGGTTACAGAACAGGGGATCTGAAATTCATAGACTATAGCTAGCGAAAGGAGGTGATCTTATATCTAAGGGGGGACCCCCCTCGTCAGGTTAAATGGTTTTTAAAAACCTGATGTACAAAAGAAAGGAGGATTCACCTCAAAACATTTGCCAAACAATACCGCTCTGAATAAATTCGGAGCGGTTTTAATTTGAAATATTTTTTTAAACTTTTTCTAGAATAATTATGTCTCGCCAAATATGCTGATTTGGCCGGTAATAAATTAATTGTTCTTTATTTATTAAATTAAAGCCAATTTTTTTAATTTGATCAAAAATTTCAAGCTGCTTGGTATAATCTTTCATTTTAAAAATAGAAAAAATTATTACAATTTTGCCTTGATTTTTAAGGATTATTTGAAATTCATTAAAAGCCTTTAAATATTGTAATTCTAATTCTTTTATAATTGACTCAATCTGTCTCGTATTTTCATTACCTTTTATTAAAGGGCCTAAATATGGTTCAGTAATAATCGCTTCAATTGAATTGGGTTTTATTTTTTGATTTAATTGCTCCACAGGCAGGCTAAATACCTGAACATTATTGGTGTTCAATTGATATTTTTCTTTAAGCCAGTTAAGATTTTCCTTGGTATCCTTAATTGCTTTCTCGCTTTTGTCACTGCCAATCAGATTTTGATATCCCAAAATTAAGGCCTCCTGCAAAATAGTGCCAGAACCACAGAAGGGATCTAGAATTTGAACGTCTTCTTTGAGCTGGGCAAGGTTAATCATTATCCTGGCTAGCTTGGGCGGCAGCATACCCGAGACCTGGTCGCGGCTCGGCCGGGTAAAATCCCTGGCGCCAAATTCCTCAAACTGCTGGACAGCTAAAGTTTGCCCAACTAGAATCTCTTTGTCTTTAATGATGAAACAAATTTCTACTCCGTTTTGGAGTAATTTGTTTTTCTTCACTATAACCGAGGAAAGCTCTAATTCTTTTGATACCACATATCTTGAATTGATATTTTTCTCTTCGCGCAGTATGCGTTTGATTTCCATAGCAACTGGTAATAATTTATTTTGATATTTTTTCAAATGAACTTCTTCCAACTGATATAAACTAAAACCAAAATAAACTTTGCCATTACCAAATTTAATCAAATCAAAAAACTTCTCTTCAAAATTTTCCAAAGAATCAATCTTATCTAAAATTTTTCCAATCTTAACAGTCCCGCCCAAACGATTATTAAGCCAGTCAATATCTAATTCCTTTTCTGTTTCTATGACCAAAACTTTTTCACCAAATTCCAAAACTTTATACTTTATACTTTCAAACTTTAAAACTGCGTCTATTTCCGCTTTGGAGAGGATTGGATTTTTGCCGAGAATAAAAAAATATTGCATATGTAAATATTATATCATACAAAGAAAAAAGCCGTGTGAACAAAACACGCGGCATGAAAATTTTTCGGCTAAGATTTTTAGGTAGTGCTGAGGAAATCTTCTGCCCAAGCTACAGCACTGAACATAAATGTGGCAAAAAAACTCATCACATATGCCACAAAACTTGCATTGAAAAGTGACACGCAGGCATGAGTAGCCCCAAGCCACATTCCCATATGGCTTACTAACATGGTTAGCACAGCTAGTATACATAGTGCTTTCATCGTATTTTACCTCCTTCGTGGTTTAATGAACGATTTATCACCCAAATTAACGTTCAAGGTAGTATTATCAAAAAAAAGCCATCCTGTCAAGCGACGACTAAAAAAATTTCAAGATGGCACTTTTTACAAAGTACATATTTTCTTAATTTGTAAATACTTGACGCATTTTAAAACCTTTGCTAAGATGTTAATACAATTTAAACACCATCCCATAAACTCCAAATGGAGCTAATGAAACCCAATTTATGTGTTTCAACGGTGTGATCTTCTTACTAGCAATATTGCTATTTATTATGAAGTCCCGCCGAGGGATTTTTTTGATCTTAAATCTTACATCTTAAATCTTAAATCTAATTTTATTATGACCGAAGAACAACAAGAGCTAAGAGTTGAGCATTATGAAATGCTTTATATTCTTTCAGCCAATTATACGGCCGAGGAAATAAAACCAATTATTGAAAAAATTGCCTCGCTTATTAAAGAGCAACATGGTGAAATTACCAAGGACGAGGACGCCGGTAAATTAAAATTTGCTTATCCTATCAAGCAGCAAAACCATGGCTACTATCGTCTTTTTGAATTTAATCTGGTTAAAAATAATTTACAAAATCTAAATAAAATCCTGGGATTAACCAATGAAATTTTAAGATTTATAATAGTTAAGAAAAAAATCAAGACCGAAACTGAATTGAAAAAAGAAAAAGATTTGCAGGATAAACTGGCTAAAAAGAAAGAAAAAGAAATTGAAAAAATTAAAGCTGATAAAAAGGAAATTAAAGAAAAAGTCCCTAAGGAAAGGGGCAGAGAAAAAATCAGCTTAGAAGATTTGGATAAAAAGCTTGATGAAATCCTGGACACCAACAAACTATAAACTGAACAACTCTATAACTTAACAACTTTATTAGATATTTTATGCCGCCTATGGCGGCATCCCGCCATGGGCGGTGATAATTAATAATTCAAAAAACTATGAATCTCAACAAAGCCATGATTATTGGCAATTTAACTCGGGATCCTGAAGTCAGGACAACACCGCAAGGCACTTCAGTTGCCAGCTTTGGCGTGGCCACTAATTTTGTCTGGAAAGATGCTAATGGCCAAAAGCAGGAAAAAGCAGAATTTCATAATGTGGTGGCCTGGCGCAAATTGGCTGACATTATCGGCCAGTATTTAAAAAAGGGGAGTAAGGTCTATATTGAAGGCCGCTTGCAAACCCGCGATTGGACTGGCCAGGACGGAGTCAAAAGATACAGGACGGAAATTATTGCGGATAATATGATTATGTTAGACAGCAGAGGCGCAGGCGCGCAACCAGCTGCCCCTCAATCTGATTTGCCGACGATTGAGGAACCAGCGCCAATTAAAGAAACCGAATCTGACAGTGATGAAATTAAACTGGAAGATATACCCTTTTAAAAGGGGAAAAGAGCGATAAGAGCTAAAAGGGTAGAGAGAAAAGGGGAAGATATTGAATTTCTCCTTTCCACTTATACCCCTTTTCACTTATAGCTCTTATAGCTCCTCTCTCACCTAAAACCTTTTTTAAGCATTATTAACCAAATTTAACCACCTAAACCTCATTAACTCAATTAACTTATGCCTAGAGAAACTAATCTTTTAGAAAAAGAAAAATATTGTTATTTCTGCGTTAATGGCCTGAAAGATATTGATTATAAAGACGGTCAGCTTTTAAGACGCTGGACTTCTTCTTATAATAAAATCGTGCCGCGCCGCAGAAGCGGTGTCTGCTCAAAACACCAACGCAAATTAGCCAATGCCATAAAAAGAGCAAGATATATGGCTATTTTGCCTTATCTCCCAAGATAACGTTTAGCAATTTAACCATTTAACAATTTAACAGTTTAGCAATTTAATTTTTATGTTATCAACCTTAAATGACATTAAAAAAGGCCTTAATATAATCTATAATAACGATCCTTATATTGTGATGGAGGCCAAATTCGTGCGCATGCAACAAAGAAAACCAGTTATGCAGACCAAGCTAAAAAATTTAATTACTGGGAAGATTTTAGAATATTCTTTTAAGCCCGGCGAACGCGTTGAAGAAGCTGACATGGAACGAGGCAAAGCAAATTATCTTTATAAGGATGAGTCAGCTGCTTATTTCATGGATAATAAATCTTTTGAACAGTTTTCTATTCCTCTAGATCAAATCGGCAGTAAAATAAAATTCTTAAAAGACGGCACAGATTGCGAAGTTTTATATTTTGACTCTAAGCCAATTAATGTTGAAGTCCCTATTAAAATGACTTTAAAAGTAACTTCTTCACCCCCGGGCGTTAAAGGTGATAGTTCAAGCAATGTTACCAAGCAAATCACTCTGGAAACCGGCGCTGTGATAAACGCCCCTCTTTTTGTCAAAGAAGGGGAAATGATTCTAGTTAATACTGATTCTGAAGAATACGCGGGCCGGGCCTAAAAAACAAGCAGAAAAAGGAGTTCACCCTTTAGGGTTTTAGCTAAAAGGATAAATCCTTAACTCCTGTACCTGCTTGTTTTTTATTTCATAATTA
>JAPLYF010000004.1 GCA_026395675.1 Candidatus Parcubacteria bacterium
GATTCGATTGAGGAGATTTTAGGGGAATTTTTTAATGAAGAAATTGTGATCGAAACTAGTTTGCTGCCTAAGGATTATGAAAGTGAATTTATGAAAGAGCAGACAAAATCAGATGAAGTTGAATTGGTTGAAGAAATTCCAAACGCTGCCAATGGCGAACAGCAGGCCATGATTGATAACTTAATCAAGACATTTGGAGGGAAGGTGGTGGAATAAGAATCCTGAAATCTGACCTTCGTCCCGCCTTGGCGGGACTTCGGTCGGCGTAGGCTGAATTCTGAAAGCCGAAATTAATTGTGTTTTGGGCATTTGAAAATTTGAATTTTAAATTTGTTTGATATTTGATTATCCCGAAGGGATCCCTTTGGGATTGATCATTGGCCTTCGCCAACCGTAGTTGGCTACGGCCAACGAAGGTTGGTCATTAATCATCATTGGGGAGTAGCCCTGCCTTCGCTAAAGCTTCCACCTTCGCTATCGCTTCGGTGGACAAGTCGGCAGGCAGGCCCAGCCGCTCGCGAGCAGCTGGGCAGGCAAGCGGTGAAAAAATAGAAGCTTTAATTCTTGGGGAGTAGCCAAGCGGCCCGTCTCGGTCGAGCTTTAATCAATAGTTTATTTTCACTCAAACCAGACCTCGCCGAGGCCGGATAAGGCAGAGGCCTAAATATTGACTTGAATAAGGTAGAAACGAATTAAAGATAATATTTGATAAATTAAATAAATAAAACCATTGGGGAGTAGCCAAGCGGTAAGGCAGCGGCCTCTGGAGCCGCCATGCGAAGGTCCGAATCCTTCCTCCCCAGTTTGCGAAAAATCTTACCTTTTTAAAGGCGAGATTTTTTAATTGAGTATTTATATTGACATTGCTTAAAATTTATGCAATACTTTAAAAACGCAAACAAAGAGTTCTTTAAAGAAAGGAGGTGAGAAAATGTATTTGGATAAAAAAGCGATTGTTGAATTTGTCAAAGAAAGGATAATTCAGCTGCGCGCAGAAGGCAAAATGGATTTTGAACAGACAACGACTGCTACTGTCAGGATGGACCTTTATAGGGAGCTTTATCCTGCCAAAGTGCATTCGTCTGTCAAAAATGAAGAAGAGCAAAAGCCAGGCACATTGGATAGATTAATTGGCGAAGGCATTGCTCTGGGCTTAACAACGCGAATCAAAGCTCTAGAGCCAAAAGATGTTAACCTGACAGAGTCAGAAATTAATGAAATCGGCTGGGATGTCAAAATGGCCTTAGGGAAAAAGGGTTTAACCATTGATGATCCCGACTACGCTCGAGAATCTGAAGCTCTTAGCAACCAGCTCAAAGCCGAGCGTTTGAAAGAAAAAAGAGCAAAGTTGCCTAAGCCAAAAAAAGCCCCAGCTAAAACAGAAATACCAGTTGAAGAAAAAATAAAAGCTCAAGCTTTGTCAGACGTTGAACAGGAATTGATCAATGCCTTAACCTATGTTGAGGATCTGAAAAAGTTGCTGCAAGACCCAATGGCTATAGCTGAAGCTTACCTGGAAATGGATCGGGACTTGCTCATTGTTTGGCAGCGGCTTGAACGCGAAGGCAAAAACGATTCTGTTTTGGCTGCCAATTTGCGTGGCAATTACCGCACATTGATTGCCAAGGGTTTAGATAAGGATCAGGCAATGAAGGAAACTTATAGTTCCTTGCTTAATTCAGAGGAACTTGTAATAAGCCGTGTGAGAAAACAAGTTTTTGCCCAGCTTTTTCCAAAGCCAATTGAACAAAGGTTCAAACGATCTTTCAGAAACTGCCGCAAGCCAAGCCAGGGAGGACAAAATCCTTTGTCTATGGGCGAGTCCTTAAAAACCGCCTTGGAACGCGCTTTAACAATGGCTCCTAGCTTGATGGTAAAAAAAGCCGTGCTGGACAAGATGAGCCGGGAAAGCCGAGCCATAATGCCAACAGGCAAACTCAAAAGACATAAAACGCCTTGATTATAAAATATTAGGGCGTTTTTTAATTGGTAAAAAAAGACCAAGGTCTAAATACCTTGGTTTTGTAATGTAAGTCAAAATTTTTTAAATAACTATTTCCACATCAACATGGATGATCAGGGCTTTGCGCTGAGTTTCTTTATTGGTTTGTCTGACTCGTTTGATGCGGGCATGATAGATTTGCCCAAGTTGCAAGTCAACCTGATTAGTCGGCCAGAAAAAGCGCATGGTTGGCAGGTTGTCGGCGTGCGGATCTTCTTCCAGATATTGGGGTTTGAACATCAGGCCGCCTTTTTTGGGGTTGGTCTGGACTTCCAGAGTCACCATCTCGACCCGAGCCAGCTTTGTTCTGTCAATGCCCTTGAGTGCCTCGGCCAAAGCATTGTTTTTAGGGCCTTGGCTCTGGCTGTTGGCCAGGTGATGGTCTATTAAATCAATTACAGTGCCTGCTTCAACCCACGAGGCATAACAGAGATCATAAGTAATATCATTGTAGACAAATGTGCCAAACATTGTGTTGGAAATTTCGCATTCGTATGATTTGCCCACTTCAGGTTGAAAGCCCTGGGGCATGATTATTCTGGGACGCTGCCAGGTATAACGCGGTTTTTCCAGTACTGCCCAGACATCATCATACAGATTTTTAAAATTTAAATTAACTGTTTGGCTATCAAAAGCTTTGGCTGATAAACCAGACATTTTCTTTCCTCCTTTATTTTGGGGTTTTAAATTTTCCAATGATTTTATATCATAGCATGAATAAAAACCTTTGTCAATGAGGCTAAGTGCTCTGATTATATGATTGGTTTATTTTAATAAAATTTAAAAATTGACTTTAAATTTTTTTAGGTTTAAGATGTAAACAAATTATTTAAAAGGAGGCAGATGTGAAAAAAATATTCTTTGTTTGTTTGCTGACCAGTACCTTGTTAATTTCAGGTAATTACAGTTATTCAAAAAGTACTGCAGTTTTGTCCCTTCGGGACTGTCAGGTTCAGGACAAGTTGCCTGATCCAATTTGCACGCCTGGTGAGGTTTTCCAGGTAACTAAAGAAGATATTTGCGTCAAAGGGTATACAAGCCGGGTGCGTCATGTTACAGCCAGAACAAAAAACCTTGTTTATCAGGAATATGGCATTACCAGCCATGTTAAAGGTGAGTACGAGGTTGACCACTTTATTCCTTTGGAATTAGGCGGTTCCAATGACCTGAAAAACTTATGGCCTGAAGCAGCAGAGCCACGGCCAGGGTTTCATGAAAAGGATAAAGTGGAAAATTATCTGCACCGGCAAGTTTGCGCCGGCCTAATGCCTTTAGCAGAAGCGCAAAAACAAATTCAAGCTAACTGGCTGGTTATTTATGAGAAAATTAAGTAATAAGAAAGATAATTGTGATCTTTTAATTAAAAAAGGATAGAAATGTTTTGCTAATAATCGTCCCGCGATGCGGGGCGATTTTTTTTTGATTATTATTCTAAAATTTAGTAAACTAAAGATATCGAATACTTACGCGCCTATTTTTATTTTGCTTCTTATTAATTTAAAATAAATCTATGAAAAAAATTTTATTTATTATTTTTATCATAACCGTTTTCTTTTTGGCTGGCTGTGGCAATATTAATATTAGCCAGCCCCCAAAACATTTTTTAACAAACAATGCTGGCAACCTTAATGAACAGCAAAAATCTGCACCAACAACTAATGAAGTTAATCTTAATAAAGTCCAGCCCGAAGCAAGTTTAGTTGTTTTAAATAGTCTGGTGCTGGATAAAAGCTCCAAAAAACCAGTGGTTGATGCTTTTGTTTATATAGGTACTGGTTTTTGGCAATGCCAGACTGATAATCAGGGTGGCTGTACAATTACTAATAAACAATTTGCGCCAGGGGATTATGGTGTTGGTGCTTATAAAAAGGGCTATCAACGCACAACCATAATGGCAAAGTTTGTGCCAGGCGAAAATTCACTGACTCTGGAAATAGAACCAACGCTGACTCCCCAGGCTTTAACATTGACTGGTATTGTTAAAGAAATTGTTTCAGCGCCAGGAAGCAAGAGTGAAAATCGTGTTGATGTCATTAAAACTGATAATGGCAAGGAGTATTATCTTTTTAATAATATAGGCGAGAATACGGGTTTTGAAAATTATGTTGGTAAGAAAGTGACTATTACAGGTTACATTGATAATGGTTTTGTTGGCTGGCAGCATAATGTCTGGTCAGGAATTTATGTTGAGGAAATTAAATAAATATAAATTTATAAAAAAAATTTAGTTCTATCTTTTTGGGCAGTACTTTTTCTTTTAGCCGGTTGCGGGCAGAGTGCGTTAGCGCCAAGCAAAGGTGGAATAGCTCCAGCGCCAACATCATGCTGGCACCAAATGGTGCAGAAAAAATAACGAGTGCCAAAACCTAAAGATGATTTTAATAAAAACATCATGCCAAAAACAAATTATTATATTTTAATTTTCCTTGCCAGTTTATTGATTTTTTTTATTTGCCGACAGTCATTTGCTTTAGAAGTTGGCTTGAATTATGGCAATGAAAGCGGGCTGGCAGCCCAAGATATCAGAGTGACTATTGCTGAAATTGTCAGAACAGCTATGGGTATTTTGGGTATTATGGGCGTTGTTTTGATAATTATTAGCGGATTTTATTTTATGATAAGCAGGGGAGATCCGGAGCAGCAAGCCAAAGCTAAAAAGATCCTGATTTCCGCCTTGATTGGTTTGGTTATAGTTTTATCAGCTTATTTTTTAGCAAGTTATATCTTAAATAAGCTGATTGAAGCCACTGGGCCGCAGCCGCCGGCAGGCAATGCAAATGTTAATGCCAATGTCAATGCCAATGTCAATGCAAATACTAATGCCAATGCCAATGAGAATTCTAATGTTAATGGCAATCAAAATACTAATAATGTTTCACTACCGACTACTTATAACTGCACTGGCCCAACTCCTGACAATGCTACTTTTTGTCCCAGTCCTAATGCTACAGAATTAACAGCAGATACTCAAAAGCAACTGGCCTTAAACTGTTCTTATGATCCGACAAAATGCGAATATATCTGCCAGCTGGATTTTAATATCGTAGATGGCAGCTGTGTTAATGGCGATCCTTCTTTGCCCTCTGATTATCAAGCTTACTATTCTTTTACTACTGGAGCAAATGATTTATCAAGCAATCATTTTGACGGCACGGTTTACAGTTTTAGCGGGGGTACACTTACTCCAGATCCTTCAGCGATTTCTAATGGTTATCTAAACCTCGATGGTTCTCATTTTGTCAAAGTTGATAGTTTTTCTATTGGTCCAAGCTTTACGGCTTTGGCTCGGGTTAAGTCCGATATTGATGCCTGGAACACTCACGGTTGGATACTAAGTACCCAAAATAATAATGGCTTCATAATCCATCCCAATGCCTATACCACCACTGACAAAACATGGAGCGGTTATATTTATGATAATACTGGCAATAGGAATCTATGGCTTGCAGTCGGAACTTATAACATGGTTGGCATTAACATAAATGAATGGCATACCTATGGTGTTGAATATGATAATGAAAATAAAATTGCCAAAATGATTCTTGATGGCAATGTTGTTGTTTCCAAACAAATAAGTATAGATAGAGGCGTAAGTAATAGCAATATAATTTTGTATATCGGGCATGATATTTTTGCGCCCAGCTCAAGATTTGGCAAGGGGCAAATAGATTGGGTTTATATCTATAATCGTGCTTTGTATTGATGGCACTTTAATGTGAAATTTTTTTAATAATAAACATAAATTTTTTAAAATAATTAATTTATTTTTAAAAGTATGTTGAATAAGGCCATGTCCGCCAAGGGCGGATCCCTGCCTGCCGGCGGGCACGGCGCCTCTGGCGGAAAAAAAATTATCCTAGCGCTTTTAGTTCTCAGCCTAGCCGGTTGCGGCCAAGGCGCGCTTAAAAATCAGAAAGCAACCAATCAACAGTCAACCAATCAACAAGAAGCAGTTTCAGAAAAGACAATGCCAAGTGGCGTTGCTGGTAAATGTACTCCTGGGCCAGTTGATCTTGAAGGTTATGGTGACAAGGGTAAAAAATTAGCTAATTGTTTTGTGCAATATCCGGGCGAACCGTCGCGCCAGGATAAATCATATTATATTGTGGAAGATATTTGCGGCCAGTTTACCAAAGAATTTATGGAAAATATTTTGGGCCAGAAAATTGTTAAAGTGCAGCCGCCTTTAGTTAATGGTTTATACAATTGCTCCTATTATTATGATGACAAAAATTATGTCATGCTGGTCATGGACTATTTGAGTGTGGCAGATCAAAAGAAGGGCAGGGAATTTATTGGTCACAAAATTATGGTTGATAATCGTATTCCCATGGAAAATTTTTATGCAGTGCAGGAAAACGGCATTATCAATACTGTTTATTTGGTTTTGGGCCCGGAAAAATTTATTAGTATTGAAAGAGCCAGCGCCCAGGTTTTATCTGGCAATGAGGTTTTGCAGTTCGCAGCCAGGTTAGCCAAGGAAATAAAGGATTACAAATAGATTAAAATATTAGTAGTATAAAAATATGATAATCAAAACTAAACAATTTATTATCAGACCGTTTAAAATATCCGATGCCAAAGATATTGTTAGGAATATAAACAATAAAAATGTCTCGATCTATCTTTCGACCGTGCCATTTCCTTATGGAATTAAAGATGCAAGAAAATTTTTAAGTAAAGTTGTACCCCAATATAAAATAAAAAATCCCAATACTTTTGCTTGTGGCATTGAAATAAATGGCGAGATTTGCGGAGGAATAGGTTTGCATCGTTTGGAAATTGGTCATAAAGCAGAACTTGGTTATTGGCTGTCTGAAAAATATTGGGGCAAAGGCATTATGAGCAAAGCAGTAAATCTGTTCGTGTCCCAGGGTTTTAAAAAATTTAAATTAATAAGGATTTATGCTTATGT
>JAPLYF010000048.1 GCA_026395675.1 Candidatus Parcubacteria bacterium
TTAAAAAAAGATCAAATTTGTTTATTAGTTTGGTAAACTTTATCTTTATTAAATTAAAAAAGATAGGCACAAAAATTTTAGTTAAAACTCCAAAGTTAAATGAAAAATTACAAATTATAAAAAACAACCTGCGCTTGAAAATTGCTTATTTGGGCAATTATCTGAAAAAGATACCAAATTTAAGCAAGCTGCTTTTAATCATAGTATTTTTGCTTATCATACTTTTTATTTATAGCATCAGTTATTTTAAACAAAGGCAACAAAACGAAATTGGCTCAGCCGAATTCCAAAAAATTGCTGCCCAGATCGAAGAAAAACGAAATCAGGCAGAATCAGATCTTATTTATGGCAATGAAGATAAGGCCCGTTCTGAAATTACTGAAGCGCAATCCTTACTGGATTCCCTGCCCCTTAAATCGCAAAAACAAAAAGATCAGCAAAAAGATCTAACCAACAGTTTAGAGGTAATTATTGCCAAGCTGCGACATATAACTAATATAGCCGAACCCACGCTCATTGCAGACCTATCCTCTCCATCCGAACCCAACCAGAATCTGCAAAATCTTATTTATCAAAATAATATGCTTGATGTTTTTGATTCTGGCTATAACGCAGTTTATCAAATCAACCTGGAAACCAGAGAAATTAAGAAAATAGATTCTAATTTGACAGATATTGGTTCCATTGAAAAAGTAAAAAAAGTAGACAACAGAATCTTGGCTTATCATGACAAAAATGGCTTTATTGAATTTAAAGATAACCATTTCCAACCACTTAATGTTTCCTTGCCAACTAATGCCAAAATAATTGATTTTGCCGCTTATAATGGACGTTTATACACTCTTGATTTGACTGCCAAACAGATTTATCGCCAGCCCAATTTAGATAATGGCTTTGGGCCTGGCACTGCCTGGGTTAAAGATCAAAATTTTGATCCCAGTAATATTGTCAGCTTTGGCATTGATACCAATATCTGGCTCCTGGATAAAACTGGAACAATTTTAAAATATAATAAAGGCCGAAAACTAAATTTTGAACCCAAAAACCTAGAACCAAAATTGGAAGCACCGCTTATGCTTCTCACCAGTGATGAAACTAATAATCTCTATATTTTAGAGCCCAAAAATAAAAGAGTGGTTGTTTTAGATAAAGAGGGCAATTTAATTACCCAATATTACAGCCAGACCTTTAATAACCTCAAAGCCCTGGAAATTTCTGAAAAAGAGAAAAAAATGTTTTTAATTGATGATAGTAAAATTTATTTTACTGATCTTACTAAATAATGAATATTTTTAAATTAAAAAACCCCCCGCGCGCGGGGGATTTTTTAATATTTTATTTTAAATTTACAGTTGCTCCGGCATCAGTTAATTTTTTCTTAATTTCCTCTGCTTCTTCTTTTTTAATGCCTTTTTTGATGATTTGCGGAGCTGCATCCACCATATCTTTAGCTTCTTTAAGGCCTAAACCGGTTATTTCTTTAACCACCTTAATTACGCCGATTTTGTTTTCGCCCGCAGCAGCCAATTCTATGTCAAATTCTGATTTTACTGGAGCAGCTTCAGCAGCACTAGCAACGCCAGCAGCAGCGACTGCAACAGGTGCAGCAGCTGAGACGCCAAATTTGTCTTCCAAAACTTTAACTAATTCAGACAAATCAATAACTGACATTTTTTCAATTTCTTCAACCAAGGCTTTAAATTTTTTTGGAACTTCTACCTCTTTTTTAGTTTTATCCACCGAAGCTTTAGCGGAGGTGGATTCTTTTTCTTCTGCCATAAATTTTAAATTAATTTTAATTATTAATTATTTAAGCTTTCTGTTCTTTTATAGAATTTAATACCTGAACTAAACCTCTCAAATTTCCAGCTAAAACATTAACAAATCCAGAAACTGGAGCATTAATACTGCCGACTAATTTAGCCAAAAGTTCAATTTTGGATGGAATTTTAGACAAGGCTACAACCTGGTTTAAATCAATAAATTTGGACTCCATAATACCACCCAGCATTTTCAGGGCTTCATGATCCTTAGCAAATTTACCTACGATTTTAGCTGGAGCAATTTCATCCTCAAAACCAATGACTAAGGCAATATTGCCTGCCAGTTGTTTAACATCAATATCTTTGATGCCTGCCTTTTCCAAAGCCAGCTTAATTAAGGTCTTTTTGACTACAATATAATCAACATTTTGTTTTTTGCATAATTTCTTAATGTCAGAAGCATCTTTAACTGTTAAACCTTTATAATCAACAAAAACTAAGCTTTTAAACTCCTTAAGCTTATCAGTTAAATCTTCAATTATTTTCTTTTTTTGGTCTCTTGTTTTGGGCATAGGTTTGAACCACGGATTTTTACTCACAGATTACACTGATTTAATATCAGTGTTAATCAGTGAAATTGATCTGTGTTTAAGTTATCATTATTAAATAAAAAATCTACGGTATTACCGCAGATATGCAACTAATCATGCTTAGTCAAACTAAACATGAAGCATAATCACCTCGATAGGATTTACTTCACGCGGAATACCTATTGTCTGCGGTTGTTTATAATATAACATAACTAAAAAATATGTCAAATTAAAACTGCGGATTTAAAAAACCCGCTTCATTTAGAAACGGGTTGTTTGTTTTATTTTTTACGTTATAGGTTGATTATCTCGACAAGGCATTAGCATAAATGCTGCCGCGGAAAATTGTTTGGGCTTCAGCGAAATTACCACTACCTCCGATTGCAAAGTCCATATTGGCATCTGCTGAATCAGACAAGTAAAGTTGGATATTATCACCTGATCCAGTTGCTCCAGTGGTATTACCATAGATGTACAATTTCTTGGTTGTACCAGCAGCAATAGCTAGGTTATTAGTATTGCCTGGTGCGAAAGCTACTTGGGTAACAGCACCAACGCCGCAGATTAGCACTGCCTGGGTATCTAATTGGTTGCCTGATTCATCTTTCAAAGTCACGCCAGCAGCACCTGCTCCAGTACAGTTTGAAGAGACATTAACCTTTATTAGATTCTGAACACCGCTTAAATTGGTAGCTACATTTAAGAAATCGACTTCATCAGCAGCATCAGCAGCTACATTGAAGATAGCCAGTAAACTGTTCATACTAGGCACTAAAGAGCCTGATGGGGATGAGGCATTCAAGCTGAAGTATGGCCTGGAAGCCATAGCAACATGAATAGCGCCAGCAACAGTAGAAATCGGGTTAATGATTGCGCCTGAAGATTTGCCAGTTGACTGGACGTCAGTTACCAAAGCAGTTGTTACTTGTAAAAGCATATTATTGGTAACCGTAACACCATCAACCGGGGCTACATCTGTCTTAACAGTCAAGACTATACTGCCATTAGCAGGGATAGTAACCGTGTTGTCAGACAATTGAAAATTAGCTGTAA
Organism: Candidatus Parcubacteria bacterium; assembly: GCA_026395675.1. GTDB lineage: Bacteria > Patescibacteriota > Patescibacteriia > CAIXNZ01 > CAIXNZ01 > JAPLYF01. The sequence goes on from JAPLYF010000048.1 coordinate 3,407, forward strand.
CGCCGCCTGGAGCAATAGCTATTGGATCAGCAGTTGAACCACCATCACTTCGGCTATTGCTATATAAGTACCAGTTGCTAGACACAACGCCAGCACCATTATCAGTAATTTTGACCTGATCTAAATCCTGATCTTCAACATTGTTAGCCTGCAATTTCAAAGTGGCGACAGTAATTTTTTGCTGACCGCTGATTAAGATCTGTTTAACTGGAGAAGAAGCATCTAAGCTCAGAGCCAAGACGCCAGCGCCAGTAACAGTCATTTGCTGGCCAGCGCCTGCATAAATTACTGATGGGACATTGCCCGTTGTTTTGCCAGAAGCAGTCACGGCAGAAACATTCAAGGTATGTCTATTTGGCGTCACAGTATTGCCCAAGACTGATAAATCACCGACTACAGCGATTTTAACAAAGTTTCCCTTTGGCACAGTGATTACCTGAGTCAAATTAATAGCCTTGCTCGCTGGAGTTACGCCAGCTGCAGGCTGTTCATTGTTGGAAACCTTTGTTTCATAAGCATCGCCGCGGCTAGAACTAGCAGAAGTTAAATCAGCCCAGATTGATACATTTTGGATTTCTCTGAAGTCTGCGCCAGGTACAACGCTAGTAAAGCTGTCTTGGACTATAACGGCAGAAACTCTGACATCTTCGCCAGAGGCAGTTGCGTCCAAAGAAGCTGTTGCCCAGACAAAATTCTGAGTGCCCACAGAAACATCGCGAGCAGCTGGCTGAGTCAATGTTGTGACAGTCAAAGCAACGCCCAAAACAGTCTGAAGATTGCCAGCAGCTGGATCTGTTGAAATGGTTGTATTATCTCCGGTAGTCATGCCAGTTGAAGCAATATCAAGATTTGGAGCAGCAATTCTAGCAGAAACATTAGAACCATTTATAGCGGATGGTAAAACATCCAGTTTAAAGGTGAATTTATGAATGCCTATTGGCACAATGTAAGTTTCTGTGAAAGTCACAGTTGCCAAAGGAGCAGTAATTACTTTCGGACCTGCAACCACATAACCAGCTTCATCAACGATTTTGGCATTAGTTACCGAAAGAGCGGAAATAGTACCGTCTAATGTAATTGTTGTAGAAGTAATCTTTGCAGCTTCACCACTGACTTCAAAAGCCCAAGTGGTTAACGCCTGCTCTGATGCCTGGGTAATTTTGCCGGTAGCTGGAGAAGAAACATCTGTGGTCACATTCAAGAGACCAGTATCTCCTACAACTGGCGGAAATATAGACTGCTGCACATAGTAATTTGTCGTGTCGCCACAACAAATATTGCTCACCGCAACGAGCAAAACTAAACCTACCCAAAATACCTTTTTCATCTCACATCCTCCTCTTTTTTGACTGAATTTTTCCTTTCAAAGTACTTATCTTATATTATACAAAAAAAATATGATTTGTCAATGTTAATTGTTTGCAAATAAATTACCGAATTTAATAAAAAAACCTGCTTCATTTGGAAACGGGCAATTTTTAAATAAAAATGGCAAGGATTGGTTACCTTGCCCTTTGGTGCAGTGGAATATAATCTGCATGGCTTTACTCCAGTCTGCAAAACTTAAAGATGCTTTACTGGTTATAAAGGGTTAATAATGGCAAGGATTGGTTACCCTGCCCTGTGCTAAAATTGACATTGGTACAGACAGCCCGGCAAGAAAGCATTGGGCTTAACTGTGCTGAACTGTATCATAAATAAAATTATTAATATTATGGCGAGGATTTTTACCTCGCCCTGTACTGGACTCGACGATAATGAACGATAGATGGCTTTGTGACAGATTGCTACACTTTGGGACACACTATTTCAATAAAGAGATAATATTAGCCCTCCTTCGCAAAAACTACGGAGGGCCCTGTGCCGTGCATCAGCTCACTGCAGACGGCTTGGCGCTAAAATACTGGAGTTGAGTGCGCGATTCTGGGAGTAAACCCTAATTTATTTTTAATGAGTAATAATGGCCCCGACGTATGCCGGGGCCCTGTGCTTTAGCTTACTGGAAAGGGCTTGACGATAGCAAGCAGGTGTTTAGATTACTGGAATAGGCACCGCTGGGTAGATAACTATAATTATTTTTGCAGTAAGGTTAATGTTTCCTTTACGGCTTTTTCCATGGTCAATTCTTTTCTGTAAGCTGGCTTGAGCCAGTCAGGCAAAGAGCTGAAAAGGAATTTGCGAAAACCCTGGGATATGAAGAAACAAACCCCCAGATCTTTGGCAGTGCGGATATTGCGTCCGCGAACCTGGAGAGCTTCAATCATGACCCGCCAGTTGCGTAAGGCCCAGACATGATTTTCAGAAAAACGCCGGTCTTCAAATTGGGCTTCGGGATCATCTGGTCTGGCATAGCCAGGCCGTAAAAAGAAAATAACCGAGGCTATGTTTTTTGGTAAATCAATGCCTTCAGAGTAATTGGGTGATGTGCCAACCAAGGCATCGCCTTCCCCATTTTTGAATTTTTCAGCTGATTCTTTGGGGTGGATGCCATTGCCATAGCTTATGGCATTTAAGCCTGCAAGAGCTGCATACTCCAGAATTTTCTGGCGTTCGCTTTCGGAAATTACCACAATCAAGGACCTTTGTCCTTTTTTGGCAAATCTGTGCGCTGTCTCAACAATCAGACGTAAGGTACGGTTGAGATCATTGCGCAGGCGCTTGTTTTTGGCCAGATTCGGAGTGTCAGTCGGCATATAAATGCGGCAGTGATCAACATTGAATGAACTGTCGTAACTGGAGAATGGCAGATCCAAGCCGCTTTCAAAAGCCATGATTTTGGGGTCGCCAATAGTGGCTGAACAGCCGACTATTTTTTCGCCCAAAGCACTTTTAATGATCGGGCGAACATAGTAAGAATAGACAGTCAGGAAAAACCTGGCTTTCTTTTTGCTGTCAGCAAATTCCGGGTCATCCTTTTTGTAGTAAAAGGCAACCACATAGCTTAAAGGCTGGCGTTTTTGGCTTTCCAGCGAATAAGCCAGTGATTTGATCAGGCGACGAATGCGGAAAACCAGATTCTGCAAAGTATTTAATTCCTGCCTTTGGCTTTCCGGATCAATACGCCCGCTTTTAATAGCCTGCTTAATATTGGTTTCCAGCTGGCTGCGATTGATTTTATTCAGGGTCTGCATCAGCATTTCAATGTCTTCGTTTTCCAAAAGAGTGGGCTGATATGTTTCACGGCGCCAGCAAATGCTTTTAAACTTATTGGCAAACTGGCGCAGGATTTCAGCATTATCTGAATCAATTGGCATTAACATATCCACTAACCTGTAAAGATGATAATCAGTCAGTGAATATTGGAAAATGCGACGCGTCACTTTGGCAATATTATGGACTTCATCAACGCAAACCAGTGCTGGTTCCAATTCTCGCCAACCCTGCACTAAAACACGGTTGACCATAAAAAAAGCAGTAGTGCAGACAATAATTCTGCCCTGGTTGCAATTTTTTACCAGATACTTTTGCAGATAATATGGACAAGGTGCAGCGTTTTCTTCTGCTGCTTGCCCAGTGTCCTGATCAACGCGATGAGGGCATTTGAGAAAATAACAAGGCGAGTCTTCGGCTGAAACATTTTCCTGGCCCTTATTTTGATAATAAAGGCAGGGATATTCAGCGCGGCCGTACATGACCATCACCTGATCACTATGTTTTTTGGCAATTTGTTCAACCTGTGTTTTGGTCGGTGTGACATAAAAACACAAACCCTTTGTTTTTTTAGCCATGGCCATTAAACAGGCAAGTAAAACGGCCGTTTTGCCCTCTCCAGTTGGCATTTCAAAGATATGCCTGAATTTGGATTTGACAATTGCCAAAAGGGCCTCTTTTTGTTTGGGTCTCAGTTTAGGAAAAAGCAAAAAGAACGCCTTTTCCACGTCCGCCATGGTCGGTAGTGCTACCATCTCGAACTTCCTCTCTTTCTTGTTTAGGTTTTGTTTGACCTTCACTGATTGTCAAGGTCCCCTGCCCACAAAGTGGGATTTATAAACTTATCAAAATATATTAAATTTGTCAAATAAAAAGCGAGGATTGGTTACCTCGCCCTGTGATGTGCAAAAAATTGCTCCATTAGGCAGAATTGTGCATTTCAACACTGGACTTCAGAACACTCAACTCTGTGTTCGGAATTTATCATAATAGAATATCTAAGTCAAATAAAAATGGCTCCGATATACTTCGGAGCCCTGTGCTTTAATGTAGTACTCTTAAGTTGGCTAGACACGAAATCGCATAGCATTGCATCAGATAGCTGAACTTAAAATATTTGATATTAACTAGTTTAATCAATTTTTACAGATTGTCAAATAGAAAAGCGAGGATTAGCTACCTCGCTCTATGCTGAACACTAAAGAACTAAAGTTTACCAAATTGCACACCATTGGGCTGTACTCCGTCAAATATTGGCAGGTTTATTAATTTATATTATCAATGGCCCCGATGTAAGTCAGGGCCCTGTACAGGAAGGGACTCAAGTAAGGACAGGTCAGCTGGTCTGAGCAGAAAACTGCAATGCCATATTTAAGAATACAACAAGTTTATTAGTGAAGTTAAAATGATAAGGGCAAGGTCTATGACCTTGCCCTTGGGTAGATATTGTTACGCTGCTTTGGCGACTGCCTTGGCTTTCCAGCTTTCGATCTGGAAGCGGCCAAAGGTGCCGCGACAGCTCGGGCGATAAGCCGCGATGCCGATCATGTTGCCGGCTTTGGCAATCAGGTCTTTGATTTTGTCTTCGTCGACCGGATGGCCCTGGAGGTTGAGATGCAATGTCAGCTCGGCGGTCCAGCTGTGGATTTTAGGCCGAATGGCCGGGCAAGCCACTTTTTTGCCGCCGTTGTCAAGCACTGCCTTGCGGATGTCCACGACCCAACCTTCCTTGCCGACCCATTCCTTTTTGGTCTTGTTCACGATTTCCTTGGGCGTGGTGATCTCGAAGGGAATGAAGTCCTCTTCAATGGACAACATGGCCGGCAACAGGCTGGAATCCTTGGTGGAAATCTTTGCCTTGGTATCGTAAAATACGTGACGGCCGGCTTCCACAAAGCAGGCGAAAAAGTTTTCCGCGGGAAAGCCGATTTCGCCGGTTTCGTCGTATTCGCGGTAAAGCTTTTTGGCTGCTTTGTCCAGGATTGATGTTTCGGTGTCTTTTCCCTTTTTTACGCCGTCGGCCATGTCGATCAGGGTCTGGGGATCCATGCGGTCGAACAGGACCGGGCTCAAGCTGTGCAGAACGACTTTGACGATGCAATTTGCGTTTTGTGTGCTTGCTCCTGCTTCCTTTTTTGCCATTTCTTTTTCTCCTTTGGGTTGGTTTTGGTCATCCTCTTGATGACTGTTAATTTTAGGGATAATCATCTCTCTGTGCTTTAATCCGCGTTAGAAAACTTAACCCAGCAGTACCTCCTTTCATATAAATTATTTCTCAATAAAGAGAACAACATGACGATTGATTAACTTAACACAAGTCAAAAAAAATGTCAAGAGTATTAAGCTGGATTTGATATTTTTATCTAAAATTAGCTCCAAAAGGGTTTTCTTGGGGTAAATAAAAAGACGAGGATTGATTACCTCGTCCTGTGCTTAACTAATGAGTGCTTAACTTGAGGAGTCTAAACTTCACGCCTCTGGGCTGTGTTAAGCCAATTTTTAATTAATTTAGTAAGATTGGCCCTGAATTATATCAGGACCCTGTACGACAGTATATTGCGCATTAGTGGAATAGGCCGAAGTGCGCTGAGCTGAAAAGCAATTTGATAAAATGTTAAATATTGGCTCTGCTTAAGCAGAACCCCGCGCTAAACTTAAGTGCAGTGGCCATCAGATTACTTTACTCGACTTGGCGGCGCGCCACTGAAAGGAGCTGAATCTATTAATTTAGTACAATTTTAAATTATTGTCAAACTTAAATTAAAAAGCGAGGTTTAAATACCTCGCCCTGCGCTACAGAGTGCACCACCTCTCTTTACGATAAATGTGCTGGGCTTGAACACACAATAGTTTGTAAAATAGGCTGAATAATAAAATTTTAAATATATCAAGTTAGAAAAATGGCGAGGATTGATTACCTCGCCCTGCGCTCAAGTGAAAAATACATTAGTCAACTCCAGTGAATCATGGTTTAGTCTATGCTAGAATGCACTGCTGAACTGGGTTAATTATTTTTATCATAGAAAAATAATCTTGTCAATTAAAAAGACGAGGATTGGTTACCTCGCCCTGTACTAAAGTACGTATAAGCTCCACGTTAGCATGTCGCAGTAAAGCACACGATGGTCCAGAGTGCTAAACATAACACCACGCCATATTTTAATATTGCATAATAATAAAAAAATGTCAATTGTTTGTTGGCATATTCTAAAATTTAATTAAAAGGCTTGCACAATTTTAGATAAAAAAGCGAGGATTGGTTACCTCGCCCTGTGCTGAAGTGCTCTGAACTAGAGAATACGGCACCAAACAGAACAATACGTTAGTTCACATTGGTTCGCTGGATAAATAACTATTGAATAATAAAATGTAAATATTTTATTAAAAGTGGCGAAGTTTAAATACCTCGCCCTGTAGTCCGCTGGATTACGCCGAAGGTGGCTCTAGGATAGTTAAGTGCGCACTGCTGGACTAAGCCAAAAAGGAGTGCGCTGAATGCTGCTTTGTGTTTTATAAATTATCAAAAAATAAAATCTTTGTCAAGCCAACTTATACCTTATTCTCAAAACCCCGTCACTATAATTACTGGAAATAATTTTAAATATGTCATGTTTTTAAAATAATGGCGAGGTGTGAATAACCTCGCCCTGTGCTTAAGCATATTTTGCTGCAGAGAATTATAGTCTACGGTAATGAACTGTGCTTAACTGGTCTTAACTGCATTCTTAATAATTATCATAAATACTAAATCTTGTCAAGCCAATTTATACCTTATCCTCAAAACACCATCATTAAAATCACTGGAAAAAATTTTAAACTGCCCAAGTTCTTTGGTTGACTTTACGTGCGGGCCAATGCAGGGCACTGAATCATAATCCCCTATTTCAATAATCCTTAAATCCTCGCTTTTGCCTTCTGGCAAGCGCGTAAGATCAAATTGCTTGGTTGCGATTTCATAATTAATAAACTTTTTTTTAACCGGCAAATTCTGAACAATTACTTCATTAACTTTATCTTCCAGTAATTTAATTTCTTCGGGACTTAAAACCCGGTCAAAATGATAATCACATTTTGATTTCTTTTTTTCAATATGCGCGCTAAAACAGCGCTTAGTGCCAAACAAACGAATCATGGTCTGATTGAGCAAATGCTCGGCAGTATGCATTGGTGGGTAAATTTCTTTCATAAGGATACTAATGTACGAATTAATACTAATTATTCTAATAATTTCTAGTGTTTAATAAATTTGCGGAAGTTGCTTAATTTAATATTGATTTCATGTATCTCGACTTTATTTTCCAAATTAACTATTCTAATAAATCTAACGCCTTTGCTATTAAATAGTGCCAGAATACCCAATTTCTTATTAGTGGCTTTAAGATAAGCAATAATCTGATCAAATGCTTGTTTAGCAAATCGTTTGCCAACTTTAATTTCTAAAACAATTTTATCAGCAATTAAAAAATCTAAATAATAAAGGCCTATTTTTTCATTATCAAATTTTAAATCACATTTTATTTGCCTCTGATAACTAATCATCTTTTTATCAAATAATTTGCCAATTGCATTTTCATAATACTTTTCTTGATAACCATATCCGAGCTCATTAGATACCTGGAATAATACTCCAACAATTTCATAACTCAAATCTTTATAAATTAAATCAATTTTATTATTCATAATAAATTAGTATCATTAGTAAATTATTAGTATATTAGCTTCATCTAATAATTGTCCCTTTAAAATTTTTATTACTCAAATAATTCTCTAAATTATGTCCATTACAAATTATAACTTCCAATTTTAATTTCTGGGCTAATTTGCTGGCAACTGGGTCAAAAGGCCAGTTAGCTCCTGGATCCCATTTATTGCCAATTAAACGGCGATAATGGGCCCAGGTTAAAAATTTGAAGGGTTTGGCGCCTTGATATTTATTAGGATCTTTATCATAGACATACTCCACATTACTTAAATTAATCACAATCGGCGCTTTAAACGCTTTGGCTAAATTAACTGCCATATTATCAGAAGAAGCGCCTGGCTTCCAGCCGCCAGCGATTATAATTGATTTTAATTCTTTGACTTTTTCATCTGGCCTATCAATAACCTTGAAATAGGATTTATTATTAAACATTACCCTGACTAATTCAGCGTTAACTTTAGTAGCTTTAATGCCTAGCCAGTCCAATTCTACTGGTTTAACCTTTTTATTTAATTCCCTGGCTGCCTGATTGTATTTGCGGCAAATTTTCCCACCGCCAGTCACAATCACAAAACGAAAACCTCGCTTAACAAACTTCTCAATTATCTTCTTAAATTTTTTAAGATAATCAACATCAATTTCATAAGGCGAAATTAAAGAACCGCCAAGAGAAATGACAATTGTTTTTTTAAATTTTTTCATATGGATACTAATGTACGAATTAATACTAATTATACTAATATTTCACCCGATTTAATTAGTATTATTAGTACATTATTAGTATATTAGCTTCAATTTATTTAAGAGTTTGTCTTCTAACGCCTTTGACTTCTTCATCACTTTCAATGTCCTTATCAAACTTAAATGCTTTATGATCCTCGTCAGAAAGTTGTTTAACCTTTTCAATTAGCTGCTGAAATTTTTCTCTGTATTTTTCGCCTGATGTTCCTTCATAGTGCCCAAATGTTCGCTCCCTCAAGGCTTTTGAAGTCTGAATAGCCAATTGTCTTTCTAGCTTTATTATTTCGGCGGATTTTTTGGCACGATGCAAATCCGAAGAAAAAATTACGTCAAAATGAATATCCTTTAATTCATCAGCAATTTGTTGAACTTGTTTTATTCCTTCATTGGTGAGCGGTGAATCTAATTGGCCTTGAATAATTCCATTTTTATTCCACTCTGTCTCTCCATGCCTGACTAGATAGAGAGTGCAAAAATTCTCATTGTTTTTATACATAAATTAGATTCATTTAATTATTTGTGGTACTCTGTCCCTTTTAAAATTTCAAACGCCCGATATATTTGTTCTAAAAGTAATAGACGAATCAATTGATGGGTAAAAGTCATTTTAGAAAATGATAAAACAAAATCAGCTTCGTCTAAAACTCGTTGCGATAAACCCAAGGGACCTCCAATCACAAAACAAATTTTTGCGCTTTTAAAATCACGAATCTCCTCTACGAAATCAGCAAATTCTTCACTGGACATTTGATTGCCCATGACATGCAAAGCTACTATAAAATAATCTTTATCTAATTTAGCTAAAATCCTCTCCCCTTCTATTTCCATAATCTCATCTTCAGGGCGATTTTTAGTAATTGGCTCTTCTCTTAAATTTAAAATTTCAAGGTCAGCATATCCTTGCAAACGTTTTAAAAATTCTTGCTCTGCCTGTTCATATTCTGTTTTGGTTTTAGAAATTGTGATGATTTTTATTTTCATAAACGATACTAATGTACTAATCTAAATACTAATTATACTAATAGGCATTAATATTTTAGTAACTTACGGAAACCACCTAGCTTAATTTCTGATTCACTAGTATTAATTTTATTATTTAAATTTAATATTCTTATAAATCTAATGCCATTAGAAGTAAAAAGTGCTAGAATCCCAAGTTTTTTATTTGTAGCCTTTAAATAGGCAATTATCTGATCAAATGCTTGTTTCGTGAACCTTTTACCTACTTTTATTTCTAAAACAATTTTATTTTCAATTAAAAAATCTAAATAATATTTGCCTATTTTATTATTTTCAAATATTAAGTCGCATTTGATCTGCCTAAGATATTTTAACCCTTTGCGAGATAAAACTTTTGCTAAAGCCATTTCATAGTATTTCTCCTGATAACCATATCCCAATTCATTAAATACCTCAAACAATGCACCAATTATTTCATAACTTAGCTCTTTATGAACTAATGGAATTATATTGGTCATAAATAAACTATTAGTATTATTAGTAAATATCCGTATATTAGTATCATAATACAAAAAAACAAAAAAGGACAAGTTATCTTAACTCGTCCTTATTAAATCTATTGGCAATAAATTATTGCCACAGATCTTTCATGATAATTGTCTGGCCGCGTTCCGGACCAACTGAAATCGCCAGGATTGGCACGCCAGCATATGTCTGGATTTTAGAAAAAAGTTCTTGCGCACCTTTGGGCAAGTCCTCGAATTTCCTGCAGCCGGAAATGTCTTCGCTAAACCCTGGCAGGGTTTCGTAGATTGGCTCTGCTTTGGACAATTCGCAGCAATCCAGTTCATCAAAGTTAGTAATTTTCCGACCTTGATAAACATAATGCGTGCAAATTTTCGGCTCAATTCCCTGGAGGACATCGCCTTTGGTAATGACCAGACCAGTCAACCCATTTATGCGCGCAGCATGGGCTAATTGAGTAGCATCCACCCAGCCAACGTCACGCGGACGGCCGGTTGTAGCGCCAAATTCATTACCTCGTTTCTGGATCTGAGCAGCCAAACCACCATTTATCTTGGTAGGAAATGGCCCGGCACCAACGCGCGTGCAATAGGCCTTGGTCACGCCAATGACCTTTTTAATCATGGTCGGCCCGATTCCCGCACCAGAACAAGCTCCGCCGGCAATGGTAGAGGATGAGGTAACAAACGGATAAGTGCCGTGAGTAATGTCCAGTTCCAGGCCTTGCGCACCCTCAATCAGCACATTTTCCCCTTTGGCATTGGCAGCACAAATTGTTACCGAAATCGGATATTCAACAATCATTGGCACTAAATAAGGGGCATACTGTTCCAAAAAGCCAAGCATATCTTTTTGGGTAAAACCTTGACCGCCCCAATGCCGAATTTCCGGATTGATTTCAGCCAAGATCGTCTTGACATAATCGGGCATTATATCCAAATGCCTCAAATGTTCCATTCTGATGCCCAGACGCCGGGCGCGCATTTCATAAGTCGGACCAATGCCGCGTCCTGTGGTGCCAATGGCATTATTGCCTCTGGCTTGCTCCCGCAATTTTTCCAATTCCAGGCAATAAGGCATGACCAAATGAGCGAGCGGCGAAATGCCCAAGGATTTGCAGTTCAGAGCTTGGGCCGCGCTCAAATCATCTATTTCTTTGATTAGTCCCTTGGGGTCAATCACCATGTCATTGCCTAAAAGGCAATCGGCCTGGGCATAAGTCACTCCGCTGGGAACAAGATGAAGCACTATCTTTTTCCCACCGACAATGACTGAATGGCCGGCATTAGCGCCACCTTGGACGCGGACAAAGTAATCCGCTTTTTTACCCCAATTATCTACTACAGCTCCTTTGCCCTCGTCACCCCACTGACTCCCGATTACTACGACAATCATATCCATCCTCCTTCCTAAAATTTTAAAGTCCTTAATGGACTTTTGTTAATTTCTTTACAAAAAATTATATTTTAAAAGAGCTCCAACTAGTAGCCCCCTATCAAAAATACCAGCTTATATTTATTAAGTCAAGAAACGTCGTTCGCGAACGACGTTTCAAGACAAAAAAAAGACATAGTATTAATCTGTCTTTTTATAAAAAAAAGGACAAGGTTTTAACTTGTCCTCATACATCCCCACCGTGACCGGGGACAAATTCACGTATAATTCCACGGGCACCTTTTTTACGTGCATCCAAATGTTTTGGAGCGATCATCATTCCTTTAGTATCATTGAGCTTTGTGATTTTGACATACAAACCTGGTTTTACTTTATTCATGTCCATTTTTGAATCCTCCTTACAGAAATTTAATATAGTAAAACATAGCGAATCTTTAACCTTTTGTCAAGTACTTAATGCTTTTTTAAATATACTTATCTCTAATCCAGTCCCAATATCTTTTAATTCGCTTTGATATGCTTTTTCATTATTAACATAATAAAGGTAATCTTCCATCACATGCTTATGGGAAATGGCATTATCAGCAATAATAATCGCGTCTGGTTTTAATTTTGGCTCCAGCAATTTTAATTGCTGTAGATATTCGTTCTTACGACCGTCAAGAAAAACAAAATCTATCCTTTCATTTAACTCCCCTAGCCTTTTATTAGCATCATCAGGAATTATTTGCACATATTTAATCAAATCAGCTTTTTGCAAATTAGAAACCAAATCACGCACTTTTTCCGGCACAAATTCATAAGTAATCAGTTTAGCGCCAACTTTCTTGGCTGCTTCTGCCAGCCAAATTGTGGAATAGCCATTGGAAGCGCCAATTTCCACTATTACCTCGGGTTTCTTTGTCAGCACAATCTTATTCAAAAACTGGCCGGTTTCCGCTGAAATATTCCATTGGCCGCCTTGCTGATTTAATTCCTCAAGATTTTTCAAAATTTTGGTAATTCTTTCAGTCATATAAATTTAATATAATCTTAGCAAATATCACTGATATTGACAATTAGTAAAATTTATGCTAATTTTAAGGATTAATAAGTAAAATATCCCTTGTACCTAAACAACCAAATAGTCATCCTTCGTCCCGCAGTACGGGACTTCGGATGGCAGGAAAGGAGGAACAGATGTCTCCCCAGGAAGAGAATATTGAAATAGAAGAAATGTTCAAAGCAAAATTCGTTGGTTCAACTGACTCGGATCAGAAACATATTATTGAACAATTCTGGTATTTAATCGGCGATGAAGAATTTGATGCCGCAGGCATTGTGTTCAACCACTACTGGGAAGAAATTCGAGATAAATGCCTGAAAGAAAAAATCGTACTCAGGCGTGATGATATCATCCAGATCTGCCGAAGAATAATTGGCGACCAAGCCAATGAGGTCTTCATGGACACAATCATGAATGATCCGAATTTTGTTACCTTCAACAGAATGGAAACGGATATTCAGAGAAAACAGGAATTCAGCGGAATCACTAATATTAAAGAGCGAGACCAATTTGAAATTGAAGGTGAAATCATTCGTGTTGTCCGTACAAGTTTCCTAAAAACACTAGATCAAAATTTACGGCAATACGACAGATTTCTATACACTTTCATTGAAGAGGTCAGTAAACTGCTAAATGAACTTGAGGGGCAAGGACTGCCGATTTCTGCCTCTGAATTGAAAAAAATTATCAAAAAAGAAGTTCCCATTCTGCGCAGCATGGACCGAGAACTGAGCATCATTGACAAATATGAAACCCGCCTAAAAGCGATTTGTGAAAAACCAAAAGAAAAAGTCATTGATGAAGGTTATGAAAAAAGAATGGAACAACTGCAAAAAGATATGGAAGAGGAATGGGCAAAAATAGAGGTGGAAGAAAAGAAAGAAGCTGTCCAAAAACGGCTGACTGACAGCCAATTTACGCCTTTGATTCTTAAGGAATTCAACTACCAATCAAGCTCACAAGAACCCGAAATGTCTGACATTGAATTAATACTAAGTCTCAAGGGCATTAAAGCTTACTTTGAAAATACCTTTTTCAACGTACCTGAAAACGCCTATGGGCAAAAAATTGCTGATGCAATCCGCAAAGCAATAATCCACAGCCGCGATCAAAAAGGCATTGAAGGTCTGAAAATCATGAATTATATCCTGACTCGTTTAAAGGATTACTATGCAAATAACCGAAAAAAAAGGGAAATTGATCTTTGGCAAATAGCGACAAGTGAAAAACATAATGAAAGTTCTGCTAGCATCAAAACTAAAATAGGTCATATTATCAGCACCCTGCAGACCAATTGTTCGTCCTTGGAGGAAATTATACTCAAGGGATAAAAAAATAAAGACCTTTCTGAAAAATCGGAAAGGTCTTTTCTATTTGGAGTTTTAAAATTAATGCCTTTTTTTGATCTCTAAGTCATACATTATTTCCTCAATTTTTCTCAAATTATTTTTGGCCTGATCAAATTTTGGCCTCAAGGGTCCAATTAAATTAAACTGGATTAATTCATGGACAACATCTTCAATTGCCTGTTCGCAAATTGCTACCTCTTGATAGCGCCTTCTGGTTGCTAAAAAAACCGCGCGCCTAACCAATTCGCCTGTAAAGTCACTCAATCCTCCCAAATATGTATTTTCATCCAATTTAAAACCAGGCAAGGCGCCAACCTTACCTGTTTTTAAAAACTGGTAAAGCAGTTTGGCCTCGCAATATTCTTCCAAGGCAGCCAAGAAGATCCCTTCATATTCCAAACCCTTTTCTTTTTTAATCCTGGTATTAAGATACTTAATTAATTCTTCCGAATCTTTAAAATTCTTTTCTGACTCAGCCATATTGTCTCGATGCAAAGCAAAAATCGCCTGCTTGGCCTGCTTTAAAATATCAGTACTGTGCTTGATTATAATCCGGCGATTAATATCATAGGAATTATAATCCTTTTTTAGTTTGGCGAAGAATTTTTTGTCAAGCATAATTTTTTGATTTATGATATAGGATATAAGATATAAGATTACCTAAATACTTAAATCTTAATTCTTAAATCTTATATCTATTTTTAGTTATTAAAATATTTTGCCCTGTTTTGCTGATGTTCGGCCATTGTTTTGGCAAAAATCAGCTGGCCATCTTTCGTATTTAAAAAATAATAATAATCATTTTTTTCCGGATAAAGCGCGGCCAAAATTGAATCCAAGCCGGGATTGCAAATCGGACCAGGCGGCAGGCCTGGATATTTATAAGTATTATACAAACTATCTGTTGCAATATCATCATAACTTGGCCGGTCAGTAATTTTGTCAGTAACATAATTCACGGTTGGATCTGCCTGCAAAGCCATGCCCAGATTCAAACGATTATAATAAACCCCAGCCACCCGCCTTTTGTCCAAAGAATTTTTGGCCTCTTTTTCAATAATGGAGGCCAGAGTTAAAATTTCATCTGGCTTTAGATTCTCATTCCCCTGGTTCATTTTGGGCACAACTTTTTGACTAAAATTATCTAGCATTTTCTTAATAATATCCTCTAGGGAAGAATTTTTATAAACCCGATAAGTATCGGGAAATAAATATCCTTCCAAGCTTAAATTCTTCGGCTTTTCCTTTAAAAATTCATAGTCAGCTGAAAAATCTTTAGGGTTGGGCAAGGTAAAATTTCCAGTATAATCCACTCCGGGATAACCAACCAATCCATATAATTCATCGCTTTCTTTTATTATTCCTTCTTTAACAAAATAATTTACAATATCCCGCAGATTCCAACCCTCTAAAATTGTTATCACCCTTTCGTTCTCTAAATCTGAACCAGAGATTAAAGCATTTACCAGGCGCCGGACGCTCCAGGAATGATTAATTTCATGTTCACCAGCCAAAATTTTATTACCGCCTTTAATTGCCCATAAATATGTTTCAAAAACAAAGGAGCTATCTATTAACCCTTCTTTTTTTAAATCACGGCTGATCTGATGCACACCCTCGCCCTGATTAATGGTAAAATTTTTGATTTCATTATTGCCTGCCTGGCTAATAAAAACAATTTTAAAAATCCAGCCCAGGCCGATAATAAACGCTATAAATATAATTAATAAAAAAAATTTCTTCATATTTTATTAAAAATTTGCTATAATAATTGCAAGATTTAAGATGTCAGCCAGAGGCTGATCAGCTTTCGGCTGATAAGATTTAAGATATAAGAAAAAACTTAGTTCTTAATCCTTAATTATCAAATATGTCCTACACCATTATTCTAACTCCATTTATTGCCCTCATAATGGCCCAATTAATCAAAGTTATCCTTGATTCAATCAAAGGCGAATTTTCCTGGAAAAACTTTAATTCCTATGGCGGGTTCCCCTCTTCGCATTCTGCCATGGTGGCTGCTTTGGCAACCAAAGTCGGACTGCAAACTGGTTTTGCTTCAATTTATTTTGCCATGGCTTTGGTCCTGGCCTTTTTAATCATTCGCGATGCGGTTGGTTTGCGCCAAATGCTGGGCAAGCATGGCCAGGTTTTAAATATGCTGGTTAAGGATTTGCCTGATTATAAAGAAGACAAATATCCTTTTCTGGAAGAACGACTGGGACATACCTATTTACAGGCCTTGGCTGGGATTATTTTAGGTATTATTGTTGCCTTATTTATTTAAAATTCAAATGACAAAGCTCAAAGGACAAAATAAATTTAAAGCACAAATGTATAATATCAAGTTTTAAATTTTGGATTTTAGATTTTGGTATTATTTTGTTATTTGAATTCTGTT
>JAPLYF010000027.1 GCA_026395675.1 Candidatus Parcubacteria bacterium
GAATCAAAGGAATAAAATCTCCATCGCCAGTGACTAAAACAATCACATCTACCTTGTCAGCCAGTTTAATGGCATCAACAGCTAGTCCAACATCCCAGACACCTTTTTTAGCGCCGCCTGGAAAAATTTGCAACTCTTTGGTCTTAACTTCAAAACCTTGTTTGCCTAAAATTTCCAAAAACTTTTTTTCCTCGCCGCCAATGGTTATGATGCCATAAGCTACGGCGCGAATTAGTTTGCGGCCTGCCACTGCGGTTTTTAAAATTTCCTGAAAATTAACATTAGCCTTGTATAAATTCTTGGCTGAATGGTACATGTTTTGGACATCAACGAAAATTCCCACTCTTTGGTCTTTGTGTTTGATCATAGGGGTCTGAACCACAGATTTTTTTCACAGATAACACTGATTAATATCTGGAATCTGTGCAATCAGTGATTTTAAATCCGTGGTTCTGTTATCATTATAAAAATCAAAACCCCGTTCAACACGGGGAATTGTCTTATATTAATGTTTTTAATTTTAAGGCCTTAGTTAGCTTTTCGTAACTTTCCAGATTTTCTCTTCTTAAATAAGTTAGCAGTTTTTTTCTTTCCTGGACTTTTTTAATCAAGCCCAAACGAGAAGAAAAATCGTGCTTGTGTTCTTTCATGTGTGTAGTCAACTGTTTAATTTCTTCAGTCAAAATTGCGATCTGAACTTCGGCTGAACCAGTGTCTGTGGCATGGATGCGGAATTTTTTTATAACCCGATCCTTTTGTTCTTTACTTAATGGCATATTTGCTTTGCTTTCTTATGCGCTTATCCGAGTTAGAGGAGCCAATCTTCTAACCAAGAAAACGCGATTACTTATTAGGTTTAAGATTTAAGATATAAGATATAAGCATATCCTTAAACCTTTAAAAAAATTTTACCATTTTATTTAAAACAGGTCAAGGCCTTGACTAAAAATCATTCTTTTGCTTAAATTAAAATCAAGCGCAGAAACAGTTGTAACACACTATTAAGTGGGGTTATGAGAATCAAACTCAAAAACTGGCTCTACAAGGAGTTTGCCTTAGTGTAGTATAGATGGGAGACACTGAAACCCTGACGCTAGTTGGGGCGGAGTCGCAGGAGAAGATCAAGTTTGGTTTTCGCTCAAGAAGAACAATCTAGATTTTCTCGCGGAATTGTAAAATTCCGAAGTGAAATACCATCCAGAGGTAAGCTGACCCCGTGATTGCGGATGGTGCGATTTGGGCGGCTATCTTCTTTACGGCCTTGGGAGTTCTGCGCTTTAGCCCCGTATTATATAGTACGGGGCTTTACTTTTTCTAAAAATCTGCTAATATACTAAAAGTATCTTAACAACCAAACCAATAAGGAGGGAATTAAACCAATGGATTTTTTAGAGGATGGTATTATTCAGTCAGCGCCGCTACTTGATGCAGGAATCACTCATGGAGTTTCAACCAAAAAATTCGGAAACATGTCTTCTGACAGGAGCACTAAAAATGAAGCTCGTGTCAATACCCAAAAATTCCTTGAAGTTCTAGGTTTAAGCTTAGAACAAATAAGCTTAATCAAGCTCCCGGTCGCCAATTCTTCAAATGTCGCCCAAATCAGACAGCCCAAAGAAAAAGGCATTTTAAAGCTCATTGAACATAGCAAGCTCATCAAAGACCAGCATGCTTTTAGCCAAAAATCAGGCATTGACGCGGCGATATGCGCAGCTGAAAATACCTGCCTGGCTATTTTACCAGCTGACTGCGCGGCCATAATGATTTTTGACCCTAAAACAAAAAGTTATGCCATTATTCACGCAGGCAAAGAGGGCGTGGAAGCTGGCATAATTTTTAAGGGGCTAACTGTCTTTAGAAACTGGGCGCATTTTAACCCGGAAAAACTGCTTTGCTATATCGGACCCAACATTTGTCCTAAATGTTATAGAATTGGCAATAAAAATTTTAATCTGGCGGCAGAAATCAAATATCAGCTCAAGCAGGTTTTGGTGCTGGAAAAAAATATTACCATCTCCAAATTCTGCACCTGCCATGATCATGAACATTTTTATTCGCACTATCGCGCCAAGGACAAAGAAACCGAAGGCCGGCAAATTGCCATTATTGGAAGAAAGTGAGGTGCCAAATGTTTTGGCAAAAAGTCAAAGACTTTTTCAAGCGGTCAAAAAACAAGGGGTGGACCATGGAGGCCATCTTGCCCAGCAACTACAATACTCCGGAGGAGTGGGAAGCTTTCAAAAGAAGCGTTGATAAAGTAACAAGGGAAGCCGCCAATCATACAGGCGGATCTTTCCATGGAAGATCTGATTGAAAGCAAAAAATGAAGCACCATCCTAGTGCGAGAAAAAATTTAAAAAGAGGTTGATTTATTCAACCTCTCTTTTTTTGAACTCCTTTATTTGAATTTTAGAATGTACGCGAAAAACACCATAATTGACAATAGGACGATAAGGAACGTAAACCTTAGCGACGATCTTTTTGGCATTACGTATATAGTGTTAACTTTTTTACTTACTTCTGCAGTAGGATAAGTGATAGATGGTACTGTCCAATTAAGCAAATCAATCTTCTTTGAGGCATATTGGAAAATATTTGGTATCTGTGGATCAGGCCTCCAAGCCTCAAAGACAAATCTTTCATAGTGACGATAACCTTCGGATTCATCCATGCCGAAAGTTAAGATTGCTTTTTCTCCCCAATTTCCAATTTCTGAAAAATTTTTCTGGATATAGAAGACTTGATGATTCACTTCTTGGGCTGGTAAAATCTGGCCATTAAATTTTGGGATTTCAATTCTTGTGATTTTTGGTGGATTTACCACATCTTTGATCAACATTCCGCCGAATATGATTAAAAATAGTCCCACCAAAACCCCATTAATTTTATTCATTTTTCTCCTCCTTAAATCCTACAATTAAAAATAGTAAGCCAAGCCCTATACTCATAATTAGCGCTACAATATTAAGTGCAATAGTGAATACTTTGGGATTTGCATGACTTTCTACTTTAGGTAAAACAACTAATGTTTTATCCTTCAAGATTATTTGCCTAATTTCATAATGCCCGTCGCCCCAGGGATTTATTTCATTTTCAGCAAACTGAAAAATATTTGGAGTTATAGGATCAGGTCGCAAAATAGATATTTTAACGAGATTACCTGCACAACAATTGTTCCCAGCGGGAACTTCTGTTACATCATAAATTAATATTGCTTCTTTCCCCCAACTCATTGCTTCAGAAAATGGAACTTTAATCGTCACTGATGGGAAAATTTTTGCTGAAAAAAATAAACCCCTGAGTATTAATGGTGGAAATGATATTAATTTTTCAGGTGAAAAAATTCTGCCGCCAAAATTTTGAAGGTTTATTTCATAAGGCCTTGGTATTGGCTCAAGAAATTTTTCAGCAGGAATTCTGAAGACATGAATAGTTTGCCAAATTAAAAGTAATCCTGCAACTAGTGCAATAATTCCGAGTAACTTCATTTTTAGATTTTTAGAAATTTTTTTCATTTTTCTCCTCCTTTGTTTTTTCAGAGAGCTCATCTCCCATCATTACTTGGCTCAATAAATAACATGTTATTAATACGCCAAGCTCAAATATTTTTTCTTGTTTTGAGATTTCAGGCAATTGGCCTATAAGTGCCATCATAATTGCATCATTAAGAATTATGATGCCTTGCCAGGAAAAATAGATTGAAATTGTGTAAATGCAGAGCCGTAAGAAAAAAGTGATTTTGTAGTCGTGAATTAATCTGGCTGTTAAATACAAGATCAACATCCAAATACCTACAAAACAATACACCATGAGAATATGATTCATTTTCTTCTCCTTTCTTCATAAGCCGAAGCTTTAGCGAAGGTTTATCAAGGAACATTTCGATCTTTAACTATAATCAAAATCCTAAATTACGTCAATAAATATGACGAAAATTAGTATTAATATAGCTAAAATACGCACAAATTTACATTTTGCGAGTTAAAAAGTTGATAAAATTATTGACATTTTTCGTGAAGAGTGATAGGGTTAAAA
>JAPLYF010000046.1 GCA_026395675.1 Candidatus Parcubacteria bacterium
ATCTGGCGAATGTGGTGAAGATTTATAAAAATGCCATGCGAATCTACGAATCAAAAGCGAATCTACGAATTAGGGAAAAGAAAATACGAGAGCTTTATGAGGAACTGCATAAAATTTCTAATCGCGAATTTACTACTGGCTTTTATTTTGGAACCGAGAAATTTAAAATGCAAAAGTATGACGCGCCTTATGTACGGCCGGATCTGGAATTTTGCGGAGAGGTTTTGGAACGAAAAGAAATGGTTAAAGGCGTCTGGCAATATAAGGTTAAAGTTCATAATGTGATTAAAATTGGCGACCAGATTGAATTCATTTTGCCGCAAAAGGAAAATTTTAAAATGCCCATTCCTACAATTTACGACCTTGATAAAAAAGAATATGTGGCTGAAGTCCATGGGGGACAAGATAAGGCAATTTTGCTACAATTAAATAAAGAGATGCCGGTGATGACAATTTTGAGGAAGAAATTGGAAATAGGAAATAAGAAATAGGGAATTGGTAGGGCGAAAACGCCCTTTGTCATCCCGAACAAAGTGAGGGATCCCCATGTACATAGAGATTCTTCGCTCCGCTCTGAATGACAATTCCCGACAAAGGGCGTTTTCGCCCGAATTAAAAATAAAATGTTTTATGATAAGTTATCTTAAAGGTAAAATTCCTGCTTTCGCTAAAGCTTCGGCAGACAATATTAAACTTAATTATCAATATGATTAGTTTTTTAAAGGGTAAAGTGCAATACATTGGTTCAAATTTCCTTGAAGTGAATGTTAATGACCTTGGCTATAAAGTTTTTGTAACTGAAGATTTTTTGCATAAAGCTAAAGTCGGCAAGGAAATAGAAATTTTTACTCATCAGCATGTGCGCGAGGATGCTTTGGATTTGTTTGGTTTTGATAACCGTGAGCAAATGGAATTATTTGAAAAGTTAATTGGTGTTTCAGGGATTGGTCCCAAGACGGCTTTAAATGTTTTGTCTGCGGCGACAATTGAGGAAATTGAAACAGCAGTCATTCATGATGATGTTTCGGTCTTGACCAAGGTTTCAGGCATTGGCGCCAAAACAGCTGAACGTTTGGTTTTGGAATTGAAAAATAAGTATAAGGGTAAAACAGCGCCAAGCGCAAAAGGAAGCAGTGGGTCAGAAGACGCTGATGTGATTGATGCGTTGATTGGTTTGGGCTATGGACCTGATGATGCCAGAACAGCTTTACGGCAGATTGATAAGGATCAAAAAGGTGTTGATGAAAAATTAAAGGCCTGTCTAAAGTTATTAGGAAAATAATTTTGTCATACATAGGCGCGACGACGTCGTCGCGCCTACGGAGTGAGGGATTTATATGGAAATTAAAGAGATTATCCGCCTTCGCCTAAGGCTTCGGCGGATTAATATGCGTTTTTAATGTTTTTGCTTTATGAATTTAAATTTAGTGACAAATAAAGAGCAATGGGACAAGCAAATTGGCTCGCAAAAGATGAGTCAGTTTTTGCAGTCGTGGGAATGGGGACAGTTTCAGCAAAGATTAGGTCGCAAGATTTGGCGTTTGGATGTGAATGGATATTATGTTTTGGTTATTAAAATGCCCTTGCCCCTGGATCAAAATTATTTATATGCGCCGCGCATAAACTTTTTAATGAATAAAGATACTCTTGATTTTTCAAAGGAATTGGCTTTAGCTGAAAAAAGTATTTTTTTGCGCTTGGAATCCGGACTGAGTCAGGAACTTGATTTATTTGGCTGGCAAAAAACAAAAAATGTCCAGCCGGGGCAAACATTAATGCTGGATTTAACTAAAAGCGAAGCAGAAATATTGGCTGGAATGCATCAAAAGACCAGATATAATATTCGCTTGGCTGAAAAAAAAGGAGTTAAGCTGGTGGAATGCCAAGCTGAACAATTTCCCATATTTTATGATTTACTGTTAGACACTTTTAGGCGCAAGTCGAAAAATTTATACAATCGCAATTATTACTATCAGCTTTATCATGACCATTTGGCGAAAATATTTTGCGCTGAATATCAGGGTAATATTTTATGCGCGAATATGGTGCTTTTTTTTGGCGATACCGTGACTTATTTGCACGGCGGTTCAAGCCAAGCTGATAAAAATATTATGGCTCCGCATTTGCTGCAATGGGAGACAATAAAAAAAGCCAAAGGACTTGGCTATAAATATTATGATTTTTGGGGCATTGATGAAAAGAAATGGCCGGGCGTGACAAGGTTTAAAAAGGGCTTTGGCGGTTTTGAAGTTGATTATAGCGGCGCTTGGGATTTGCCATTAAATAAATTTCTTTATTTAGCTTATCAAATAACAAAAAGATTTAAATAAAAAATTGGCCATACAAGGAGTTAAGACGAAGGTCTTTTATTTGTTTCAATAAACCCCTAAAGGGGTAAATCCTGAAATGGCCAATTTTTTTTATTTACATTTATTCCGACTGAACCAAGCCCTTGCCCTTGCCTAGCGGATCTGAATCAAGATTGGTGGTAAAACCCTGTAAAGATTTGGTAATTTGCCCATTGGTCTGGGCATCGGTGGCAGTTAAATTTATTTCATTAATTAAGGTTAAGATTTTTTGAGCATCTTTTGATGCAGGTGTAATAGAAATTTCAAAGCTGGCATCGGCTTGGCTTACAGATGTGGGAATACGCGAAATCTGCCAGACAATTTCTTGCTGTTCGTTTTTTAAAATAGAGCCGGTTGAATAATTTTCCTGGCTTTCATAATTGACATAATCAGGCAGTTTGACTTTGGCTTCAATATTCTGTATTTCATGAAGAGAATTATTTAATTTTAAATAAACCCGATAGCTAGTTTTCTGGCCGATTATGGGCGGCAGCGGACCAGAGCCCACTGTGTTATTATCGCTGGCAAAATATCTGACTTCAGCAATGAAATTAAGGTCAGTATTAATTTGATTGATTACGGTATTACTCGGCACAACTACTTCAGCCGTAGCATTATCAATTTTGTTTATCTGGGTTTCAAAAGAGCTTTTAATCTGATAATCTTCGGGATGGAATTTTTTGGACTGGTCATTATTAAGATTAATTTGAAAGCTTATTTCAACTTCTTCCTCTGGCAGAAGTAAGGCCAAAGAAGGGATTTGATCTTTGGTCCACAAAATTTGCATGTCCTCAATCAAACCTTTATTTTTATCGTTTAAACTTGACCAATTGAGTAAAGCAGAATCAAGTATGGCCCGGACTTTCAAGTCACCCAGGGCTTTTTTGCTTTTATTTTGTAAAACAAGAAGATAATTTAGCGTGTCGCCAAAATTAACGGGCTGATTCTGATTGGAACCTGAAATAATCAGATTGGTTAGAAGATTGCCCTTAACTACTTCAATATCAATTTTTTGTTCTTTGAGTAAATAATAATCTTCAGCTGTCCCTTTGAGTTTTAACTGGGCTGTTAATTCTACTGTTTTACTCTCAGTGACTGAAAATTTGCCTTTGAGCTTGATTTGATTTTCAGTTTTAGGCAAAAGCTGGTCAATTGTCCAAATTTTAGGGCTGGCTTCATTGGCCGCTGCCTTTTGGATTTCAAGATTCGGATTATCTGGCCTTATGACTTGACTTTCAGTTAAAGTAAATTCATCAGGAAAATTAAGATCAATTTCTATGTTTAGGGTTAAGGTTTCTGACTGGTTGCTGATTTTTAGAATCAAGTCAGTATTTTCAGAATCCGCAGTCTGGGCAGGACTTTCGACTGCCAAATCTACTAAGCTAGCATTGACATCACTAGTGAAAGTCGTTGTTTTTTGGAACTCGGAATTAAAATTGGCAGGCACATAGCTAAGTGTGGCTGAAATTATTTGTTTTGAGTTCAAATCAGCAATAAGCTGGCCAGAAATATCAAGAAGCAGGATTTGGCCTGGGCCGAGGTCGCTAATTTGCCAGGTTTTAATATTTGATTGATTATTGTTTGTCTGATCGGATTTGGTTAGCCAAGGCAGGGAAGTTTTACCGACAATAAAGCCATTAGGAAAATAAACATCCAGCTGGACTTTAGTCAAACTTGTATTTTCCTGATTGGAGATTTTAATTTGATAATTGATATTATCACCGGAGATTGCATTAAAAGGAGCTTTGATTTCCAAATTAATGTTTTCATTTGTAAATTTTGGTTTAGTTTGAAAAAATACAAGACCCAAAAAAGAAACGCCAAAAATGCAAAATAAAACAATAATTAAAATTAACAGGTTTTTAAACCTGCTTTTATTCTTAAATTCTAGTTTGCCCATGCTGGGAATCTGACCGGATTCATCCTGATAGATATTCTTTAAGCTTTTTTCAATTTCCTTTTGAGTCGGAATTTTTTTGTGGCCCAGAATTTTATCCTCTACCATAGGTGTGATATTAATCTGGGATTCTTTCCCATTTTTTACTGTTTTTTTGGGCTCGGTCTGTTTCTTGTCTTTTTTCTTTAAAAACATATTATTTTAAATCAAAGATGATAGAAAAAAACTTGTCAGTGTTTAAATAATTATTGTAAGTAAATTCATCTCCATTTTTTTGCAGCGAATCGGGATAAATTAGCTGATAAAAAAGCCCAACCGGCAAATTTAGATCAAGAGAGATTGGATAATCTTTTTTGCCTGATTGTTTCTGCCAAAGGAGGGAATATTTTCTTAAAGAACTTTCATCTTTGGC
This sequence comes from Candidatus Parcubacteria bacterium, assembly GCA_026395675.1. Taxonomy (GTDB): domain Bacteria; phylum Patescibacteriota; class Patescibacteriia; order CAIXNZ01; family CAIXNZ01; genus JAPLYF01. The sequence goes on from JAPLYF010000046.1 coordinate 4,658, forward strand.
AAATTTTAATTTATCCTTGATAAAGCTTAAAATATTTTCCTGAGAATTTTGGCTTTGCATATTATAAATAAACGGCAGTTTATATTGCAGAGTTATGGTCTGACTTTCGCCAGGATCAAGCTTGAGCCAATTAGCAAAAACCGTTTTATCGTTTTCAGAATAGATTTCTGTTTTACTGTTGGGTTCAACTCTTTTATTGAATTCTGAATTAGCCAAATCAGGATCCATTTGATAAATTTCAGGGTCGCTTAAGGTAAAGAGTTCAGGCGGTATTTCGGAAAAACCGCCGGCGCTTAAAAGCTGGCTGCCTTTAGGCACGTAAATGCGAAGATAATCAATATTAGGCACGCCATAGAAATTATCGCCTTTTTGGCCGGTATGAGTTTTGGTAATCGTTAAATTGTCAATAACTGAGCCATCGGCTTCTATTTTTACGGCCAGATTAACTTTCTGTTCTATTTTCTCATCAGTTTTTTCACCAGCGATATTGGTGCTGACTATTTCCAGAAAGTCCTTATCAGTGCTTTTCTGCTGGCCGCCCCAGTTATTAGCCAAGACGATTTTTTCCAAATTATAATTAGAAAAATAAAACTGAATTTCTTTTTCCTGCAGGGAATTTAAAAGCAGATCAAAGATTTCCAGGAATTTCTTTTTATCAGAACGGAATAAGGAATCTAAAATTTTTGGCGTGAGGTCAGCAATTATTTGTTTGGGTTTATTCTGCGTTTTATCATAATTTATCTCCACGTTTTCTTGCAGGGTCTGGATAAAATTATCACTGGTGATGGTGAGGTTATAAGCAGGCAATTCTATGGGACCAAGAATCTGCAGCAATTTTTCAATGAAAGAAGCATTGATAAAAATAAGTCCGTCCACGGATGGGCCGCTGCTTTTTTCATAAAACCACATCAGTTTTTGAGCTGAAGTCGGCAAATCAGCAAACCAGTTGGCATCCTGGAACTCCCAGCGCGGATTCATAATATTTAGCGGAGTTGGGGATTTGATATTAACTTTTAAACCAGCTTTGAGATCATAAGGACCACCACCCGGTATATCAATTTTTTCAATTTTGCCTTGATCAATATCAATTAAGGCATAACTGCCGATAAAGCCGCCGGTGGGCCTGATTTCACTATTATTCTGAAAAATTAGCAAATATCTTTTTTGGCTGTCTTGACCCAGAAATTGCAATAAGGAATCGCTATAACTGACAAAGGTTGAGGTGTTATTCACCAAAAGCGGCAATGTATTTTGGATTTGTTGAATTTTATCTTGATAGTCAGTTGGAATTTCATTAAGGTCTATATTGGCTAAATCATCATTGGCTGATTTTATATCAGGTAAAATCAGATTTAAATTATCTTTGAAAAGAACCAGTTTGTCTGTCAGATTCATTTTGTCAATATTATTATCTATTTTATACAGAGTGGCTGCCAAGAGCGCAGCGCTTTTGGATAATTTTTCTCCGCTAGATATTAGTTTCTGGGCGGTTATAAATTGTTTATTAATTTTGGGCGTCAATTTGAAGAGTTCCTGAGTAACAATATTAATATTATTTAAGTCGTTTTGCGCTTGGCTAAAATTTTGACTGGCATTATTCAGTTCCAATTGAGTATAATATAAGTCCTGAGCCGAGGCGGCTTTTTGGGAGAGGGCTAAATGAGCCAAGGCCTGGCTGGTTTTGGCCAGAACATCATTTTTTTTATGCTGTAATTTTTGGTAATAATCATAAAGGCCAAAAGGAGCTAAAAGAATTAGGGCAAAAAAAAGAAAAATCAAAATTGTCCTGGCCCAGTACTTGGGAAAGATAAAATTACCAAAGCCATATTCTTTAATTTTCCATTTTGGCAGCACAAAATCAGGAAAATTTAATTTGGGGAATTTAAATTTTCTTTTGAGAGCAGTCGGCCTGTTTTTATGGGGAATTTTAAGTTTGGCCGCTGGTTTTAGGTCGTGGATATTTTCTTCCAGATGGTTATAAAAAGTATGCCATTTCTGATTAATGCCTCTGGTCTTTTTAGAAAATTTATTAATAATTTCCTGAGAGATTAATTGGGCTTCCTGGGTTTCGGTTTCATCATTTTGCAGCTTGGCTTGCTGCAATGATCTTAAATCTAAAATGTGCTGAGAAAGCTTGGAGTTCTTTTTTCTAATAAATTCCGGTACTGGCTTTGGCGCCATAATTTTCGGGGTAAGTAGCTGGGCAGGTTGGGGCGCTTTTATTTCATTTTTAATTTTAAGA
>JAPLYF010000039.1 GCA_026395675.1 Candidatus Parcubacteria bacterium
GCAATCCTGCTCTTGCCAGCTTTGCTTTATATTTTTGCAAATAAAATCAATGCCTAAAATATCAGTATTTAACAATTTTGCCAATTCCAGGGCCATTAGTTTAGTGGCCGGATGCATTTCCTCAGTCACTTCAATAATATCACAGCCAGAACCCAGATTGACTTTTTCTTTTAAAATAGCCGCTTGGCCATGATCCAAAATAGAATCCAGGTTTAATCCTTGATTAGCCAGTAATTTCAAAGTAATATCATCAATTTCAATTTTATGCAAGGTACAATCTTGGCGCTCTGCCTCTCCCCTAAATTCATGCTGATTTTTCAGGGCAATTAATTCGCAAACCATCAATTGGCTGTCGCCGATAATAGTCGCGGGTATTCTCTGAACAGCAAAGACATTTTTACCTATACCCGTAAGGCGATGAACAGTGCCTGGAATAAATTTTTCCACTGATCTGATATCAACCGAGACATGATTACTTAAAGAACCATCGCGGGGTTTAACCACCAGAGGAAATCCCAATTTCAAGCCGTATTTCAAGCCCCTGCTTTTGGTAAAAAAACTCTTTCCCTTGGCATAGGGCAATTGCTTTGACTTTAAAAACATTTTTAATTTGTATTTGTCATCAATTAAATCAAAATTGATTTTTTTGCCCCCCAGATTAATGGGCAGGCCCTCAAAAAAGGTGTTGTAATCTTGGAAATTTAGATAATAATTATTAAAATATTCATTTTTGTAATTAATTAAAGGCCTGATTTTTATTTGCTGATTGGCTGCTTCATCAATTAAAACCAAGGCCCTATTTATTATTTTTTTCCTGTCAAATTTATCATCAATTTTTATCACTTTTAAAACCAACAAAACTCTAAAGTAATATTGCAGCACCCAATGATCCAAGAATTTATTAAAAATCTTGAAATTGGCAAACTTATGGAAAAAAAACATTTTCAAAATTACAAAATATATTAATTCATTAATTTTATCCAGTTGATGATTAACCAATTTGTTGTTGCAATGAAGACAGCGATATTGTTTTGCCATATTTTTTTATTTAAAGCCAATAGCCATAAAGCCAATGGGCATTAGTTCTTGGTATAATTATTTATAAAATTCATTTAGCGAATGCCTAATAGCAAATGGCTAACGGCTCATCATAATTTTACAACAAAAAACCGCCCCTGACTAATACCAAGGGCGATTTTTTTATTCAAAGATCAAATTATTTCAATCCAATTTCCGTGGCCGCGCTCTTTATCGTTTCCAAACTTAATGTATTACTATTGTTTAAAGCAAATAATTTATCGTACATTTCCCAGAATTTGCCTTGCTCATTAGCGCATTCAGAGGCTACGACCGCTGGCTTGGCAAAGGGGTGGAAACTTAAAGGAAAATGCTTAAAAACCAGAGTAACATCATTTGGATAAGCTTTTAATATCTGATCCATTGTTGTCTTATTCTTGCCACAGTAAGGGCATTGAAAATCAGAAAATTCAACTAATGTGATCTTGCCATTTTTAGCGCCTGTCACATGATCAGATTCTATAATTTGAGGCATATCTACTTTAACGATTTTTTTTGTTGTCTGATCTTGCAAAAAAGTATCGTTAGGCGTTTTGCCTGCCAGTAATTCATCGATCAGTTGTTTGAAAGCTTCATAGGGCAAAGCCCCAGAAACTAAATAACCATTAACAAATGTAGCTGGCGTGCCCTGGACGCCTAATTGCGAACCCTCACTCTGATTGGCTTGGATCAGAGAATCATATTTGGTTGAAGCCAAACAGGTCTCAAAATTTTTGGCCACCTTGGCCGTACTTGAAGCACTGCCACCATTAGTCTGTGCCAGGCAAGCAGAACGGCCGCCTGTAAAAATGTAAATCAGCAAAGCAATTAAAGCAATGGTGCTAATAGCAGCCAAGCCAGCTGCTAAGCCAAAGATAAAGCTTTTATCTTGCATTGGATTTTTGGGCATATTATTTTCTTCCATGCTTTTATGATTATTAATTAATAAATTTTAACATAATAGTATTTTACTATAACCTTTATTAAAAAGCAAGAATTAATTAGAGTTTTATATTTTTTAACCTTAATGAATTTAAAACCACAAAAATTGAGCTGAAAGCCATGGTGCCAGCGGCAATCATGGGCGAAAGCAAAATGCCAAATGACGGATGTAAAACTCCTGCCGCAATTGGGATGCCCAAAATATTATAAATAAAAGCCCAGAATAAATTGCCCTTGATTGTAGCCATTGTTTTTTTGCTTAAGATAATTGCCTTAACAACCTTGCTAATATCCCCTTTTAAAACAACTATATTGGCTGATTCAATGGCCACATCTGTTCCTGTCCCCATGGCAATGCCCACATTGGACTGCATTAAAGCTGGCGCGTCATTGATGCCATCGCCTACCATGCCAACCTTTTTGCCTTGCGCTTGCAATTCTTTAACTTTGTTTAATTTATCTTCTGGCTTAACCTTGCCATACCATTCTTTAATATCCAATAAATGCGCCACGACCTCTGCTGTTTTAAGATTATCACCAGTCATTAAAATCGGCTTGATATTTAATTCTTTAAGCTTATCAATGGCTTTTTTCGCATCTTCCTTGATGGTGTCAGAAATTGAAATAAAACCCAGATAATTTTTATCAGCTAAAATTAAGACAGTTCGGCCATTATTTTCTTCTGCAGCGATTTTGCTTTGTGCTTCATTAGGCAAAGAAATATTATGTTCAACTAAAAGTTCGTGGTTGCCTAAATAATATGTTTGATTAGCAATCTTGCCAGTCACCCCCCTGCCAATCTTGGCAGAAAAATTTTCTACTCGATCTGGCGTAAATTTATATTCTTCAGCTTTTTTCACTATGGCTAAAGCCAATGGATGTTCGGATTTTTTTTCTAAGGCATAAGCAAGCTGCAATGTTTTTTCATCTGAAAAATTTACAACTTGGGGCTTGCCTTCAGTTAATGTCCCGGTTTTATCAAAAATTAAAACATCCAAACCCTGCACTTTTTCCAAGCTTTCAGCATCTTTAATCAAAATCCCCTCCTCAGCACCCTTTCCCGTGCCAACCATTATGGCTGTGGGCGTAGCCAAACCCAAGGCGCAGGGACAGGCAATAATTAAGACAGTTACTCCGACAATTAAAGCAAAAGCAAAGCCCGGGCCATAAATTAACCAAATTACAAAACTAAATGCAGCAATACTAATAACTGTTGGCACAAAATAGCCGGAAATTATGTCAGCTAACCTTTGAATAGGCGCTTTTGACCCTTGGGCATCTTCAACTAATTTAATTATTTGAGCCAAGGCGGTTTGTTTGCCAACCTTCTCTACTTTAAACGTAAAAGAACCCATTTTGTTAATGGTCGCGCCAATAACTTTGTCCCCTATTTTTTTATCAACTGGCAAACTCTCACCAGTAATCATGCTTTCATCAATGGCTGATTCGCCTTCCATAATTTCACCGTCAACTGGAATTTTCTCGCCTGGCTTAACAATAATCAAATCACCAACTTTAACTTCTTCTATTGGTATTTCTTTCTCTATATTATCAACCAAAACTCTGGCAGTCTTAGCCTGCAGTTTAATCAAGCGCTTAATTGCTTCAGAAGCTTTGCCTTTGGCGCGCGCTTCTAAAAAGCGGCCTAAAATAATCAGGGTTAAAATTACTGAAGAAGTATCAAAATAAACCATTGCTTCTTGGCCAGCGCCAGTAAAAAATTGCGGGAACAAAGTCGCGACTAAAGAAAAAATATAGGCAGCTGAAGTACCGACCGCAATTAAAGTGTCCATGTTAGCATTAAATCTTTTTAAACCAGCCCAAGCGCTTTTATAAAACTGGGAACCCAGCCAAATTTGGACTGGGGTTGCTAATAAAAGCATAATCGTATTCATTGTTTGCGCTGATAAATTTTTCAGGCCTGGGATTAAAAAATAATTGGATAAAAACATGATAATGGCAGACATTATAATGCCAAAAATCATTTTATTTTTTAATCTTTTAATTTCCTCTGTTTTAAGCATGGCCGCATGATCGTGTCCAGACATACCCATCCCAGGCATCTTTTCATCATCGGCAATTAATTTATAATTGCCAACGCTAGAAGCTGCCTTTTGCAAATCTGCTTCAGGAATTTCTTTTTCCAAATCAAGACTGACTTTTTCTGTGGCATAATTAACCACTGCCTTTTTTACACCAGGCACTTTGTTTAATTTTTTCTCTATATTTATCGCACAAGCCGCACAATCCATACCTTGCACAAAATAGGTTTTTTTAATATTTGAATTATTTTCCATAAAATTAATTTAATTATCTTTATTTTAATATACTATCTATTATTTGTGCAAATGAATCATAAGGCAAAGCGCCTGAGACTAATTGGCCATTAATAAATGTCGCTGGCGTGCCTTTTACACCCTTGGACTGGCCTTCTTGTTCTTCAGCATTAACTTTATCTGCATATTTATCAGTATCTAAACAATTATTAAATTGTTTAGCATTCAAGCCCAAATCTATAGCCCAAGTTTTAAATTTATCGAGACTAAAACCAGATGATTGGTTATCAAACAGCTTATCATGGTATTGCCAAAATTTTCCTTGCTCTGCAGCGCAGGCTGCTGCTTCAGCTGCTTTTTGGGCATTTGGATGAAAACTTAAAGGAAAATACTTATAAACTAATCTTACTTTGCCTTCGTATTTGCTTAAAATATCTTTAAATGTCGGATAGATCTTGCCGCAATAAGGACATTCAAAATCAGAGTATTCAACTAAGGTTATCGGAGCATTAAAATTGCCGCGCACATTATCATCCTTCGTAATATTAAATGTTTGAATTGTATTTTTATCAGGGGCAGTTGGCGCTGGTGCATTTTGGCTAGGCTGAGCTACTGGGTTTGTTGGTGGCAAAACTGTTTTTTCGCTAGATGCACTGCTACTAGAATTTTGAGAAAGTGCTCCCCAGATAATTAAACCAATAATAGAAAAACTAACCAAACTAACTCCTAAACCATAAGCAAATGATTTTTTAGCTGATAAATCCGGCTGACTAGATATTTTTGTTTGTGCCCCATCAGCCTCATCAATTTCCTGAGCGCTATAATCACCGGCTGAATTAACAGCCTGAAAAATATCATTTTTAGTGATCTTATTTTCATCATAAGCGACTACTACCTTATAGGTTTCATCATTAACTTTTGCGCTAATAACCCCAGGCTGTTCTTGCAACTTATCTTCAATTAAGATTGCACAAGAATGGCAATGCATGCCTTTAATCTGAAATTTTATTTTTTGCATATTTTTTTAAAAATTATTTATTAATTATTTATTAATTTCGTGCTGCTCCGCAGCTGTTGCCTCCACCCCCTCCGCAACCGCACCCTCGTGCGCCTGAAGGGACAGGGGCAGCAGCTGGATCGCTGCTGCTATTTAAGGCTGTTGGGTTAGATACGCTATCAGCACTAACTACTTCTATAATGCCTGAGATCATGCCCATCCAACAGCTGAATTTGAATTTGCCGACTTTGTCTGGCGTAAATTCTTTAATACTGGTTTGGCCAGGTGTTAAGCTTATTTGATCGCTAAATAGGCCCTGAGAAATAATAGCATTTGTACAACCGCTCGTGCCTTTATCAGTTACTTCCCATTTAACTGGCACCCCGACTCTGACTTTTAAATTATTGGGAGTATAGCCGTAAGAAGAAGCATCCATTTTGAGTATTTGTTTGCCATCAACAATTGGCGGCAAATCACTATTATCCTGAACTACATTTGAATTATTACTAGATAATTGACTGGTTTTAGCAAAAACATCATTAAAGCTCGGTAGACCTAAAACATTTAATTGGGAATTAACATTAAAAATGGCAAAAAACAAAACTATAACACCAGCGACTTTTAAAAAAGTAGCTGACCGGCTAGGTTTGGCTGAAAATTTAATTGAAGAGAGTCCAATAGCTAAAAGCATTGGCACAGTCCCCAAGGCAAAAAGAAACATAATTAAACCACCCTGCAAAGCACTGCCTGATAGCAAAGCTAAACCTTGGGCTGTGATTGTAAATCCACAGGGCAAGAAAAAAGTACCCGCACCCATTAAAGCCGGCATATATCGACCACTGAATTTAGTTTCATCTGCAATGCTTTTAGTAATAAATTTCGGCATAGTCAGCTGAAATTTTTGTAAAGATTTAACACCAAGCATTTGCAAGGCCAGCAAAAACATTAAAATTGAAATAATGATTACTAAAAATGAAGTGAAGGCAAAAGAAATTTGCAATTTACTGCCAATGCTGCCAAGGACTGCGCCTAGAATGCCATAAGAAGCTAATCTGCCAAAATTAAATAATAAATGTGGCTGCATTTTTTGCCAGGTTGAATCAGCATTATTGTAAAGTTCAAGCCATTGTTTAGACATAGATAAGATAATGCCGCCGACCAAAGCAGCGCAGGAAGAAAGACCAGCAAAAATTCCCAAAAGAAAAAAAGCTGGCAATGAAGATTGAGAACTGACATTAACCCACGAAGCAATCCCTAATTTGTTTAGTAAAATAAAAGCAGCAATTACTAAGCCAGCGATAACAATTGTTTTGTAGATATTATTAGATGAATTTTCCGGTTCTTTTATCGCTTGCTCAGAAAATGTATAACCAGAGTCCTTAAATATCTTATTTAAATGCTCAATCCCAGGCCTTTTATTGACATACTCAATTAAAATTTGGCCTTTGCTAGTGGATGCTTCCACTGATTTAACATTTTCAATTTTAAGCAGTTTTTTCTCTATTAAAATTTCGCAAGAAGCGCAATGCATGCCTTTGACATAATAAGTATGGTCCTTAATTACCGGCTTATCATCTATTTCCAATTTTGCACCAGCATAACCCAAATCCTGAATTAATCCCATAATTTTTTCTGAGCTAATTTTATCAGCATTATAATCTATTTGACCCCCGCCTGTTTGCTCATCTATTTTTATGGAATTAATACCGTCCATAATTTCGATTTCTGTTTCTAATTTGGCTTTATTCTCTATGGAAATCGGGCTGGAAATGTTTAAATTAATTTTTTGAATCATAAATATTTTTTATTTATTAATTATTATTTATTTTACTGCTATTTGTCTGGTTAATAAGGCAATATGGGCTATTTTTTGAATCTTCATGATTAGTTGAAGAACAAACGCCTTTTTTACATTGAGGACAGGGTTCTTCACCTCTGGCAATAAAATCATCACAAAAGCATTTACCCGGCTGGTTATAATTCCATTTAGTAGGCCCATCATAACACATTGTACATGGCGGCTCAATACAACATTTATAATCGCCCCTTTTTTCTGCTAATTTAATTGCTAAGGCGCGATCTTGAGTAATTGTGCTATACATTTCTTCTGGGGTTAAATCTGCAAACTTGGGATTAAAATGAGCATAGACAAAATAACCAGCACTGAAGCTCAAACCAGTTAAAGTAAAAAATACAAATAAGCCTAAAACTTTCTTAACCATATTATTTATTGGCCAATTTAGTTACCTTTAGAATTTCGTCAATCATGGCCTGCTTTCTTTTTTCATTTTTTGAAGCCATAGCATTTTTAAAGCAGGAATTTAAATGCCCCTCCATCAGCATTTGATGAGCTGACTTCAAAAGCCCGATCACTGCTAGATTTTGCTGCATAATGTCAATGCAATACGCGCCGTCATCATGCATTTTAATAATCTTGTCCAGCAAACTCTGGGCCTTTTTAAAATTAATTAAAGTTTTTGCTTTTAGATCTGTCATAGTGTTTGGAATTAAGAATTTAGAATAAAGAATTAAGTTTGAACGGATCGACAGACTTTAGTCTGTTACCTAAATCAGTAACACACTAAAGTGGGTCATTCCAATTAAGGATTTGTCATTTGGATTTTGTCATTTTTACAAAGACCTCCACCCCAGGTATAGGTATATCTTAATGCAAGTCAAAAACCCTGTCAAGTTCCTTGTGGATAAATAAAAAACGGCTCGTCCTGTTCTTTTAACACAGTGCAAGCCGTTAACCAGTTATTTTTACATTCTATTTCTGAAAAGGTATTGGGTCTAACCTTGAGATTAGCATTTTTATATGCCCTTCAAATTTTACTTCCATGATTGACTTGAGATCTGCTTTAAAAGTCCTGCCTCTATCTTCAAATTCCATTTCCTCCATCCACTCCTCTACTTCCTTTAATGATTCAGCCCTCATTAAGACAATCCCGAAACCGGGTATCTCGATAAGAAAAATTTTCATTTTAAAACCTCCTTTTTAGTTTGACTTGAAATTAGCACATCATTTCTTTCTTGTCAATAAAAATCCCGGACTTAAATGTTCGGGTTTTTTAATATTCTTATTTAAACTAAAATTTTTTATCTTATGGCCAAATTTACGCCCGAAACCTTGCGCCAGGCAATAGCCGGAATGGTCGGATGAACTTGCCCCGGACCATAAACCAAAGTGTTAATTATTTCACTAACGCTATATCCCCCGTAAATATAGGAATTAACCAAAGTATGCCAGTCCTTATCACTAACTTTAATATTATTTTTACCAAATTTTGATTCCAGCGCTGTTTTTAAATCAACCGCAATCGATTGTTCCATGCTTAAAGAAATTAAACGCGGCTTATCATAAGAAAATATGGAATAAGAATATTGGCCTGGGCCATTGGGATTATAACCGCTTTTAATTTCATCCTTATCAGAAAAACCATCATTATCAGAATCAACTGAGTAAGGATTAGTTCTATACATATAAACCTCGACAAAATCAGGCAAACCATCATAATCACTGTCTGTTTGATAAAGCTGGTTAATGGCTAGATTTGTGATTTGATAAGGATCACCAGAATTAATATTTGAGGGGTTGTTATTATTAACGTTATTATTATAATTGGTTGAAATTGGAATTGTATAATTGCTGTCCAGATTTACATAAAAGCCATTGGTTTGATTGGCGACAACATTAATCAGATATAATTTTTTATTATTTTCAACAACGTATTCGCCACCTGGCAGATAAATTTTAAAATAACCTAAATTGCCCGTGCTAAATGTGCCGATTTTATCACCAGTAGAAATAACATTAGGCCCGGCATAACTATAATTGTATAAATTAAAAACCACATTATCGACTTCGTTGCCGGCTTGATTCTGAAAGTGAATAGTGGCGCTGCTTAAAATATAATCTATCTCATTATTATTCTGATTGCTGACATAAAAATTTTTCAGATTATAATCCAAGCCATGATAAATGCCTTCTATTTTAATATTGTAATAGCCGGGCGTCAAATCAATGGCCATTATACCGTCCTGATTAGTAACGGTCTGTAAAATTTTTACTCCGTAGGAATTATAAATTGTAACATAGTGGCCTTTAAGCGGATTTTCCTCTTCATCTAAAACTTTAAGCACAAAAGAGCCTGTATTATTAATAAATTGCTGTGCTTGCCCGCTTTGCAATTTAAATTCATTGAATTTAGTTGAATTGGCCTGATTATCCCAGTATTCCAAGCGATAATAGCCGTCAGGCAGATAAATTTTTCTATAACCAGCATCGCCTGTTGAGAAAGTGCCAATGTACTGAAAGCCATTATTTATGGCCAGATCAGAATTTTGAATGTAAACTTTAAAATCAACATTGGTTTGCAGCTTGCCTCCCTGGCTCACTCCGAAATTTATGGTATTCAAAGTAAGATCCATAATCTTTTGACTATTTTGAGAAATAGCAAAGTCAAGATCATAATCAGATTTATAACCAAGACCTGAATATTGAATTCTTAATTTATAATTGCCGGGAATTAAATAAATAACTCTTTGCCCAGTATATTCTGTCCTTAAATCACCATAAAGCTGATCTTTGGCCACTAGTTTGTTATTCACATCCGTTACCGCAGTATAAATAGAAAAGGGCAAATCTTTAAGCAAGACATTATCGGTATCTCTTAAGATTATTTTCACGGAACTCAAATAAACAGTAATATTTGTCAGTGCTCCTCTTTTGATCTGATAATTCCAAACAATGAATTTTTCGCTATTTCTGTCATTAATAAAATATTCAACAGCTATATTTTTACTATAACTGTCATTCAGCCAAATACTTGTCTGTTTTTGCCCTGACTGGTCAATCCAGTCACCACCCAATCTATTGCCTAAAATAGAATTGCCATTAACATCGGTCTTCTGCTCATAGATATTGTAATTGAGATTAGTGACTTTATTGCCATTCTGGTCAAGAGCAATAACATTAACATAGGCGTTTTTATCCTCATCTGCCTTGGCAGTGGCTGGTAAAATTAAAATAACCCCTAATGTAACAACAAAGGCAATAAGTGACAATTTGGCTAAGATTATTATAAATTTTCTTATCATAGTAATCATGATTTGATTATAACACAGTCTGCAATAATTAGATTAAATTAACACAAACCTAAATAAAAGTCAAGGTTTAAAAAACGACCCCTTTTGTCATTCCGAACATATGTGAGGAATCTATTACACCGGCGTAATAGATCCTTCGTTTTACTCAGGATGACAAAAGAAGTCGTTTTAAATTTTTGGTTTTATCTTGTGCCAACCACTAGCCAGTTCATAGGCATGCGCTGCCTGTAAGATCAGCTCTTCGTTAAACTGCTGGGCAATCAACTGCATGCCAACTGGCAGATTATTAACAAAGCCGCAGGGAATGGAAATTGCCGGTACGCCAGCCAAATTAATGGTAACTGTAAAAATATCTTCCAAATACATGGTTAAAGGGTCATTGGTCTTCTCGCCTATTTTAAAGGCCGGCCGAGGGCTGGTGGGCATTAAAATTAAATCAACTTTATTTAACGCATTGTCAAAATCCTGCTTAATCAAAGTTCTGACTCTCATGGCTTTTTTATAATAGGCGTCATAATAGCCAGCGGAAAGAACATAAGTGCCTATCATAATTCTTCTTTTAGCTTCAGCCCCAAAACCTTTGGCTCTTGATTTGGTATAAACTTCAAATAAATTTTCAGCCTCCTTATCCTGATAACCATACCTAATGCCATCGTAGCGCCCCAAGTTGGAACTAACTTCTGAAGGCATAATTATATAATAACAAGCCAGACCATAAGCCAGATTGGGCAAGGAAATTTCTTCAAATTTAGCGCCTAATTTTTCCAAATCGCGGACAGCCGTTTCCATACTTGAAATTACGCCCTGATCCATGCCATCAATATAGGCCTCTTTGGGCAAACCGATTTTCATGCCTTTAATTCCTTTGTCTAAATTTTTAGTATAATCTAAAACTGGTCTGGGGGGTGTCGTGGAATCCTTAGCATCCTGGCCAGCAATTATATTTAGCAAAATGGCAGAGTCCTCCACTGTCTTGGTTAAAGGGCCAATGCAATCTAAAGATGAACCCATGGCAATGGCGCCATAACGCGAAACCCGGCCATAAGTTGGTTTTAATCCCATGACACCGCAGAGTGAAGCTGGCTGTCTGATTGAACCGCCAGTGTCAGTGCCTAATGAATAAATTATTTGATCAGCTGCCACAGCTGCTGCGCTACCACCAGATGAACCGCCAGGTACTCTGTCTAAATCCCAGGGGTTATGAGTCGGACCAAAGTCAGAATTTTCAGTTGAAGAACCATGGGCCCAGGCATCGCAATTATTTTTGCCTAAAATTATCGCGCCGTTATCTTTAAGTTTAGTAATCACAGTAGCATCAAAAAGCGGCACATAATTTCTTAACATATTTGAAGAAGCAGTTGTTTCAATGCCTTTGGTAATTATAATATCTTTAATACTGCAAGGTACACCTTCCAGCATTTTTATTTTTTCACCTTTTTTAATTTTCTTATCAACTTCTTTGGCTTGCTTTTCCGCATTTTTAAAATCAGTGGCTAAAAAAGCATGGACTTTTTCATCTGTCTTTTTTATGCGCTCAATGCAAGCTTTGGTCAATTCTAAACTGGAAATCTCTTTCTTAGATAATTTCTGATGTGCCTCTTTGATTGTGAGTTGGTTTAAATCCATGATGTTATATGAGGTTAAATGAGGTTTAGGATGTTTTTTATCGGCCGCTTTAGCGGCCGCACGGCGGCTAAAGCCGCCGATAATTATATTTTTTCAACTTAAAACACACTCTTCGTTTTTATTAAGTCGTATTCCCATTCTGCTGCCTGTTTTACCAATTCTTTTTGAAGTTCACATTGTTCCATCTTATCCGCCCGATAAACATTTTCCAGTCCTGTCACCTGCGCAGTAATTTCCACGTTCTCAGTATCTACTTCGTTTAATTTTTCCACATAATCCAAAACCTTAGAAAGTTGACTGGCATACAACTCCTTTTCTTTGGTGGTTAAATCTAAACGAGACAATTTAGCAATTTTTTCTACTTCTAACTTGTTTAACTTCATATGTAATTGTTAAATTAAAATTTTCGCATTGATGATTCTAATAAGATTACTCCCAACAAATTTACAAATTTAGTTACAAATATTACAAATTACTCATCGAAACATTCGTACAATTTGTAACAGATTTGTAGAT
>JAPLYF010000054.1 GCA_026395675.1 Candidatus Parcubacteria bacterium
GAAATCGATAAAAAAGCCAAAGATATTATTGCCTTGGCCATTCAGCGCTGCTCGATTTCCCATGCCCAGGAAATTACAACAACTACAGTTGATCTGCCCAATGATGAAATGAAAGGCAGAATTATCGGCCGGGAAGGCAGAAATATCAGAACTATTGAACAATTAACTGGCGTGGAAATAGTTGTTGATGACACGCCTATGGCCATCACCATTTCCGGTTTTTCACCAATCAGGCGCCAAGTGGCTAAACGCGCCTTGGCAACCCTGATCTCAGACGGTAGAATTCATCCAGGCAGAATTGAAGAAGCAATTGAAACTGCTAAAAGGGAAATTGCTTTGGAAATTAAAAAATCCGGTGAAGACGCCCTGTTTGAAATGGGCATCACTGGTATTGATCCAAAACTTGTGCAAATTCTCGGCCGTTTGAAATTCCGCACAAGCTATGGCCATAATGTTCTTTTGCATTCGCTGGAAGTTTCTCATTTGGCCGGACTTTTGGCAGAAGAATTGGGTGCTGATGTGACAGTCGCAAAAAAAGGCGGACTTTTTCATGATATTGGCAAGGCAGTTGATCATGAAGTTAAAGGCGGCCATCCAGAAATCGGCTATGACATTTTGAAAAAATTCAATTTGCCAGAAGAAATCGCTTACATGTGTATTGCCCATCATGAAGATATGCCCAAAACACTGGAAGGAATTATTGTTAAAGTCGCTGATGCAATTTCCGGAGCCAGACCTGGTGCTCGCAAAGACACTTACGAACGTTATTTACAACGTTTGGAAGAGCTGGAAAATGTTGCTAACGCCTTTGCTGGCGTGCAAAAATCCTATGCCATCCAGGCCGGCCGCGAAATCAGGGTCTTTGTTATGCCTGAAGAAATAGATGATTTGTCTGCGGCTAAATTGGCTCAAGACATTGCCCATAAAATCGAGGAAGAACTCAAATATCCAGGCGAGATTAAGGTCAATGTTATCCGTGAAATGAGAGTAACTGAATATGCCAGATAAAATCGAAATGCAAAAGACAAAATCCTAAATTCAAAATAATCACAAAATATAAAATCTAAATATTCAAAATATGTTTTGAATTTTGAGTTTTAAATTTATTTTGTTTTTTGTTATTTGTCTTTTGAATTTAAAATTATGACTCCCATCAAAATATTATTCCTCGGCGATATTTTCGGCAAAATCGGCCGTCAAGGCACTAAAAAAATCTTGCCTGAATTTAAAGTTAACTATCAGCCAGATTTTATTTTTGCCAATGCTGAAAATCTTGCTCATGGCCGTGGCGTAACCGAGAGCACGCTTAATGAACTTAAAGAACTGGGCATTGATTTGTTTACTTCAGGCAATCATGTCTTTGACAAAGAGGGTGCAAGAAAAATTCTTGATCAGAAAAATCCGATTTTAATCCGGCCGGCTAACTACTTGGGTGATGTGCCTGGCACTGGTGAAAAAATCGTCAAAGTTGGCCGAAAATCACTGCTTGTGCTAAACTTAATAGGCAGGGTCTTTTTCAAGGAGGACTTTGCTTGTCCCTTTCAAGTGGCAGATCGCATTCTGCAAAAATACGCCCAGGAAAAATTAAATGGTATTTTTGTTGACTTTCATGCTGAAGCGACCAGTGAAAAAAAAGCTCTGGGTTTTTATCTTGATGGCAAAGTTTCAGCTATCCTGGGAACGCATACGCACGTACAAACTTCAGATGAAATAATCCTGGAAAAAGGAACGGCTTTTATTACAGATGTGGGCATGACTGGCCCAAAGGACTCAGTGATTGGACTGGAAAAGGAAACAATTATCAATAATTTTATCTATGGTTCAACCAAATCTGCTGACGTACCTGAAAAAGGCATTTGCCAGATTAATTGTGTTTATCTAGAAATAAATCCCACGAATCAGCAAGCAGTCAAAATTGAAAGAATCAATACTGAAGTAGAGGTCTAAATTGACCAACGAACCTACAAATCTTAATACAAATGTTACAAAATTAGTAAACCTATACGCAGATTTGAGAGGAATTACAAATTATCTAATAAGCTATAGTAAATTACGTTAATTCTCAAATCTTTACCCAAACAACCTATTTGTATAATTTGTAACCAAATTTGTCCCTAAGGGATCCCTTCGGGATAAATTCGCTGGGAATAAACATTAATTATCCAGCAGAAATCTAATCTTTCACACAACAAAATTACTATATTAAAAACTAATCTAACCACCCATATGAATAAAGCCGCCTTAATTGAGGCCGTGGCCTCAAAAACAAATCTAACTAAAAAACAGATTGAAGAAATCCTGGACACAATCCTGACAGTAATGACTGACACTTTAAAAAACAAGGAAGAAGTGGTGCTCACTGGCTTTGGCACTTTTTCAGCCAAAATCAGGCACGCGCGCAAAGGCGTCAACCCGCAAAGGCCCACAGAAAAAATTGATATCCCCGAGGTAGTCATTCCTAAATTCAAATCAGGCAAAGCCCTAAAAGATGCACTCAAAGGTAAATAAAGATTATTACTAAAAAACAAACCGTCATTCAGAGCGAAGCGTGGAATCTATAATTACAGGATTCTTCACTATGTTCTGAATGACACAAAAACGGTTTGTTTTTTTAATTAAAATAAAAGACCCGACCTTGTGAGTCGGGGGCTAGGGTTGATCTTTTTCAATAAATTAATTTTGGTTTGTATGCGCGCGGTTACGCTCGGCGTCCGCATTGCGGAGCCATGCGAGCCAGGGCGCAGTGGTTTTTGTTACCTATCGGCATTATTACCGATTAGGTTTGGCGATCTCGCCGGAGCCGGTGGTCAATAGTTTAAATTTTGGTACGCGGAGCGTACCGGGCTGTCTTTGTTCTGGCGCATGTTTTTTTCCTCCATGCCACGACGTGTTCGATGTTTTCGATGAATTTTTTGCGCCCGCGCCAGACCGTTAATTGTCTGAGGCCTGGCAGTGCGGCGCTTTTCGTCGGTTGCGCCCCGGCTATGGCTGATCCCAAATTTGCGGCTACGCCGCATGTTTTTATTTTGGGGGCCGATGTGCCGGGGCGCGCGGTTCAATGAATTCATGTTTGCCAGACGCCATGCCTGCGGCCTTTACGCAGCGGTAAGTCCGGCGTTCGTGGTGAAACATATACATAAATTCAATGTCCTTTTGGTAGTTGCGCCAGCGTCCGAAGCCGATATTTGTCTTGGGCTCGCGGACAGGCGGCGCGTTTTCGTTTGTTGCGCCCCGGCTAGTGGCTGATCCCGCATGGGGGGGCCTGATTTCAAGTGCCGGGACGCGCGTTAACTGCTATATTTCCTCTCTTTTCAAGCGGGGCTCTGCTTCCCCAATGGCTCTCCACTTGGCAATTAAGCTTACCATCGCCAATTGCAGGCAGGGGACGCCTTTTGGAACGCGCGAAAGATATTTTGGAAGTAAATGCTCCATACAGAATCTTCGGTTCTGCGGTCGCATACTTCTCTCCTTTCTGGAGAAACAAGGTCAGAGGAGTACCTCAACGACCTTGCCGTCCTCGGGGTAATAGTGACGGATAATTTGAGTTCCTTCTCTGATTTCCCGAAAAGGTACTTTCAGATAAAGAAAACCACAAACTATTAATAATACTGCCATTACTTCACCTCCTTGAATTTTTCTGCCAGACCAAAGCCACAATTTTATTATGTACTTGGTTCGGTGGGCTAAACATTACATAAAATAATGCCTAGCCCGTAAGGATCTTATCCTTGCGAGGGATCTGCTTCCCTTGGGCTCGCCATTTTGACTTTCGCTCAAAACGGTGACAAAAAACTAGTCGTTTTTATTTGCGCGGAATTAACTCATGGTTAATGAAAGGTTTTATGGCGCATTTTCTTCTCCTTCCTGGGTTGTAAAAGGGACGGAAAGATTTTTCTCCGGATCCGTCCCTTTTGGGTTGGAGAGTTGCAGCGGCTAGGCGCTATTATTTGCCCTTGCCGTGGCGACGATTTTTTCCCGATTTTTCCGTTGATATGGCGGCGGCTTCGCGTGCAGCCCTGTCCTGATCGATGGGCTCGTCGTCTGTGCCGGTCCTCAGGAGCGGCACTTCGGGAGACGGCGTCAAGTCAACGATTTCGCCGATTTTGGTCTTCGGGGCGCGGTTCAGTTCCTGGCCTTTCATAAAGCCCCGGGCGTACTGAACGGTTGCGACTTCGTCCTTGCGGTCGTTATTGTTGTGGCCGCGACGTCCGTTGCCTGAAGCCGCGCGGTCAAGCCAGCTTTTCTTCTCTTCCTTCCTGTTGTTGGCCCTGGAAACGATCTCGTATGCTTTCGCGAGGGGGTGGAATTTCAGGAAACGGGTTTCCTTCTTTTCTTCCCTGGCGAGCTGCTTCTCGTCCTCGATCATGCTGTGGATGCAGTCGTAACAGACCGGTGCCACAACTATGTCGCTTGCCTCGAAATCGAGGGGAAAGGCCTTTTCAATGACCGTGGTCCGGAAGTTTCCGCCCTTGTACCAACGGATCTCGCCGTGGCTCCGTCCGCATTTGACGCAGACGATGGTGTCGTCGGCTTGGCGCAAAAACTCGTCGCGCAATCTGCCGAGAATCTGGTCGCGTCTGGCTTCGGCTTCTGCTTTGCGGGAGCCGTGATCCTTGTCCCGCGCCAGCGAATCAGCCAAGGGATACAACACGGGGGTGTCTTTTCCCTGGGCCTTGGCATCTGCGATTTCGTCTTCGCGGCAAGTGCTACAAAGAATTACGGTTTCCTCGCCCGCCTTTTTGGGGCGCGCGAACATTTCCTTCACTTCAGCTTCTGTCCCGCATTTGGAACATACATAATTGGACATTTAAGTCCCTCCTTTCAGAATTTCTTACGGTAAAATACCGCGTTTTTCTTTTTCCATTTATTTTAAAGGGCAAAACTCTTGCCTCATCTCAAGACAAAATAATCCACACGGGACTATCCCGTCCTGAGATGAGGAGGAGATGGATCAGTCCATCCCCTCGATTGTGATTTCAATTCCCTCTTCAGGATCAGAGGGTTCAATGCTGGTGCATTTAAGCCCGGTGGCTTTCTCAACATCAGCAGGATCGAAAAAACTTCTGTTTACTTCAACCATCTAAAAACCTCCTTGTTATTGTTATGGTTATTGTTTTTTCAAGTCCCCAGTAAAGGGCAAAAGAGGACTCCCGCTATATTTAAAAAGTACATTTTTATTAATAAATGGGATCTCTTTTAGCCCTTTATTTGGGACTCAAATTTTTCAAGGTTCTAAATTACTTAGCAAAAGTATGGAGGTATTGGCCACGGCAGAGCCGGACCGGCCTGATTTTGGTCTAAGACCTTTCAGGCGAAACATTTAGCGCAGATTCCTTCTAGCCAAAGCCGGAAGCAATTTACTGCCAAATGACTACTACCCCCATATTCTTGCCAATTAATTAAAAGAATATTTTAAGCTTGATATTATAGTATAGCACAATCTTATTGTTTTGTCAAGTATAATGCCTTTCCAATCCCTAAGCTATTTTGAGGTTAATCCCCCATGATATCATATCTAATGAAACTTGTCAAGAGCTATTAGGTAATAGTTAGCTAATCTTAGCTAAATAATTAATAATTAAATAAATATTTGTCAGTCCTAATTAACGGAAAACAGGTAGGGTTTAAAGGTTAGGAAGCCCGTATAGTTAAAGGGTTATGTCTTTCGTGTTTTTAAAAAACTTTACCTATGCCTTAACCCAAACTGGCTTCCTAATCTTAACCAAATAACTAAGACCCAATTAAAAAACGCCAGCAAAAAGCCGGCGGTATTTATCATGCCCCGCCTTGCGGGGCGAAAGCGTCTCAATTAATATTATTGCACTAACCATTTCTCAACCCTCCCTGGGGGTTTGGGGGTGCGTACTAAGCGCCGTCATCAATGCTCCGAACGAACCATTTGCACTAGCGCATTGAGCACCCCCAAAACTTTTTTGCTTACTTTTTTAGTTATAAAAAAGTAAGTAGCCGACCTTCGTCGGCCGAAGCAGACTACGGTCGGCGTAGGCCGAAGGATTATTTTCCAAAATATTATTATTGAATATAATGCTCTTTTAAAACCTTCCTCTATATTATTTAACCTGTTATTTATTCGTTGATCCAAGAGCTTCGCTTTCAAACGCCCGCAAGCACCGCGCGATTTTTTTAGATAACAAAAAAACGCCCCCCGCAACGCGAGGAACGTTTTTTATTATTCTAACTAATTAACTTATACCTCTTCTTTTTTCACAATTTTTCTAAAACCAGTGCCAGCCGGGATCAAACGGCCGATAATAACATTTTCTTTGAGCCCTTCCAATTTATCAACCTTGCCAGTTATTGCCGCATTAATCAAAACGCGCGATGTTTCCTGAAAAGAAGCGGCTGACAAGAAACTGCGAGTGGTCAAAGAAACCTTGGTAACTCCTAAAAATAACTCTTCGGCTGTGGCTTCTTTGTTGCCAGTTTTTCTCACTTCTTCATTGGCCTCTTCAAGTTCTGCTTTTTCCACGATTTCACCAGGCAATAAATTAGTATCACCAGCATCTTTGATTAAAGACCGGCTAAATAATTGCCTGATGATCACCTCAATATGCTTTTCATTTAAACGCTGGCCTTGCGAAGCATAAATATACTGAATCTCTTTGACTATATATTTTTTAACTTCATCTTTGCCTTTGAGTTTAAATAACTGGTGCAAATCCAAACTGCCCTCAGTCAATTGATCGCCTTTTTTCACAAAATCACCGTCATTGACCCAGATGCGGTAACCAGGCGGTATTAAATATTCTTTTTCTTTTTCAATTTTGCCAATGACTTTAATGCTCTTTTCCGTAAGTTTAACCAGACCTGCAGTGCGCGATTTAATTTCTTCAGCCTGGAGCAGCATTAAGACCTGTTGCTTTTTAACTTTCTGCCCTTCTTTAACTTTCAAAACAGCACCTTCTTTGATTGGATAAATTACTTCTTCAATGTCATCAAAGCGAATTTTAAGAATCTTCTGACCATAAGTTGTGCTTAATAAAATAGTACCTTTTTCATCTTCAATTTTGCGCGCTGCCTCGGTTATGGTAACTATACCATCTTCTTCGGCAATAAAGGCCTTTCTTTTGGGCGGTCTGGCTTCAAATAATTCTTCAACTCGCGGTAACCCTTGGGTGATATCTGCTCCGGCCACGCCGCCAGTATGAAAAGTTCTCATAGTCAGCTGGGTGCCTGGTTCGCCAATGCTCTGGGCAGCAATAATGCCAATGGCTGCGCCCAATTTTACCATTTCATTGTAGCCCAAATCATAGCCATAGCAGTGCATGCAAACACCCTTGGTTAATTTGCAGGATAAAACTGATCTGACAGTGATTTGCTCCAGATTCAGGGGCTTAAGCTGCCTGGCCACTGCTTCGGTGATTAGCTGATTTTTTTCTAAAATTACTTTTTTTGTCTTGGGCTCAATAATTTTTTCTAAACAAACTCTGCCCCAAACACGATCCAAAAGATCAACCCCGATTTCCTCGCTGTCTTTTTTCGTATAAAGTATGCCTTTTTTATCACCGCAATCTTCTTTAACAATAACTACATCTTGGGAAACATCAACCAGACGGCGAGTCAGATAACCGGCATTAGCTGTTCTTAAAGCTGTATCTGATAAACCTTTTCTGGAACCATGAGTGGAAATAAAATATTCCAGCACATCAAATCCTTCTTTGAAACTGCCTTTAACTGGCAATTCAATAATTTCACCGGCTGGATTGGAAACCAAGCCCTTCATCCCAACCATCTGGGTCACCTGGCCCCAGGAACCACGAGCGCCAGCTGAGACCATAGAGTAAACAGGGCCCGTTTTGTCTAATTTATCTTTGCCTAACTGCACAATCTTATCTTTAATTGCAGTCCAGACCTCGATAATTTTTGAGTGTTTTTCACTTTTAGTCAAAAGACCTTGCTGGTATTGTTCATTAATTTCATCGATCGATTTATCTCCTTCTTTGATCAAGGCCTCTTTTTCAGGCAAAACTGGTAAATCATCAATGCCCCAGGAAAAACCGCTCAAAGTCAAATAATAAAAGCCCAAATCTTTTATATCATCCAAAAGCCGAGCTGTTCTTTCTTTACCTAAAATCTCTAAGGAATATTTAATAAATTCACCCAGATTTTTAGTATTGATTTGTTCATTATAAAAAGGCAATTCCTTTGGTAAAAGCTGATTAAACAATATTCGGCCCACATTGGTTTCAATTATTTCTGTTTTTTTCTTGCCCGGTAATAATTCCCTAACCTTTATTTTTTCCTGCAGCGAAACAACTTTCGATTTGTACGCCAAAACTGCTTCTTTAAAAGAGCCAAATGCCTTGGGCTCGCCTTTGGCTTCCTCCAGAGAAGTCATATAATAGCAGCCCCAGACAATATCCATTTTAGGCGTGGTAATCGGATTGCCAGTTGCGGGTTTCAATAAATTTTTAGCTGAGAGCATTAAATCCCTGGCTTCACCCTTGGCTTGTTCAGTCAAAGGCACATGGACTGCCATTTGATCGCCGTCAAAATCAGCATTAAAAGCTGTACAAACCAAGGGGTGCAATTGGATAGCTTTGCCTTCAATTAAAATCGGGCGAAAGGCCTGAATGCCCAAGCGATGCAAAGTTGGTGCTCGATTCAATAGCACATGAGCATCCTTAACAACCTCTTCTAAAATATCCCAGATCTCGGGCCGGTTGCTTTCAATAAAGCGATTAGCGCTTCTAATATTATGCACGTATTCTCTTTTTATTAATTGGCAAATTACAAATGGTTTAAATAATTCTAAGGCCATTCTTTTGGGCAGACCGCACTGGTCTAACTTCAAATCTGGGCCAACCACAATCACGCTGCGGCCGGAATAATCAATGCGTTTGCCCAAGAGATTCTGCCGAAATCGTCCCTGCTTGCCTTTTAGAATATCAGCAATTGATTTTAATTGTCTTTTTTGCCCAGTTGAGGCAGTCGTAGTTTTTGAATGGCGGGCGCTATTATCAATCAGAGCATCCACTGCTTCTTGCAGCATTCTCTTTTCATTGCGGATAATCACTTCCGGAGCATTAAGTTCTTTTAATTTCTTTAAACGATTATTGCGGTTAATGACACGGCGGTATAAATCATTTAAATCAGAGGTGGCAAAACGTCCGCCATCAAGCGGCACCATGGGCCGCAAATCCGGTGGGATAACGGGTATCAAGGTTAAGATCATCCATTCTGGGCGAATTTTATTTTTAATTAAATTTTTTATTAATTTCAAACGTTTAATTACTCTTTCTTTTTTGGCACCCATGCTTTCCTCTTTTTCAGATTCCAGTTCTTTTTCTAATTTTTCTAAATCGATTTTCACCAAAAGATCCCTAATGGCTTCTGCGCCAATGCCGGCCTCAAAAAGATGGCCGAATTTTAAAGATAAATCCTGGTAAAGATCTTCGGAAATGATTTTTCTGGGTTTTAAATCTTTCAAATCATTTTCTGTCTTGGCAAATTCATTTTCCAATTCTTTTGAATCCAAATCTTTTTGTTTGCTGAGTTCAATTATTTTACGATCTTTTTCTTTGGGTTTTAAATCTTTGTTATTTTTAATTTGATTAATCTGATTTTTAAAATTGCTTTCAATCTGCTTCTTTTTGGCCTTAAATTCTTGCCTCAATTGTTCCATGGCCTGAATTTTTAGATTTTCATCAACTTTAGTAATAATAAAACTGGCAAAATATATCACTTTCTCCAAATTTTGCGCGGAAATATCCAGCACCAAACCTACGCGCGAAGGCACGCTTCTTAAAAACCAAATATGAGAGACGGGCGCGGCTAATTCAATATGTCCCATCCTTTCACGACGCACGATCGAATGAGTCACTTCAACTCCGCATTTGTCACAGATAATACCTTTATACCTGATCTTTTTATATTTGCCGCAATAACACTCCCAGTCCTTTGAGGGGCCAAATATTTTTTCGCAAAAAAGCCCGTCTTTTTCAGGCTTTTGCGTACGGTAATTAATTGTCTCTGGCTTGGTGACCTCGCCAAATGACCAATTTCTAATCGCATCCGGTGAAGCTAATTTCAAGCGAATGCTGTCAAAATCTAATGGTTTAGCTTGGTTAAATATCATATTTTTAATTCTTTAAATAAATTAGGCCCTGGGCTCTGGTTTTCTCTTGGATGCATCAGGCATTACTTCTCCTTCTTTAATTAATTCAACGTCTAGACATAAACCTTTTAGTTCTCTGACCAAAACATTGAATGATTCGGGAATATTCAATCTTTTAATTGGCTCGCCCTTAATGATTGATTCATAGGCCTTAGAACGTCCAGGTACATCATCTGATTTAATGGTTAATATTTCTTGCAGGGTATGAGCGGCGCCATAGGCCTCGAGGGCCCAAACTTCCATTTCGCCAAAGCGCTGGCCGCCAAATTGGGCCTTGCCGCCCAGCGGCTGCTGAGTAATTAAAGAATAGGGTCCGATTGACCTCTGATGAATTTTATCTTCCACTAGATGATTTAATTTTAAAATATAATTAAAGCCCACGGTTACTTTCTGGGCAAATGGCTCTCCGGTCCTGCCATCATATAAAGTTAATTTACCATTAGCCGCAAATCCAGCCTGAGTTAGCAGATCCTTAATTTGCCCTTCCTTGATGCCATATAAAACCGGGGTTGCAACCTTAAAACCCAAAGCACTAACCGCCAAGCCCAAATGTGTTTCCAAAATCTGCCCCAAATTCATACGTGAAACAACTCCTAAGGGACTTAAAAGAATATCAATTGACGTGCCATCTTCCATAAAGGGCATATCTTCATTTCTGACAACTTTGGAAATTATGCCTTTATTTCCATGGCGGCCGGCCATTTTATCGCCAACCTGTATCTTGCGTAAATCAGCCACTGAAACCTGAACCATTTGCGTAACACCGGGAGATAAGCGATCGCCTTTTTCTTGAGAGAACATTTTTATATCAATAACCTTGCCATGATCGCCATGTTCCAAATACAAGGAGCTATCTCGCACGTCTCGGGCTTTTTCACCGAAAATCGCGCGTAATAATTTTTCTTCAGCTGAGAGTTCTGTTTCGCCTTTGGGCGTAATTTTGCCAACTAAAATATCGCCTGAAGAAACTTCAGCCCCAACGCGGATAATGCCGCTTTCATCCAAATTTTTTAATTTTTCCTCTCCGATATTAGGAATATCAGAGGTAATAATTTCAGGACCTAACTTTGTTTCACGCACTTCAACCTGATAATTTTCAATATGGATGGAAGTATAAAGATCGCGCTGGACAACCCTTTCTGAAACTACAATGGCATCCTCATAGTTATAACCGCTCCAGGCCATGAAAGCGACCAAAACATTCTGTCCTAAGGACAATTCACCTTCAGAAATACTGGGCCCATCACTCATAATTTGCCCTTTTTTAACACGATCATCCATATTAACTATCGGATGCTGATTAATGCAAGTTGAGGCATTTGACCTTATAAATTTGTTTAAATCATAATATTTCAAATTCCCATTATCTTCCAGAATCTCAATCTGAGCACCGTCAACCTTTGTTACTTTACCGTTATTTTCACAAACAGCAATATGGCCAGAGTAAAAAGCCGCCATTTTTTCTACGCCTGTGCCAACTAAAGGCGGCTGCGGCTTAATGCAGGGTACTGCTTGCCGCTGCATATTAGTACCCATCAAAGCTCTGACCGCGTCATCATGCTCTAAAAAAGGTATGCAAGAAGTTGAGACGCTAATAATCTGATTTGAAGCCACATCCATATAATCAATCTGGTTAACTTCGGCAGTCTCTGGCTTGCCAAATTTTCTCACCTCGGCTTTTTCCACTAAAAAATTACCATCCTTATCTATTGGCGTAGTAGCAGCTGTTGAAATTGAACGTTCCTCTGTAATTGCATTTAAATAAACTATCTCATCAGTAACTTGAGCCTTGGCAAGAAAATTAATATTTTTGGCTCTTAATTTATCAATAATTTCCCTGGGTATTTTTTGGCCTTTCTTAACCGCAACCTTATTGGTCTCAGGGTCTTTTATATCCTCTTCGGCTTTTCTTTCAACTAAACGATAAGGCGTTTCAATAAAACCATATTCATTGACGCGCGCATAACTTGCTAAATGTCCGACCAAACCAATATTCGGCCCTTCAGGCGTAGCAATTGGGCAAATGCGGCCATAATGGGTAGAATGTACATCGCGCACTTCAAAGCCCGCCCTTTCACGCGATAAACCACCGGGGCCCATGGCTGAAATTCTTCTTTTGTGTTCCAATTCAGCCAACGGGTTGGTCTGATCCATAAATTGTGAAAGCTGAGAAGACATGAAAAATTCCTTGACTACGCCCATGACCGGCTTAGCATTAACTATTTTACTCGGCGTCATTGATTCAATATCAAGAGTGCTCATTTTATCACGTACTATTCTTTCCATACGCGCCAATCCGATTCTGAATTTGTTCTGAATCAATTCGCCTACCGCGCGAATACGCCTATTGCTCAAATGATCAATGTCATCAGCATCTGCCTGAGTAATATTTAAGCGAATAATTTCCTTAATGATATCTACCAGATCTTCGCGTCGCAAAATTCTGGTTTCTGGCGTATTGGGAATATCATAATTAAATCTTAGATTGATTTTATAGCGTCCGACCTTGCTGAAATCATAGCGTTCAAATCTAAAAAACATGGCATGAATGAGCGACTTGGCATTATCAGCGGTGGCCAGATCGCCTGGTCTGATTCTTTTATAAACTTCAATCAAACCCTCATCCTGATTTTTGGCAATATCTTTTTCAAGAGTTTTCTGAATGTAATTTAAGCTTTGTTTATCTAGCGCTTTAAATAAATTTAAAATTTCTTCATCAGTAGAAAAACCAAAAGCACGCAGTAAAGAAGTAAGCGCAACTTTCCTTTTGCGATCAATTTTTACCCATAGAATATTATTAGTATCTGTCTCTATTTCCAGCCAGGCACCGCGATTGGGTATAATTTTTGCGCCATAATATCTTTTGGCTCGGATATAATTAGACGTAAAAAAAACTCCAGCTGACCTAATAATCTGGGAAACCACCACTCTTTCAATGCCATTAATAATAAAAGTGCCGCGATTAGTCATAATCGGGAAATCTCCCAAATAAATTTCTTGTTCCTTTTTACCTTTGTCTTTTTTATTAAGCAAAACGGCCTTTATACGCAATGGCGCTTCATAGGTAATATTTTTTTCCCTGGAAATCTTCTCGTCAAATTTTGGCTCGTCCAAATAATACTCCTTGAAATAAAGTTCCAAATTTCGGCCGCCGAAATCTTTGATTGGATTTATTTCATCAAATAATTCCCTGAGTCCTTGTTTTAAAAACCAATTATAAGAGGTCTTTTGAATTTCTACCAGATCTGGCAATGGCATGGCTTCGCGATAATCATTTAAAAATTTTCTTTCCTTGCTTTTAAACTGAGGTTTTAAAATATTTTTTTTATTTAACATAAAAAATAACCCGCCTCTCGTCTTTTTTGGCGAGTTTTATTAAAACTGGTATTAAATTAGGAAGTCAAATTAAGCCCCACTATTTTAGCTTTAATTTTTTAACTATAGCGGGAATTCTCTAGTGATTTAAGTTTAACAAGGGCCTTTAAAGTTGTCAAGTTTTGACTAAATATTATACAATTAGTTAATGACGAATAGTTTAACAAATCTCATAATTCAGATATCATAATTCATGCCGCCTATGGCGGCATCCCGCCACAGGCGGTGATAACTCCAAAACGCATGTCTTATCGCCTTGAAAAAATCAATGAGCTAATTAGGCAAAAACTAAGCATTATAATCAGAAAAGAGCTTGAATTTCCCCAAAGCTCCTTGCTCACAATAACTAAAGTAGAAACAAGCCCCGATCTTAAATTTTGCAAGGTCTTTATCACGGTTTTGCCAGAACACTATCGTGGTACTACTTTGGAAATTTTAAGAAAAAATAGGAGTAATTTACGTAAATTGCTGCAAAAGGAGATGACCACTAAATTCATTCCTAATTTTAATTTTCTCATCGATGAGCAGGAAGTTTTTGCCACGGAGGTTGACAAATTGCTTGACGAGATAAACAAGTAATGATAAAGTACCAAATTGTAAATTAAATACTATAGTCTTAAGTTTTAAAAATACTCATAGCTACTCACCAAAAACCAAACCGGCTGCTGTGACTTAAAACCACTAACTTCTTGCGAATATCATGATTTACAAACAAAACGCACCCCAAATACTAGCACAAATCAAAAAATCCTCTTATCCCTTATTAATCGCTCATGAAAATCCAGACGGCGATACTTTGGGCGCTTCTTTGGCATTGGCTCAGCTTTTGGAAAAGGAGAACAAACAATTTCAACATTTTTGCATAGACAAAGCGCCCAGTTATTTTAATTTTTTGCCGAAAATAGAAAACATTATTTCAGCCCCAAATAAAATTAATCTGCAATCACATGATCTGCTTATTGCTCTTGATTGCGGCGACTTAAAAAGAACTGGCATAGCTGAAGACATTCAAAAAATTAAAACTCCTAATATTTTAGTTAATATTGATCACCACCAAAGCAATGATTTTTTCGGCCATTTAAACTTGGTTATTCCGCAGGCCTCTTCGACTAGTGAAATTATGTATAACTTTTTTAAATTTCACGGCCTGCCAATTGATAAATATATGGCCACCAATCTTTTAACCGGCATTCTGACTGACACTATGAATTTTACTAATGCGGCAACCACTACTGAAAGCTTGAAAATTGCTTCAGAATTATTAAAGGTTGGCGCACGGCTAAATCAAATCATGAGCAATATTGTCAAAAATAAAAATTTTGAGGTCTTAAAGCTCTGGGGTAATTTATTAGATAAAATTGAATATAATCCAGAATATAATTTTGCTTATACCACTATTACTCAAAAGGATCTTTTGGCAGAGCAAATATCGGCCGAGAGTGTTGATGGTTTAGCTAATTTTTTAAGCAACCTGCAAGATACGGATTTTATTTTAGTTTTGAGCGAGGAAGAAAATGATTTAATCAAAGTTAGCTTAAGAACAACCAAAGAGGATATTGATGTCAGCCAATTAGCCAAGGCCTTTAATGGCGGTGGCCATAAAAAAGCAGCTGGCTTTAAAATTGCCAAGCCCAGCCCAGACAATTCAGACTGGAAAAATCCTACCATCAATGCTATAATAAATAAACTTAGAGCTCTCAATTCTGAATTATCCCGAAGGGATCCCTTTGGGATAAAATAAATATAAATTTCAGAATTCAGCTCTCATAATTTCCGCCAAAGGCGCCGTGCCTGCCGGCAGGCAGGGATCAGCCTCTGGCGGACATAATTAATTAACAAATTTATGCCTAAACAAAAAGAAATGCAAAATTCGGTCTTAGTGCCCACAGTTATTGAAAAATCATCTTCTGGGGAAAGAGCATATGATATTTATTCGCGCTTATTAAAGGAAAGAATCATCTTTTTGGGCTCACCTATTTCTGATGCTGTCGCCAATACCGTAATCGCCCAAATGCTCTTTTTAGACAGCGAGGACTCTAAGAAAGATATTAAACTCTATATAAATTCCCCAGGCGGTTCAGTGACAGCCGGGCTGGCAATTTATGACACCATGCAATTTGTCAAATCAGATGTTTCTACAATTTGCGTGGGTATTGCCGCTTCAATGGCTGCTTTCTTATTAGCTTCTGGCGCCAAAGGCAAAAGATTAGCTCTGCCCAATTCTGAAGTCATGCTCCATCAGGTTATGGGTGGCGCTGAAGGTCAGGCCACTGATATTAAAATCAGGGCAGAACATATCCTGAGAATAAAAGACAAGCTTAATGAAATCTTGTCCAAGCATACCAAGCAGCCAATCAGTAAAATTGAGAAAGATACTGATCGGGATTTTTTCCAAAGCGCTGCTGAAGCAGTCAAATATGGTTTAATTGATAAAATCATAGAATAAGCCCTAAAAGGGAGCCTTATGCTCTAATCTTAGCCCTAAAAGGGCCCCTTCGGGGCTAAATTTAAGCGATAACAAAATTTGCTTGCTTGACAAAAAAATTTGGATGTGATAAATTTAAACATCGCTCAACTGATGTCTGACTATTTTTTCTTCCCCCTGAAAGGAGTCAGCTCAGTTAGCGATTTATAGAAGCAAATTATTTAATTTGTTTCTAAAAAACTGCAGGCACGATAAGCATGGGAACGTAAGAAAGGATTTAATCCGGCTCCGGCTAGATTACTCCTTACTCGCGTTTTCTTGTCTGCAGTTTTTTGGAAGAAAAGAAAAAAATCGCCTCATTCTTGAAGCGATTTTTTTGTTTTAGGCAATTCAATAATAATTTGAACTTATCTGGCAAAAACCAGTACCAGAGAGGAAAGAAACCAAGCGATTCCGAAAAACATGGCTATGATGTTTAAAATCACCTGGGTTTTGCCGAATTTTTCTGTAAAAGAACCGGTCGGCGTTTGCGGTTGGTTATTAAAAACGTTTGCTTTGTAGTATTTGTGCAGAAAAGCGATTGCGGCAAATACGGCAAAAAGCATCATCAATACTAAATGTACGTTTCCCATTTTATTCCTCCTTTACTTTCAACGTATAACTAACAAAATCATCAAACTGATCCCTAAGCCATCTAATATCTTCAAACACTATTTGTATTTTGATTACCACTACTACCACTCGCGCCACTAGTTGAATCTGCTGTCCCATTTTCTGGAGTGGTGGTTACCGCTGGTGTCGGCTGTAAACCAACTTCATAAATATTTGGCCAGGCAACATAATGGCTGCGGAAAATTTCTTCTTTTTTCTCGCCGGCGGCATTAGTTATATAACGGTAAAAATTGGCATCGGCGCCGCGTCGTCCTTTTTCCATCAGCTTTTTCTCGCCTGGTTTTAAGACCGGGTTCTCAATTAATCTATCTGCAGGCTGGGCTGTCCAATTATAAAGTTGCGGCTCTGTTATTTCAACCTTACGGCCATCACTAGTTCCCCAAAATTCATAAGTCAAAATAGTGCCTTCAATTTTTATCTGGAGCAAAATATTATTGCCCGTATCATTATTAAACCGCAAATCAGGATGCGGGCCATAAATCGTGGCATCCATGCCAATTGGTTTATAATAAGAAACAATATAAGAATGAGGCCTTCTTTCAGTAATCGGCAGACCGGAATACAAGGCCACTCTGAACATTGTTGTGCCTATTTGGCATAAACCTCCGCCATATTCTGGCAAGGTCCGATCTCCTTTAATGACAAATTCTGGAA
This sequence comes from Candidatus Parcubacteria bacterium, assembly GCA_026395675.1. Lineage (GTDB taxonomy): Bacteria > Patescibacteriota > Patescibacteriia > CAIXNZ01 > CAIXNZ01 > JAPLYF01. The sequence goes on from JAPLYF010000054.1 coordinate 17,265, forward strand.
AATAACCAGTTGAAGCATCAACCGGCCCAATAGCATCAACAATGCTAAATTCACCCGGCGGAATAATTATGCCGTTTAAATGCGCGACTGCATTTTTTATATTTTTTATTCTATTGACATGGCTGCCCGCAAAATCCGAAACTCCTTTACCGATCAATTCTTTAATGCCAAAGTTGTTAATATCGCTAATTTTAACATTCGGCTCTGATTCTTTGACGCTTAACTCTGTTTGATTCTGTTTTAAATTGAAAAAATTCTCTTGCAGTGTTAATTTGCTTTTTTCCAAATCAACTTCGAGCCCTGGCTCACTAGGCACAAATTCAGTTACTTTGCCGTCTTGAAAAGTAAACTTAGCATCCTGGGGTAAAACATTTATTGTCTGAGAAATCGCTTGCAGCTTTTGATTAATCATCTCGTCTTTGAAGGTAAGCTTTAGCTCATTATTTTCCTTTTTAAACTCCAGCCAATTTTTAAATTCATCTCGAGGGATTTCCCATTTTTGATCTTTATAAGTTAATATAATATTTTCTTGTTTTAAGATATCATCAATCAAGGTCCTGGATTTTTCCGCTTCTGCCTGAATGACTTCGGCACTGGCGGCCTGGGTTTTTAATTCAACGGCATTTATAGATATTAAATTGATATTTTTCCTTAACTCAGCTGCACTCTGGCTATAATTAAAAATATAACCATCGCTTTCTTTTTCGATTCTATAGCTATTCTCTGGATTAAAAACAATCTGAGCATTCATTGCCGGTTTTTCATACTGACTAAAATATTGCTTTAAAATTTCAACCAGTACTTTTTCATTCAAATTATAAATCAGCTCGATTTTCGGCTGATTTAAAAGGGCTAACAATTGTTCATTGAACATTTGTGGCAGATTGCCTTGATGGCCGATATTATAGGCCCTTTTTATCATGGCCATGGTATCAAAATCCAATATCTGAAAAGAAAGATCGGGATCAGCCGGTGAAATTGCATTAAATTCGACTTTAGCAACATTGCCATTATAATTAAAGCGCAGACCGTTTTGCTTAAGATTATCAATATAATCATTGAGTTTGTCTAGGGCCTGATCCTGCGTTAAACCTCCCAGATTAATGCCGTCAACATAAACTCCCTGAAAAATCTTATCCCGATAAATATACTCATAAGCAAAAATCGGTGCGCTCAAAAAAATTGCTAAAAATAAACAAATAAAAAAAATAGTTAATATTTTAATTAACTTTTTTCTTCTTTTTTCATGTTCAGCTTTTTTATAATCCAAAATTTTTTTAAAAAATTCCTTTAAATTAATCATTTCTCTCCTATTAAATATTTTTTTTAATAATATTTTAATTAAATTCTTTTTTACTTGGCTTTTTCGCCCTCAAGACAATCAATTATGATTTTAATCTCACTTATTCCTCCCTGATTTGCACATTAATTTGTTTGGATTTCTGGGCCTTGGGCAAAATTATTTTTAAAACACCATTTCTGAAAAAGGCCTCAACCTTGTCGGCCTGCACTTCCACGGGCATAATTATTGAGCGAGAAAACCCTCCCCAATAACATTCTTTATAAAAATAATCTGCCTCTGTTTCTTCATATTCTTGCAAACGTTTGCCTCTGATGGTCAGTAAATCATTATGTAAATAAATTTCCAGGTCTTCTGGCTTAACGCCAGCAATTGTTGATTTGACAATAATATTGTCCTTGGTCTGGTAAACGTCAACGGCCAGCTGGCCTTCATAGTCCTCAGTAAACCATTGCTCTTCTTCTTTATTTTCAGCAGACAAATCCAAAAGATGAGAATCGCTTCCCTCTTTGTCCAGGCTTTGTTTAAGATCTTCTAAATTACTAAAAAAAACTGATGGTTGATCATTAGGCATGATGATTTTTTAATTGTTCTTGTTTAAATTATACTAAATTTGCCAAAGAAAAACAAATTACCAAAGTTATCAACAGCTAATTCTTGACAATAATATGATATAATTAAATTAAGAAAAAAACTGTCCTTTAAAAGAAAGGGGAATGTAAATGTAAAAAAAATTTGCGGCCAGGGCTTTCAGCTCCTTGAGCTGAAAAAGGAAAAAACAAAGCAAATAAAACGAGGTAAAAGCAATGAACAGCCTAATCTCTAATACCAAAGAATTTAATTTAAATTATGAAGATAATTTAAGGGGAAAAATTAAATTCCATTTTATTAGGCCTGTTGCTCGGCGTAATTGGTTTTTAAGACCGGTTGCCCGATGCGATGGCGGTCATTAACGAGAAATTTACTCGTTTAATATTCAAGAAAATATTGCAATTTATTCCGCAAATAAAAATCGTCTGCTCTGTTTTAGACGAAGAATCTTAAATTATATTTACAATCAAAATAATCATCGCAAATCTACCCTCTTTCTAAATATACCAAAAGCCCTACTCCTTGCTAGGGCTTTTTTCTTATTTTAATTTTTTTATTTCTTTGTCTTGAATGGCAAATATTTGTCAGCCCCCTGCCAAGCAAGATTAAATAAAAAACGCAGACCGTCAACAATTGCTTTATTTTCTATAATTATTCCCATGTACTCTCCTTTAGCTGACAAAATAGCTGCTTTATTATTATATAAAACAATCTCAGCATTAAAGGGGTTTTTATTTTCCGGCAAATATCTTCTTTCTTCTTTATAAAAGAAAGGTAAATTAGGAATTGGTTCTCTGGGATTATATATCACAATGGATCGGCCTTGGATTTTTTTCTGTCTTATGGCCTGACGATGATCATTTTTGGAAACAGGGAATTGCTTCAGGGCAAAATTGATATTAAAAATCTCATCAGTAAATTTTGGGCTTGAACGAACAATATCTTTTTGAATCATTTTCGACCCTTCTTTTCCTTCAAAAAATCTCACCTTGGCTTTTTCACCAGTTACTTTCTGAAACATCTCCAATTCTGGCAGCATTTCTTTAGCCAGCTTAATTTTTACTTCCACATCCTCTTTTTTCCTTTCCAGCAAATCAATTATTTGCTGGGGGCTTTCCATCCTAAAAATAGTCTTATTTTTCTTATTTAATCTCCGAACCAAGCCTAAACTCATCAGATTATCAAGCGCAATATAAGTTGTGGCGCGATTAATGCCAGATCTTATAGCCAGTTCCTGCGCAGGAGCCTCGCCTGCTTCGAGCAAAGACTCGTAAATCCTGGCTTCTTTTTCATTAAGGCAAATCTGCTGAAGCTTTTTCGCAAAACTCATACTTTTCAATGGTTTAATTTTTTAAATTTTTTTATACAGGTAAATACTATCTTTGCTGGTGATGTGCTCTGCTACTTCTTGAAATCCGATCGTATCCTCCAAGGGAAACATATAGGAAATAATTCTGGTGCCTGGCTTTAAATTTTGGAACTTGGGCGTCAGAGTCCTCAGCGCTGCTGGAGTGAGAAAGCAAAAAATCACCTCAAATTCATTTAAATTAGTATTAAAAAAATCTTGATTGACAATCTGGATCCTGCTTTTAATAAAAGGATGTAAAAAAAGAAAAATTTTACTGACTAAACGCAACGTGAATGATTTTTCAATGCCGACAAGCAAATTTTTTTTATGCCTTTTAGCCACTTTGATTAAAATTCTGCCTGTTCCCGATCCTAAATCTACAATGCGCTCGTTATCCTTGATATCAGCCAGCTCAATCATGTGCCTAATTATTTTTTTGGGTGTTGGCACGAAAGGCACCACATCTCTAAAACTAAACATGATAAAACTAATAAAACCCAAAATAATCAGGGCAATGATCAATAACAAATATTTTAAAATAATTAAACTGCTGAGCAGCATATTTAGTCCCTATTTTTAATTATAAAAAAATAATAAAGACAAGCGCTTGTCATCCAAATATTTAAAATTAAAAATCCCGGATTTAAAAAATCCAAGCCTAAAAAATATAAAAACAGAAAAATATTGGCAATGATTTTAAAATAAGGCACATTTGGCTTAACTTTAATCAGCCAATTACTCTCTTCATTTTCCCATCTTTTTATATTAGCTAAAAGATTAACAAAAAGCTGGATTAAAATATAATAGGCCAAAATTAAAGGATTGGCTGCTTGGAGATAAATAAAACCCAAAATTATTACAGAGGAAATAAAATGATCTACTAAAGAGTCCAAAAATCCGCCCTTATCTTTGGTCACATTTAAAAAGCGCGCCAATGAACCGTCAAATAAATCTAAGATCCAAAAGATTAAATAAAAAACTAAAACGCCAAAAAGATTGTTAAGATAAAAATAGTAGGCAATGGGCAAAACAAAAATTAAGCGAAAGGTCGTGATTTGGTTGGGCGTTATTTTCAATTTCGCTAGCAATTTTAAAATGGGCTGGAAATATTTTGCCCGCCATTGGTATGACCATTGTCTAAATTTTGTATAATTTGATTCAAAACTCATAATTACCAGGCTACTTTTTTTATTTTTAACTTAAACCCCAGCCAATTAGTTATAATCGGCAAGAGCGGTGAAATTATGACAATTAAAAATATTATTAACAAATCAGGCAGATAAACAAAGGAGATTAAAACCAAAGCGCCTAAAAAATCCAGCTGGTCCCATGGAAACCATTTATCACCTGGCTTTAAATTAATTCTCCTTTTAAATAAACTTTTAATTGCATCGCCTAAAATCACGCCAAAACCGAATAAAAAGCCATAAAGAATTAAATTAATCCGAGTATAATCTAAAATACTTACATTTTTAAAAAATCCAAACTGAAATAAATATTTTTGCAAATAAATTGTTAAAATCCCAATTAAAACTCCAGCAAGTAAACCGCGCCAGGTTTTATTCTTGCCTAAAATTTCCTGACTTTTATATTTTTTGCCGAAATCAAGCGGCCAGGCCAATTTGTTGCTGAAAATCTTAGTCGCAAAAACCGGCGCCATATTAGCAAAATAGGCTGGTAGCATGAAATAAAGGGCTTGAAGGATAATCATAAAGAAATTATAACAAAAAAGTTGATTTATGGCGATGCTAAAACAAAAAATCAGCTTTCAAGCTGAATTTTTATAATGTGCACCCAGAAGGATTTGAACCCTCAACCTCTTGGTCCGAAGCCAAGCGCTCTATCCAGTTGAGCTATGGGTGCATGAATTGTTTTTGTATACCAGTTGTCCGCCGAAAGCGGATCCGCCTCTGGCGGAAGCTATGGGTGCAATATTAAAAATTTTAACAAAAATTTAAGCGAAAGTCAACCTGTCAACGGGAAATAGAAATGTCATAGGGACCAGGGAAATAGAAATGTCATAGTTAAGAATTAGATTGAGGCATTGGCGAGGCGGCTAAAACCCACGGGACAGAGTCTCTAAGCGGTTTGGTTCTCTTGGCAATCGG
>JAPLYF010000051.1 GCA_026395675.1 Candidatus Parcubacteria bacterium
TTTTGCCATGCTTGTATTGGGCTTAATAACCATTTATTATTTTGAGCCAGAACAAAGGGAATTAAAGAAATTAAATTATCTGGATTATACGGCGATAATTTTACTTTCGATTTTAGCTGGAATTTTTTGTTTTTATCTGACACGGTCAATCGGCTGGCTAAGTATTTTGGTTGGCACGGTTGGTGCAGTGATTTGTTACTTGTTTGTAACTACAGATTATGCCTAAGGCATCCCCTTGGGACAGATAATTATCCCGAAGGGATCCCTTCGGGACAGATTTACAAATATTAAAAATATGATTGAGGGAGTGATTATAAAAAAACTAGAAAATTTTGCAGATGAGCGCGGTTGGCTGACAGAGGTTTGGCGTAATGATGAATTAAAATATGCGCCAGTGATGAGTTATATTTCTTTAACCAAACCCGGCGTGGTGCGCGGCCCGCATGAACACAAGCTGCAGAGTGATTTTTTCGTTTTTAGCGGTCCGGGAGTTTTTAAATTATTTTTATGGGATAACAGGGAAGAGAGTCAGACCTTTAAGCAAACGGAAATTTTAACTGTCGGGGAAAATAATCCAGTGGCTGTCTTGGTGCCGCCGGGAGTTGTTCATGGCTACAAATGCGTTTCCACTGAACCGGCTTATTCCCTAAATTTACCCGATAAACTTTATAAGGGCGAAGATAAAAAAGAAGAGGTTGATGAAATTAGGTGGGAAAAAGATCCCAAATCGCCTTTTAAGATTGCTTGATATGAATTTGATAATTACACAAATACGAAAAGAATTAAAACAAAATATTGATAAAACGCAAAAAGATCCACAATATTTTTATAAAGAAAAAGTTAATGCTTATGGAGTTAGAACTCCATTAGTGCGCATAATCGGTAAGAAATATTTTGCGATAATTAAAGATTTAAGTAAAAAAGAAACATTTGATTTGGCAAAAGAGCTTTTGAAATCTGATTATAATGAGGACGCAACCATTGCTTTTCAATTTGTTTATGCTATAAGAAAAGAATTTGAGAAAAATGATTTTAAGTTTTTTGAATTATGGTTTAAAAAGTACATTAATAACTGGGGGAAATGCGATGATTTCGCGACGCATACGCTCGGATATTATATAGAAAAATTTCCTGATTCTATTAATAATTTTAAAAAATGGATTAAATCAAAAAACCGCTGGTTGAGAAGGGGAGTTGCCGTGAGTTTCATTATCCCTGCAAGGAAAGGTAACGATTTGAAAGAAGTTTTTTTTATTGCTAACGGACTTTTAAAGGATAGGGATGATTTGGTGCAAAAAGGATATGGTTGGCTATTGAAAGAGGCGAGTCGTAAACATCAAAGGGAGGTTTTTAATTATATAATGAAAAATAAAGATAAAATGTCAAGGACTGCATTAAGATATGCTATTGAATTAATGCCGCAGAATTTAAGACGAAAAGCATTGGCAAAATAAATTAAAACAAAAACAAAATGAAATTGCAAAGGAATTCTATAAAAAGGATTTATTTTCCAGGAGCGATTTATTTATTGAGAATTTAAAAATTTGCAAGCAATTGAAAGGATTTGGGAATTTGTAAGAGATTAAAAGGATTTAAATTGTATGCGTTTTCTATAATTTATGACCATGTCAATTTAATCATTGAGTCAGGTCAGGGATTTAATATTTCACAAATAATTAAATCCTTAAGGCGAAATGTTTCGCGAAATATAAATATTATCATGGGATATAAATTAAGCTTTCTCGCTCCCCTCGTAGGCGAGACAAGCTTGTCTCGCCTACGAGGATGGAAGTTGTTGAGACATAACGGATCTGATAAAAAATATCCATTTAAAAATATAAATGAGTTAAGGAATCGATTTTTTGATAAATTCGACAATAAAAATCCTTACCCAAAATTCAAATGGCAATTATCATTTTACGACCATTATATCCGCTTTCATGACAATCGTTTGCGAAGGCAAAAGGATTGGGATTATCATTATGACTATACGGTTTATAACCACTTGAAACACGGCCTGCCTGAAAATTGGCAATACACAAGTTTAAATTACCCGAACTTAATTGATAATATTGAAATTTAATTTTAAAACTATGCCAGAGAAAAGATTTGGAGAAACGCCGCTTTATGGCACCAAAACAATTTTTGAAGCAATAAAATCAGAAAAAGAAAGCGAGGGCTTTGAACATGCAGGTAATGAAAACCTGACTAGTTTAGTAAAGCAAAAAGACGAAAGCTTTAAAGAAGTGCCAGTTCAAACACTTAAAAAGATTGAGAAAAAATATAAAAAAATAAAAAACGTTAAAGAAGTGAAATTACTGACTGATCCGAGTGATAGCAATATAGTTTGGGTATTTCTTAAAACTAAATAATGCCTTAAACTTTATAACTTTATAAACTTTTTAACTTTTCCGCCTGAGGCGGATCCGCCTTTGGCGGATAACTTTAAAATTTATGCCTAATGGAGATTGTGTATTTTGCCAAATTGTAGCTGGCGATGTGCCTTCCACAAAGGTCGCTGAAAGCGAAAATATGATTGCGATCCTAGATGTTAATCCGGTTAATTTTGGTCACACCCTGATTATTCCCAAAAAACATTCCAGCGATATGCTGGATGCTGATGATGAAACGCTGAAAGAAATGATTTTGTTTACCAAGCGCGTGGCCCAGGCAATTTTAACTGGTTTAAATTATGAGGCCTTTAATCTGGAATTGAATAACGGCAGGATTGCGGGCCAGATTATTCCTCATTTGCACTGGCATATTGTGCCCAGGACAGCTGATGACGGCTTACTGCATTGGCCTGGGAAAAAGTATCCAGGCGGTGAAGCTGAAAAAGTAGCGGCTAAAATTCGCGGGCAGATTAAATAATTTTTAAAACCAGCGAACTTACGAATTCTTATACAAATGTTACAAAATAACTTAAAGAAGAGATTTGAGATACAAATGGTAAGTTAAATATTATAATAATAACACTCATCTCAAATCAAAAAATGATTGAATGTATTTGTAAAATTTGTAACAAGATTTGTAATTTTGTTGGGAGAATATATGATTAAAATTCCGGAAAAAGAATTAGAAATCACTTTTTCCCGGGCAGGGGGAAAGGGGGGACAGAATGTCAATAAAGTTGAAACAAAGGCAACTTTGCGCTGGGATGTTTATAATTCTTTGGTTTTAACGCCAGAACAAAAATACTCGATTTTGCATAAATTAGTTAATAAGATAACGGAAAAAGGCGAATTGATTTTATGGTCGCAATCCGAACGTTCCCAGGTGCAAAATAAAGAAGCAGTTATAGCTAAATTAAATCACTTGATAAATCAGGCCTTGGTTCCTGAGAAGATAAGGTTTAAAACCAAACCAACCAGAGCTTCCAAAGAAAAAAGGATTCAAGCAAAGAAAAGAGTTTCACAAAAGAAAAAATTACGGGGAAAAATAAAATTTTAAATTTTCATGGAAGGAATGACACTCTTTAGAGTGTTACCGCGTCAGTAACAGACTAAAGTCTGTCGATCCGCGAGGAAATTTAAAATTTTATGCCTGAATTTTAGTCAGCTAATTTTGCCCACTAAAGTGGGGTATAAATTGATTATTATTTTATGGAAACATTAGAATGCATAAAAACCAGGCGATCAAGACGTAAATTTTTAGATAAGGAGGTTCCCCAAGAAATTATAGAGAAGATTATCGAGGCGGGGAAATGCGCGCCATCTGGTGATAATAAACAGCCCTGGAAATTTTATATTATCCGGGAAAAAAATATTAAAAAAGCAATTGTCACGTTGGATGATGTTTATAATAAACAAATTATTCCTGGTTGTGATTTTATTTTAATTGTGGGTGTTGATACAAATCTTTCGCCAATTAGTTACATTGAAGATGGTGTTATAGCTGCCCAAAATGTTTTGCTGGCTTGCCATGATTTGGGTTTGGGCGCTGTTTATCTTTCTGGTTTTAATTTAAAGGATCCTCAAGACGCCAAAGGTATTCAAAAGGCAGTAAATATTCCTGACAGCATAATGCCAATTTCCATGCTTTTAATCGGTTATCCAGATCCCCATGAACAAATTGGGAGCAAAAGTTTAAAAAACAATAAGGATTTAATTGAGTACAGGTAAAATTAAAAAAATTTTTATGTCTGATAAAAAATATACCAAAGTAGGCATTGGCGTCATGATTCAAAATGAAAAAGGCCAGGTTTTGCTTGGTTTAAGAAAAGGTTCTCACGGCGAAGGCGAATGGAGTTTCCCGGGTGGACATTTAGAATTTGGGGAAACTGTTTTTGAGACCGCTCAAAGGGAAGTAAAAGAAGAAACCGGATTAGAAGTTGATCAATTTCAAGTAATTTCAGTTGCTGATGAGCTGCGCTATATTAAAACAGATGATAAGCATTATTTAAATATTGGAGTAAAAGCAATTTATAAAGGCGGCGAGCCAAAATTAATGGAGCCAGATAAATGTGAAAAATGGCAATGGTTTGATTTAGACGCTTTGCCAGAAAAGATCCTGGAAGGAACTGACTGGACAATCAGAAATTTTAAAGCGAATAGAATTTATAAACCGGCAAGATAATTTATGGTAATTACTATTTGTACAACAATAAAATTTTGGCCTCAGGTTTTGGAAGTCAAAAAGCAGCTGGAAGAAATGGGCCATGAAGTTTTGATTCCGCCGCATGAAGTTAAAAACAAGCAAGGTGATTTGATTCCAGTTGAAGAATATTATAAGCTAAGGCGAGAAATGATGGATAAAGATGGCCAAGAGCACGATTGGATCTGGCAGCGGAAAAAAGAAGCAATAAATTGCCACTTTGAGAAGGTAGACAAGGCAGATGTGATTTTAGTTTTGAATTATGAGAAAAATGGTATTGATAATTACATTGGCGGCAATGTACTTTTGGAAATAGGGCTGGCTTTTTGGCTGGGCAAACCTATTTATTTTATGAATCCAATTCCGCAAACTTTAAGCTATACTGAAGAATTAAAAGGCATGCAGCCGATTGTAATTAACGGGGATTTAACTTTGATTAAATAGTATGATAATTTCAAAGTCATTAATTAACGGGATTGAACTTGAAGCTAAAAAGTATTTTAATAAAGCAAGTGGTTGCCATGACTGGACCCATGTTGAACGGGTAAGAAATTTGGCCTTACAGATAGGCAAAAAAGAAAAAGCTGATTTAAAAATTATAGAATTAGCAGCTTTACTTCATGACATTGCCAGAAAAGACGAAATGAAATCTAAAGGTAAATTATGCCATGCAGAACATGGGGCAAAATTGGCCAAAGTGATTTTGCAAAAATATAAAATTAGTCCAGAAATTATTGCAGCTGTTATTCATAGTATTGAATCGCATCGTTTCCGCAACAATAAAGAACCCAAAACAATTGAAGCCAAATGCCTGTTTGACGCAGATAAACTAGATTCCATTGGCGCAGTGGGAATAGGTAGGGATTTTCTTTTTGCCGGTTATCATAAGGTAGCGCTTTATACAGGCAAAGAAAAATATTATGCCCAAAAAGGAATTGATCGCGCATATACTGAAGATGATTCTGGAATCATGGAATATGAATTTAAGCTTAAGAAAATTAAAAATAAGATCTTGACCAAAACTGGTAAAAAGATTGCCCGAGAACGACATAAATACATGGTTGAATTTTTTAACCGTTTTTGGCAGGAAGTTAAAGGTTTAAAGTGAAATAATATGCCAGAAAAAAATATGTCCGCCAAAGGCGGATCCGCCTCTGGCGGAAAATTACTTATCACCGGCGGCGCCGGGTTTATTGGTTCAAATTTTATACGTTACTGGTTAAATAAATATCCAGAGGATTTTATAATTAATCTGGATAAATTGACTTATGCTGGCAATTTAGAAAGTTTGAAAGATATTGAAAAAAATCCCAATTATGAATTTGTCCAAGGTGATATTTGTGATTTTGAGTTGGTTAATGATTTAGTTGATGGTGTTGATCTTATTGTTAACTTTGCGGCTGAAACACATGTTGACCGGTCAGTTATGTCCAGTAAAGATTTTATTAGGACAAACGTTGAAGGTACTATGGTTTTGTTGGATGTAGCCAAGAATAATGGGGGAATAAGATTTCACCATGTTTCAACTGATGAAGTTTTTGGTGATTTAAGCCTTGACGGCGCAGCTTTTACTGAAAAATCGTCTTATAACCCACGCAATCCTTACAGCGCTTCCAAGGCCGCTTCTGATCATTTGGTGCGGGCTTATTATCATACCCATGGTCTGCCAATTTCAATTTCTAATTGTTCCAATAATTACGGTCCATACCATTTCCCAGAAAAAATTATTCCGCTTTTTATTACCAACTTACTAGAAAATAAAAAAGTTCCGGTTTATGGCGAAGGAAAAAATATCCGCGACTGGATTTATGTCATGGATCATGTGCGGGGAATTGATTTTATCATTAAGAAAGGGAAAATTGGTCAGACATATTGTTTGGGCGGGAACAGTGAAATAACTAATATAGAATTAACTAAAAAAATTTTAAAATTAATGGGTAAAGGCGAGGAAATGATTGAATTTGTCAAAGATAGGCCAGGTCATGATTTGCGTTATGCCATGGATTATACCAAAGCAAAAAATGAATTGGACTGGGAGCCGCAAGTTAATTTAGAGCAGGGTTTAAAGCAAACAATTGACTGGTTTAAAAATAATCAGGCCTGGTGGCAGAGAGTCAAATCCGGTGAATATCGTGAATATTATCCCAAAGGGATGGCTTAGCCATAAAAAACAATATAATAAATAAAATGATTTTAAAAAAAATAGGAGATAAAATTAAAAAAATTATTGCTCACCGCCATTGGCAGAAATATGAAAAATACATCAGCTTAATTTTTTGGCTGGCGGCTATTTTTATTTTGTCAAATAATTCGCTTAAAGAATTTGTGATTATTACTGATTGGTGGGAATTTATTTTACGCAAATTAGTTCATTTATTTGAATTTGCGGTTTTAACTTATTTAATTTTCAGAATTTTAGGTCAAACAGAAAAAAGACATATTTTTTGGAATCTGGGCTGGTCGTTTGTTTTTACGGTTTTGTACGCGATTTCCGATGAATATCATCAGTCATTTATTGCAGGTCGAACAGGAACATATAGGGATGTGATTATTGATTCTGTCGGCAGTTTAATTGCGCTTTGGCTGATTTATTTAGATTGGCATTATCATAAAAATAAAAAGATTTAAAATTTGTTTGCAAATAAAAAACGCCTCCATTGTCATTCAGAACGAAATGAGGAATCTATTAAACCAGAGTAATAGATCCTTCGTTTTACTCAGGATGACAATGGAGGCGTTTTTTATTTATATTATTAAGTTCTTATTACCTTTTCTATATTATCAGCATTTTCAATTAAATCTGTAAATTTTTTGATTTCGGCTTGCTTCCTTTGTGTTTCTAGACTGTTGCCTTCTTCTTCAAATTCATCCCTTTCTGCTTTTAATTCATCCAACCTTGCTCCAAAAAGATTCCTTAATGTTTCAATATCAATTAATCCTTGTTTAAGATTTAAATCATGAGATTCTTTGGCTATTTTTAATTTGGCGAGCATTAATTCGCCTGCTTCTCTTTGCAAGTCTCGGTACTCGTCTTTATAAGCTTTGTCTTCTTCCATGCCTTGCTCGCAAAAGCTCATGAAACTTTTTAATTTCTCAGGCGAAGAATCTTTCATTTTATCCCGATACTCTTGAAATTTCATTTTTTTGGCAACATCTTTAGTTGTTTCTTTTTCGCCCATAAATCCCTTTGGCCTTTTGCCAGTATAGGTTACTTTTTCTGGCTTTGGCTCTTTGCCCTCCATTTCAAAAATAGCCCTGCGGCCTTCCTCTTCAGTTATTAAGCCAGGCACTTTTTCATATTCATTTTGAGGCATTTCTGGAGAATTCATAAAATTTGAATTTTAAGTATTATATTGAAATTATAGCATATTTAATTAATTAAGTCAACTCTTGACATTTTTTCTTTTTACTGCTATGATTTAGTATAAATTCAAAAAGGAGGTGGAAAAATGCTAAAGTTAACAGCTGGGATTAAGGAAAATTTAGAATTTGATCTTTTAGAACTAAATGCCAATTTTGATACGCAAAAATTTCTCGATCTATATTCGGAGATTAGGGGACATATTGAAAGAGGATGCCTTGATGATATGGAATGCTTTTTATTAGAATGTTTAGCAAGCAAAAAAATAAGCATTTCAAGCGGCTTTCTATATTTGTTATATTTTAACTTTGGGCCGCGTGAAAAATCAAGGCAATATTTTGATCAGGCAAAGAAAATATTTCCAGATGAGGACTTTTGGTCAGATTTGGCCAAAGCAGTTATCTGGGATGAATTTTCTCAAGCAGAGAAATGTAATTAGTCAGCCCTTTGTTCGTAAAAAACAAGGGGCTTTTTAGTTGATTAAAATTATAATTTAGGTTAAATTAAGGTTATGGATAAAAAAAGTAAAATCTTAATTTTAGGCGCCAAAGGCATGCTAGGGCAGGATCTGGTCAAGGTTTTAGCTGATTTTGATTTAACATCGTGGGATAGGCCGGAAATTGATATTGCTGATGAATATCAGGTCAATAAAAAGATTATAGATTTAATGCCTCAAATAATAATGAACTGCGCTGCTTATACGGCAGTGGATGATTGTGAGACGCATAAGGATTTGGCTTTGCGCATTAATAACCAGGCAGTGGGTTATTTGGCTTTAGCAGCAAAAAAAATTGGGGCAATAATCGTCCATATTTCTACTGATTATGTTTTTAATGGTAAAAATGAAAATGGCTATGTTGAAGATTCACAGGAATTTGGGCCGGTAAATTTTTATGGCGAATCAAAATTATTAGGGGAAAAATCTTTGCAAAATATTTATGATAAATATTATTTAGTCAGAACTTCCTGGCTTTACGGCCAAAACAACAAAAATTTTGTTGAGACAATGCTAAGCTTAGGTAAAGAAAAAAAAGAATTAAGTGTTGTTAATGATCAGTTTGGCAAGCCGACTTATACTGTTGACTTGGCCAAACAAATTTTATATATTTTAAACAGCAATTTGCCGTTTGGCATTTATCATGCGACCAATGAGACAAAAGAAGGGGGCATCAGTTGGTTTGAATTTGCCCAGAAGATTTTTGAACTGGCGAAATTGGATACTAAAGTTATTCCTTGTACTGGTCAGGAATTTTTACGGCCTGCAGAGCGTCCAGCTTATTCGGCCTTGATTAATACAAAATTGCCTAAAACAAGAGATTGGCAGGAGGCGCTTAAGGAATACTTAGATTTAAGAATTAAGATATAAGATTTAAGTAAATTTTTATGAAGGGAATTATTTTAGCAGGCGGGACAGGTTCACGTCTTTATCCTTGCACTGCGGTGACAAATAAACACTTACTGCCGGTTTATAATAAACCCATGATTTATTATCCTTTGCAAACATTGATTAAGGCAAATTTACAAGATATTATGATAGTTTCTGGGATTGAGCATGCTGATCATTTTAAAAAACTATTTGATAATAATGAGCATTTCCCTGGGATTAATTTTAATTTTGCAGTGCAGAAAGAGTCTGGCGGAATTGCTCAGGCCTTGGCTTTGTCCAGGGATTTTATTGGCAATGACAAAATGGTGGTTATTTTGGGCGATAATATATTTGAGGATGATATTTCAGGCGCAGTGATTGATTATCAGAAGCAAGAAAAAGGCGCCAAAATTTTTCTAAAAAAAGTTAAGGATCCGGAAAGATTTGGCGTGGCTACCATCGAAGGAGAGCGCATTGCCGAGATTGATGAAAAACCAGTTTCTCCCAAATCGGATTTGGCAGTGACCGGGCTTTATATGTATGATAATCAGGTTTGGGATATAATTTCTGATCTGCAGCCCTCTGGGCGCGGTGAATTAGAAATAACTGATGTCAATAATTTTTATATCAGGCAAGGAATAATGACTTATGAAATTTTAAAACACGCTTGGACAGATGCTGGCACGGTTCATTCGCTTTTAAGAGCAAATCTGAGAGCGGCTATGATTGAAAATTTTGATTTGAAAAGTTTAATAAAGGAAATATTTGGCGATGAAATAGATTTCAAATAAAAAACGCCCCCTTTGTCATTCCGAATGTAATGAGGAATCTATTACATCGATGTAATAGATCCTTCACTTCCTGCCTGCCGGCAGGCAGGCGTTCAGGATGACAAAGGGGGTATTTTTTATTAGTGCAATTTCAATTGGTAGAGTCCTTGCTGCTTGCCGATTTGGCCATTAAAGTAAATATTTTCACCCCTGGCATCTAAATAAAAATTGTCCAAATGATCAAATTTTATAACTTCCGTAATCTGGCGCAGGCCATTAGTCGCATCAAGATCAATGATTTGGAGGCTATTGCCAAGTAAGATAATTAGATGAGATAAGTCTGGATACCATTCAGCTTTTTTTATTACCTGGCCATAACGATTAATAAAATTTTTCTCAGTCGTTTCCGGATTATATGTTGAAATTTCAAAATCATTATAAAGAAGAAGCTGTTTTTGCTTAGCATCCCAGACCGCAGATCGAGCATCGAAATCTTTAATTGATTCGCTGGCATTAATATCAATTTCCAGATCAGTGTTGGTTTTTTTTATCAAAAATAATTTTTGTTTATCCAGGTCAATTAAGCCGATAAAATTATTGGTGCTTCTTATAAAGCTATAATTTTCTGTTTGGCTCAAATCCAGTATTTTCTTAGTGGTCTTAAAATTAAAATTGTATTTAAAAAGAGTATTTTGAGTATCTGCTTCTTGGATATAAAATAAATCATTGGCTTCCAGAAAAAATTCTTTATTAATTTTTAAATCAAGATTGCCAAAAATTTTCTGGCTGCTTTTTTGCAGCAAGTCAATTTTATAGATAGCATTTTGAGACAGGGCGTAAACCTGATTGTCACTTTGGGTATCCCAGATGACATTAAGAGGTGAAAATTTCGTAATATCTTTTATGGCTTGTATAATTTGGTGGTTTTGGACATCGATCACTAAATAATCCGAGCCAAGATTAATAAGGATTTTTTTACTGCTCGGCGCCCAATGGAAGTCAATTTCTTTTGGGCTGGAAAATTTGTAGACAAGCTCCTTGTCTTGGCTGACTAAATCATAGAGAAATAATTCTGATAAACCATCATTAATATTAAGATAAATTATCTTTTGCTCATCAGGCGAGAAAGTGAATTTCTTTATTTGGCCATCAATAATTTGCAGCGGAATATTATTTTCAAATAAGACAATATCATTTATAAATGTGGTTAAGCCACTTTGGATAATTTTCTTTTTTTGCCAGGGAAAATAACCATCCTTGGCCAGGCGGATTTGATATTCCCCAGGCATAAGATTGTAAATAAATTTTTTTTCAGAAAATAAGTTGTCGGAAAGCTTGTCATTAAGATAAAGTTTTGCGTTTTTTAAGCCCTTTGACTCGATATAAATACTGCCGGTTTTTAAAATAATATTGCGTTTAAAGTCATAACGATAACCAGAAGCATAGAAAATTATAACAGGTGCCAAAATAAAAAAGGCCAAAATAAAACCAAACATGATTATTCTTCTGGTCCTTAATTTCATATCATTCATTTATTTGTTTAATATCTGCTCCGAGATTTTGCAATCTTGAAACGATATTTTCATAGCCGCGGTTGATCTGATAGATGTTTTCCAGGATGGTTGTACCTTGGGCAACGAGTGCTGCCAAAACCAAAGTTATGCCAGCGCGCAAATCAGGGCTGACCAATCTCCTAGCCTGCAGCGTCGTCGGGCCCATGACCACAACGCGATGAGGATCACACATAATTATATTGGCTCCCATTTGATTTAAAATATCAGTGTAAAAAAGCCGGCCTTCAAAAATCGTTTCATGGATCAAGCTTAAGCCATTGGCTTGAGTCATTAAAACAGTAAAAGGCGGTTGCAGATCAGTAGGGAAGCCAGGATATTCATGAGTTACAATATTTGTTCCCTTGAGTTTTGAAAGATAGGTTGTAATATAATCATTACCGATTTCTAAATTGGCGCCAGCTTTATTTAGAGAATAAAGCAAGTTCTCTATGTGTTCTGGGTTGCAATTTTTGATAGTTATTTGGCTATTGGTGATTAAGCCCAAAATAGTAAGGGTGCCGGTCTCAATTCTGTCAGGGATAAGAGTAAATTCGCCTGCTGACAAACTTTTAACGCCTTCTATGGTAATGACTGGCGTGCCAGCACCTTTGATTTTAGCGCCATTTTTATTTAAATAATCTGCCAGGGCAGTAATTTCTGGTTCCATGGCTGCGTTTTTAATCTGGGTAACGCCTTCGGCCAGTGTGGCAGCCAACATTAAATTTTCAGTTACGGTAACGCTGACTTTGGGTAAAATAATTTTAGCACCTTTGAGCTTTTTGGCTTTAAGAGTGTATTGCTCGCCATTTTCAGTCATCTTTGCCCCTAACTTTTGGAAACCTTCCAAAAAAAGATCAATAGGCCGCTGGCCAATTATACAGCCGCCAGGGTGAACCAAGGAAACCTCGCCAAAGCGCGCCAGCATTGGACCAGCCAGCATGATCGAAGAGCGCAAATGTTTGGCTAAGTCCGGCTTGATTTCGGTTTTCTTAATGTTTTTGGTGGAAACCAAATATTCGCCCTTTTTCTGCTGAGTAATTTCAGCTCCCAAATCTTTCATAGCTTCAATTAAGCGGGCTAAATCTTCTATTTCTGGGACGTTTTTTATTAAACAAGGCTGATCAGATAAAATAGCAGCAGGAAAAATTTTCAGGGCAGCATTTTTAGCTCCGCTAACAATAATCTCACCGCTTAACCTTTTTTGGCCATTAATAATGTATTTTTCCATATTTTTTCAAATTATCCCGAGCCGAAGGCTTCCCTTCGGGAAAGGGATCCCTTTGGGATAAAGTTATTATATATGTTTATAAATAATTTTTCAAGGGTGGCATTTTGATTAATTTTTTGCTATCTGATATGATTATTACAGCGCTAGATTTTTAAGAAATATTATTTTAAATCGATTCGTATATTTGTAATTTTATAGGCCTTATGAATCAATTGAAATTATTTAAAATAAGAAATCGCGGCAATCCGCTTTTTCGCAAATTTATTGGTTATTATTTTGCGCTTTTATTTATTTTTTTGGCTTTTATTTTTGGTTTAGTTGTCGGCAGGCAAGGGAATACCATTAAGGCAAATAATAATACCAATCAGGCAGGCCAGGTTTATAATAAAAATGAAAAACCGGAATTTTTGAAAAAGGATGTTAATTTTAATCTTTTTTGGGATGCTTGGAAATTAATTGAGGATAATTATGTTAAGCAGCCGGTTGGCGAGACAGAGCTTCTTTATGGCGCGATGGCCGGCAGTGTGGCTGCCTTGGGCGATCCGCATTCTGTCTTTTTTGATCCCAAAACCACTCAAGATTTTACCGAGGAATTAAAGGGCAGTTTTGAAGGCATCGGGGCTGAAATTGCTATTAAAAATGATAAATTAACAGTAGTAGCGCCTTTGCCTGATTCGCCGGCTGAAAAAGCTGGTATTAAAGCCGGTGATAAAGTTTTGGCCATCAATGGCGAGGATACCAGCGGTATGAGCTTGGATTATGCTGTAAATAAAATCAGAGGGCCAAAAGGATCAGAAGTTGTTTTGACTATTAGCCGCGACGGCTTGGAAAAAATTAAAGAGATAAAAATTGTCAGGGAAACAATTAAAATTCAGAGTGTTAAATGGGAAATGGTGAAAAATGATATCGCCCTTATAAAATTGCGTTATTTTAATGAAGATACAGAAAGTGATTTTAATAAAGCAGTTTTAGAAATAATCGCTAAAAATCCCAAACGTGGTTGTCTATGAAAAATCAAGCGATGGCCAATTAAATGAACATAAGGCCAATGGCAGGGCTCGTTTTAAAGATTTTCCAACAGTTGTCTTAATTAATGGCGGCAGCGCTTCTGGTTCAGAAATAGTGGCCGGGGCTTTGAAAGACCACAAGTTAGCAAGTTTAGTCGGTGAAAAATCTTTTGGTAAGGGTTCAGTGCAAAGCTTGTTTCCGCTTGAAGATGGATCTTCCATAAAATTGACTGTGGCCTTGTGGCTGACACCAAATCAAAATCAGATTGATGGCCAAGGGATTGAACCAGATGTGAAAGTAGAACTGACTGACGAGGATTTTAATGCCAATAAAGACCCGCAGCTTGATAAGGCCATTGAAATTTTGAGTGCAAATAAATAAATTGTTAAAAATAATTTTTAAATAAAAAAATTCCCCCTATACCGTTTTGGTATAGGGGGTTTTTATTAGGCAAGGGTTAAGGGGTTAGAGGGCGCCGGCAATGCCGCGGGTGTCAGCACCTTGTGTGGCACAGCCAGTGGCGGGGTTAATGCCGGTGATGTAAATGCCTGGCCAGAAGCCAGCGCCAGCGTCCATGTCATTGTAGTTGACCAATTGGGTCGTACACTGGACTGCGCCGCCGCCGAGAGGCATTACGTCGAGATATGCTCCGAAGCCCGGGCAATAACTGCCAGGGGGGGCCAGCGGGTCGCGGCAGGGATGGAAAATCGTCCAATAAGTCGCCTGGGTTGTGGCCACGCTGAAGAACGTCTCTGTATATGCAGACAGGGCCGCATTCCAGACCCACGTCTGCCAGACCGGGGGAGTGCCTGGATTGGGAAGTTCCCAATAGCCGGCCTGGAACTTAATCGGTCCTTCGAGTGTGCCATTAAATGGCACCATGGGATCGTCGTACGGCGTGTTATAAACGCTGTTCGTATATGATCCGATTGCGCCACTGCCGCCTGTATCGCCAGTATAGACCAGCCGCGCCTGCCGAACTTGAGCTGTGCAGTTTGTGTTAGTACCGACAGTAATTACGCCGGCCTGGTCTCGGTGGATGATAAAGCAGGCAGCCACCCATTGGTAAGGCGCGGTACCGAGTACGCCGAACGAGGTTAGGGCCGTGCCATTAATGGTGATGCCATCCACTCGTTTTTGGTTAGCCAACGAATATTCCATGTGGAGCGGGGTTTCTATGGGCACCGTGTACGAGTGATGCAGCTGGCCGCCGACGACTTCACCTGAACGGTCTACCCAGCATGATGGCGTGGTGGCGAAGGCATCCCAGCATTGCTGGTTTTCAATGGTGCCGCAAACCTTGATTGTGCCGGGCGGTACGCCAGGGGTTACCAGTTTGCTGCAAATGATGCCGGTCGGGCACTGCTGTACCTGTCCCGGGTCAACACTTATTCCCACGTCGATTGAGGTCGTGTCAGTGGGGTCAGGCGGTACCCCATCTATCGGGGATAATCCCGTTGAAGGGGTTGCTCCGTTGCCACTGCCGCTGCAGCCTGTCAGCCATACTGCGATTGTCAGGCCAATTATCATGGTGGCCAGCCATATGAAACTCTTCTTTTCCATCTTTCTTTCTCCTTTCGGTTTTCTTTGGCCTGACCAAGTCAAGGCCTTATACACTGTTTGTTGTTTGGTTTCCTACTTAAACCCTTTGCCATATATAAAAAACTTATAAAAGAACAGGGTGCCGAGCCCTTAATTTAGGACTTGGTACTCATTTAAAGATTACCTCAACTTATCATAATAATAAAATTTTGTCAAGGGGTTTTGTCAAGTCTTGGAATTTGGCGAATTTTAGTGAAAATTTACAAGCTGACAAAATGGTTAAAAAAAGCTTGTTTTTGTTATTATTTTATGATCATGGTAAAATTAAATTGATTATGTCTGATTTTATCAAAAATTTAAAAGAACTCAATAAAACCTCTACTCATTTAGCCGGTGGCAAAGGTGCTTCTTTAGGTGAAATGATGCAAGCTGGCATGCCAGTGCCGCCTGGTTTTGTGATAACTGCGTCTGCTTTTGACAGGTTTTTAGCAAAAACTGATTTAACGCAGGAAGTTGAAGCGCAGCTAGATAAAGTTAATTATGAAAATGTGGCTTCGGTCGAGGAGGTCTCAGAGACCATTGCTGATTTAATTCATGATGCCAAGTTTCCTGAAGATCTGGAAGAGGAAATTTTAAGTGAATTTAAAAAATTATCCGCCGGAGGCCTGGCCTTGGCCAAGACAGGCGGATCCGCCTTTGGCGGAGACATGGAATTTGTGGCAGTGCGTTCTTCTGCCACGGCTGAAGATTCTTCAGTTGCTTCTTGGGCAGGGGAATTGGATTCATACTTGAACACTGATCGCGATCATGTTTTGGGCAATGTAAAAAAATGCTGGGCTTCACTTTTTACGCCGCGGGCAATTGTCTATCGCATGGAAAAAGGCATGAGAAAAGTAAAAGTCTCTGTGGCAGTTGTTATCCAAGCCATGATCCAGTCAGATATATCTGGCATTTGTTTTACCGTGCACCCGGTTACCAAAGATAAAAACCAGATGATCATTGAGGCGGGTTATGGTTTGGGCGAGGCCATTGTTTCTGGTCAGGTAACGCCTGATTCTTATGTTATCCATAAAGATAATTTGGAAATTATTGATATTAATATTGCTAATCAGGAAAGAAAAATTATGCGCAAAAAAGAAGGCTCGCCTCGCGAAGCGGGTGGCAACCATTGGGTCAATATTGAAGCTGATGATCGGGAGAAACAAAAATTAAATGAAGAGCAAATTGTTGAATTGGTCAAAATCTGTATAAATATTGAAAAGCACTACGGTTTTCCTTGCGATATCGAATGGGCCATGACTAAAAAACTTAAAAAGTGGGAGTTTTTTATTGTGCAATCACGGCCGATTACAACTTTATAAAATTAAAGCGCACCCTCCTTGTCATTCCGAACGAACGTGAGGAATCTCCTTGGAAATGGGTGACAAAGAGATCCTTCGCTTCGCTCTGGATGACAAGGAGGGGGAAAGATTTTATGAAAACTTATTATGTTTATATTATGATGAATAAGATGAGAACCGTTCTTTATGTGGGAGTGACAAATGATTTGGTAAAGAGAACATATGAACATAAAAATAAAGTTTATAAAGGATTTACCCAAAGGTACAATGTGAATAAATTAGTTTATTTTGAGGAATACAATGATATCACACAAGCGATTGCCCGTGAGAAACAAATTAAGGGCTGGTCAAGAGCAAAGAAATTAAAACTAATTGAATCAATGAACCCTTATTTTAAGGATTTATATGAGCAAATAATTCAATAGAATTTTATGTACCAACCTTTTTCTGATCCTAAAAATATAGAAAAAATGGTGCGGCGTATTGTGGTTTTTTGGGAAGAAGCAACTTTAGACATGACTTTTCTGCGTAATGATCAAGATGTGCACTATGAGATTAATTTGGGTATGTACGGAGAGTCATGGCAGTATATTTCAACAAATTCAGGAGACCCCAGAGAAGTTTTTTTAATGTGGGATCAAAAAATTGATGATCTTTATATAAATGAGTTTAGAAAAATAATTGAAGCAGACGATGGCTATCTTTTTAGAATGGAAAAGCGCTTTTTAGAAGCATATTCCAAATTTGAAAGGGAAACGGATTTTATTTTTCAAAAAAAAGATGAATTTGGCCAGGCAACAAATAATGAGTTAATTAATTTTTTTGACTTATTTTGTTTTTATGGAGATAAGGCTGCCTTGGCCTATTATATCCCATATGATTATATTTCATCTTTGCTTGGTCTGGTTAGGCAAAAGATTTTGGCTAAAAATATAGCTAGAAATGTTGATGGGGATATAAGGATTTTATCTTTAAGCGGCATTGATACTGTTTTGCATTCGGAAAAGAAAAGTTTTTGGCAAACCTTGGCCTTTATTAAAAATAATTTTAAAAACAATGATAATCTTTGGCAAAATAAAGCAGTCTTAGATCTAATTTTTAGCCACTGGTATAAATTCGGTTCTTTAACTTATGTTCATGCCGCCCAGGGAAATTATAGTTACGAAGATTATTTGGAAAAATTTAAAAGAAATATTAGTTTAAATGCTGAACAAGAATTGAATAAGTTAAATTTTGAATTTGGGAAAAATTACAAAATTTATTTGGAAACTGCCAGGAAATACGATTACGACCCAAAATTAAAAATTCAAATTGAATGGCTTAGGAAATTCATGCAATATCGCAACAAAGAAGCCGAGTATACTAATTCATATTTTGATCATTGCACAAATCTTTTTAAAGAAATTGCCAAGCGGCTAGATATTAAGCTTGATGAATTATGGTTGTTGTCTAAAGCTGAAATTAAACAAGGATTAATTAATAAATTTGATAAAAATTTGGTTGAGGAAAGAAAAAAATATGGTTTTACTATCAAACAGCAAGGCAAGGAAATTTTGGTTTATACAGGGGTTAAAGAGGAGGATAAAATAAAGGAAGAATTTCGGGCAGATGATTTAATTAAGGGCCAGGTAACTTTTTCCGGTTTGGTGCAAGGCAGAGTAAAAATAATTTCCAATCCTTTTCATCAAGGCAAATATTTTCAGGAAGGCGATATTTTAGTAACAGCCATGACTACTCCGGATTTTGTGCCTTTGATGAAAAAAGCTGCGGCCATAGTAACTGATGAGGGAGGAATTTTGAGCCATGCCTCAATTATTTCCCGGGAATTAAAAAAGCCATGTGTCATTGGCACGAAGATAGCAACCAAAATTTTGAGGGACGGAGATGAGATTGAAGTTAATGCTAGAGAAGGAATCGTGAGAATTTTAACTAAACATTTAACCCAACACTTAGTTAAGCATTTAGCAATATGAAAATTCAGTCCTCCTTGTCATTCCGAACGGATGTGAGGAATCTCCTTGGAAATGGGTGACAAAGAGATCCTTCGCTGCGCTCTGGATGACAAGGAGGGCAGGTAAAAAATTTTATGAAAATATCATTTAATCAAAAATTAAATCAAAACCCGGAATTTTTAATCAGGCGCTGTGGCTATGGTTTAGTACGCGATCCTCGCGCGCAAGAGGTCAGCTATTCCCGCAGATTGGGCGGGGGAATTTATCCCAGATTCCATTTGTATATCAATTCTGTTGATCCATTGGTATTAAATCTGCATTTAGATCAAAAGCAGGCTTCTTATGAGGGTTATGCTAAA
>JAPLYF010000052.1 GCA_026395675.1 Candidatus Parcubacteria bacterium
AGATTTAAAAAGAAATAAGCAGCCAGAACCCCAAAAATAATAAAAAAATCATAAGGATGAATAAAGCCCAGTATTAAATTAAGGCCAAACAAATATAAATAATCAAGCTTTTTAAAATTATTTTTCAAAAAAATATAAAAAATAATGACCACAAATAATTGGGCCAAGATAAAAAGACAGGAATGAGCCAAGGAAAGAAAGGTATTAGCTTCAGCCATTAAAAGATCTACTGAATAATGCTTAAAAATGTATTTTTCATCAAAAAGGAAGCTAAAATCTTTAACCTCTTTTTTGAAAAAGATTCCCAGCCCAGAAGAAAAGCAAAGCACAAGCAGGGCAATTACTTTATCAAAAAATTTTTCAAAAAATAAATTAAAAAAATAATAAAAAATAAAATACAAAAAGATAAAACCGGCGATTATTCTAGCCAGCTGGAAAATCAAAATATTATTGGCCTGAAAAATCTTGGCTACTAATCCTAATAGAAGCCAGAGCGGACTAAAATATCTGGGCTGTTGAATTTCAGAAGTAAATAAATTACTAAAAATGATATGGCCTTGCCTGGCTTGTTCCAAATAAGAACTATAGATATTAACATCGCCCCGATCAAGATAACTGCTGCCTAAAAAATAATCATTCCCTCTAATTAAGTAACCAATCAAAAAAGGAAATGTGGTTAAAAACAGCGTCCCCAGGATAATAGAAAAAACTATTAAATTTTGTTTTAAGGTGTAATTTTTAATCATTTTAATACTTTACCTCAATTAATTACTTTGAAAATAATTACTGCCTGATTATTAAAAACCGGCTCTAAATAATTTTTACCAAAGAGACCATAGGTGCCGTAACTTTTTTCCAGCTCAGAATAAAAAATATAAGTAATCTTATTTTGTTTCAAAAACAATTTGCTTTGTTCATCATTGAAATTATTGGCAAAAAAATTAGCCATGTTTTTCTTTTTTTCTTTAACATTGACTGTTTCAATCGGATGGCCCAAATAAACCCTGCGTCCGGTTAAACCAGGAATTAAATTACCTGCTTCGTAAGACGATAAAATAATATCTGTTTCTGTTGAATTTTGCTTGTACCAATCAAGCGCTATCTTAACATCTTTATCAACATAAACCAAGTTATCAGTTGGGCTAAGATCTTCATTATTAGATGTTGAACTAAACGCTTCTTGATAGTATTTAAAATCCTGGCTATAGACAAAAAGATTGGAAAACGAAATTAAAATAATAAAAGTGCTGATTATGATAAATTTCTCTGACTTCCTTAAATGTTTGATTTTATTATAGAGCAAAATCACAGTGGAAAAAGCCAGAATGGCCAGGGGCGTCATTAAACTACCCAGCATTCTTCTCTGAAAATTCAAAGGGGAATAGATTAAAAAAATATTGGTTAAAAACCAGACAATTAAAAAAACATTTTCTTCATTATACTTTTTCTTTTTGAAAATATAATAGACATAATATAAAGCTAAAAATAAACCAAGTCCAAAACTAACAATAAACAAATAATAATCAGACATCCAGATTGAATTCTGCTCCACTCTTTTGAATATATTCTTATTGGCCAAGATTAAATAAAGATAATAAATCACACTAGCCAAGGATAAGGCCAAAAAAATTAAATATTTTCTTACAATATCCCAATCAACTTTTTTATTTTTTATAAATAAAATTACAATATAAAAAAAAGTCACCGCATAAACCACTGGCACTTGAAAGGGGTGAAAGGCAAAGAGCAATAAGGCCAAAATCCCTGCCCCAATAGTTTTTTTAAATGTTTTCTCTGCTATCCCTTTAAAAAAATAATAAAAAATCAGAAAAATTAAACTTATTGATAAGATCGCATGAGGATAATAGCGCAAGATCATGAAATTATTCGTCTCATAAGCCCAGAGATCAATGGGCACGTCCCCCAATCCAGGACTTAATTTTATTATCATCACAAACGGCAGGACAAAAATCCCCAAACCTGAAATGATCAGTGAGAACAAAAAACAAAGTTTTTTTTGCAATTGACTGCCTTTAAACAATAAATCTACGATTTTAAAAAGTGCCAATATAAAAAGGGGAATGAGCAAAATATGAAAAAGAAAAAGCGCCAAAGGGGCTGCTAATTTAAATATTTTAGCTACTAAACCAACAATCAGCCAAAAGGGGTTAAAAACCCTAAAATTATCATTGCTATTAAATAAATCAAGAAATAAATAATGATTGGCTTTAACCTGCTCAATGTAAGAAAGATAAACAGAACCATCAATGGCGCCGATTGTGCTTAAACCAGTATAATAATGGCTCTTGTCATTAAGCCAATAGCCATAAATCGTGGGGGCTCCTATAATAAAAATAACAGCCAGAGAAACAATAATTAAAAAGTATAAATCATTATTTAAGATTTTTTTTATTTTTTCCATTTTTGCAATTTATAAATATCTAGATCTTTATTTTAATTTAAAAATACTCCCGTCTTTATCCTTATATACCAAAAAGAAATTGCCATCATTTTGTAGGTTTTTTATTAGTTGCGGCCTTTCTTTGTCAACCACGAAATATTTAGCCCTAAAATTGTCTTTTACCAGCGCGTATAAATTTTCTGATTTTTTGGCCATGGTAATGTCAGCAAAAAGATTATATAAAGCCGGGTTGAAATTGTACATAAAAGTGGGGTCTAGTCCGACAATATAATAATTCTTATCATCTTGATAAAAGAGCATGGGAAAATCATCCCAATCGGTTTGCATAACAATATCGCCTGGCTCTGAATTCTGAAGCAGATAATTAGTCAGGCCCTGATAGCGCGTAAATTCAATACCGCCGCGATAACTCTGCCAAGTTAGCCAAGCATCTTTAACCATAATCAAGGGAAAAATAATGGCTATGTAAATAATAATGGTTTTGGTTAAACGGCCGAGGATATAATTTTCTGCTTTTAATTTTTGCAAAAAGTTTTTAACTTTAATTTCTCCCAAGATATTATGCAAACTAAAGGCGGAAAAGAAAACCAAAAAAGGGATAAAATATTCCACATAACGCTTTGATTTGAGAGTTAAAATAAAGAATAGCAGAGTGGCTAAAAAGAAAAAGATGCTTTGCTTGGTCTGTTTTTTATAAAAGATAAAAAATAAGAAAAATATTATTATGCCAACAATAATCGCCACCCCGCTATCAGAAATCAATTTAAAAAATTCATAAGGATACCATTCGCCTCCGACATTGACTAGGCCGCGATAATTTATTAGTCCAATCTGAATTAACTGCTGCCAATAAAATTTTATGTTTTTAGGAAAATAAGGATTCATCAATAAACCGGCAATTATCCCTCCCCAAGAAAAAACCACGAATTTAAACTGAGACCATTCAAAAAAACTCCTAAAAAATACTTTCCCATAACTAATTAGTTTGAGCCAGGAAAATTTCTGAAATTTTAACCATAAGGGCTGATTAATTAAGGCGGTGTGCAAGGCAAAAGCTAAGCAAAAGAGGGTACTCATTACTAAAACCAAGAGAAAGCCGCCATATGACCAGACGTAGCCAAAGGAAATTATTGCCAAAAGCCACGGTCTTTGTTTAAAGATAGAATATATGCCTAAAAATAATATAATTAAAGAAAAGGCAGTGGCCTTGGCTAAAGAAATTCTAAACATGAAAGCCGGCGAGAAAAGCAAGATCATTGCAAAAATTTCTGAATATCTAAGCCCTTCTTTTTTAAAGAAATAGTAAGAAAAAACAATAAAAAGTGTTGCCAAAATAACAGTATAAAATTTGAAACCAACAAAATCTCCTAATATTTTGATAAAAGGTATGGCCAAAACATGATACAGGAAATGATGATCAACATAATAATCTTTTAAAACAGTAAATTGCAGCCAGGGGAAATTAAGAATCGGGCCACGCTCCGCAATCAATTTGGCCATTTTTAAGTGATAAAAAGAATCCGGATCCAAAAAACTCGGCACTGATTGGATCCAGAGATAAATAAAAAAGGCAATAAAAAAAATGACTAAATACAAAATAAACTGATTTCTTTCAATCAGTTCTTTTATTTTTGCTCTCCAAAGTTCCCATTTAACCATATTTTAATTATATCAAGCAGCTAATAATTTACAATGCGATTTTAAGTGCCCAAACAGCTCCTACGGCTGCCGATAAACATAGATTTTATTGTTAAAGCCGGTCTTTTTGTCCTTATTTATAACAATAGTTTTTTCTGGTTGCCAATTTTTAAAGGTAAAAGAATTAGAAATTACCAAGGCGCCGCTTTTTAACTCTCTCTTTAATTTTTCTTCCAGCTTGTTCATCTCCTCTGTAATCAAAAAGCAAAAAATATAATCTGCTTCTGCTAAATTGGTCTTGAAAAAATCCTGGTAATGTATTTTTATTTTATTTTTTAAAAATAGATTATGCAAAATTGCAGTAATATATGGCACAATAAAATATTCATAACCAATGGCAATCACATTTTTTTTCTTGCGGACTGCCCTCAAGAATCTGGCATCGCCGCAGCCCAATTCTAAAACCACGGCTTTGTTTTTAAAATCAATTTCCTCTAATATTTTATTAATTACTCTTTTAGGGCTTGGCAAATAAGGGGCATTGCCCTTGAAAGTTCTAATTGCCTCACGAATCACCATAAGCAAAACAATGAACAAGCAAAAAAGTATAAGCAAGCTCGAGGTTAAGGCAACTAAATATAATTTTAAATTTAGGAAAAAAAGAGTAATGAAAATTAATAAAACAAAAATTAATATAAATGGTATCATAAATTAAAACCCTGCTGATTGTTTTACCAAGCATGGGTATAAAACAATCAAACAGGGCTCATATAAGAATAATTAAAATATCTTAAGTTATTTACTTTATATTATTTAAAGTATAGCACTTAAAAATAATCTGGCAAGTTATTTTTTGGGAAGTTGTGGATATTAATTTAAATTCCAAAAGCTAAAGCCCAACTTGAAATTTGCACCTGAATTTGCTAAAATCCCCATATAAAGAAGGTTAAGGGAAGAATAGGGAAGGGGATTCAGTTTTCCTATCATTTTTATTTTATTTTTCACCTATTAATCATATAAAAAATGAGCGGCCATTCTAAATGGGCTAATATCAAAAGAACAAAAGGCGCGGCTGATACCAAGCGCGCTTCTTTATTTACTAAATTAGCCAAATCTATTACCGTGGCAGCCAGAGAAAAAGGCGGCGATCCTGACTCTAATTTTTCTCTACGTTTAGCCATGGAAAAAGCCAAAGCCGCCAATGTGCCCAAAGAAAAGATTGAACGCGCCATCAAGCGGGGCACGGGCGAAATCAAAGGCGAAACAATTGAAGAATTAACTTATGAAGGTTTTGGCCCTGGCGGCACTGCCCTGCTAATAAAATGCCTGTCGGATAATAAAAACCGCACTGCCTCCCAGATTAAGCATATTCTGACTAGCCAGGGGGGATCCTTGGGCAGTCCCAATTCTGTCATGTGGCAATTTGAGCAAAAAGGCGTTATCAGAATCGACAAAGAGAAGCTGGCTGGCAAAAATCTCGATGAGCTGGAACTGCAAATCATTGATTTGGGCGCACAAGATCTTGCCAAAGAAGAGGATGCCTGGGTTATTTACACCAAAATTGAAGAACTGCCAAAAGTCAGCAGCAAGCTCAAAGAAACAGGGCTGGAAATTGACTATGCTGAAATTGAATATGTACCCAAAGAAAAAATCAGCTTAGCCAAGGTACTAATTGAAAAAAATCAAAAACTTTTTGAGGCACTTGATGACGATGAAGATGTTGATAATTATTACACAAATTTAAAAGAATAAAATGCCAACTGCAACAACAATTATCTTGGGCATTGATCCTGGCGTGGCTACAACTGGCTATGCCTTTATCTTAGAACAAACTAATTGTCAAGAAATTCTAGATTTCGGCATTATTACAACTTCGGCTAAGCAGCCCTTTCCCGAGAGATTAAAATATATCCATGTTTCTTTGACTAAATTAATCAAAAAATTCAAGCCAAATATTATTGCCGTTGAACAGCTCTATTTTTGTAAAAACGTCAAAACCGCCCTGCTTGTAGGTCAAGCTCGCGGCGTAATCTTATTAACCGCAATCTTAAATAAATTGCCCCTGTACGAATTCACTCCCCTGCAAGTCAAACAAGCTGTCTGCGGCTATGGCCGGGCAGAAAAATCACAGGTTCAGAATATGGTAAAAATATTACTTAACCTTAAAAAAATACCTAAACCTGATGACGCCGCGGATGCCTTAGCTATTGCCTTAACCTACTTGCATTCCAAAAATTTTTTAGCTAAAATTAAATAACTCCATAATTTTAAATTTTGCTTTTTAAATTATAAATTTATATCATGCCTATCCCTCAACTTACCAGATCCCCCAAGGACTGGCAGAGACATAAAAAAAGAAAACTTTTTAGAAATCGGGCCTCTCATGACTCTCGGTTTTCGGTTAGAGTAAATAGAAATAAAATTTTTTCACGCAAATTTATTAGCAATTTGTTAATTTTTGCCATTATTCTAATTTTAGTGGGTGGCATTTTTTCTGTGGCAGCTGTCGCTTGGTTTTCCCGTAATCTGCCCGATCCCAATAAGCTTTTAACCAGGGTTGTTGCTGAATCAACGAAAATTTATGACCGTAAGGGAGAGACCTTGCTTTATGAAATTCATGGTGATCAAAACAGGACCATGGTTGAATTGAACCAAATTTCTGACTACGTCAAATGGGCGACTATTTCTGTCGAGGACAAAAAATTTTATCAGCATAAAGGTTTTAAAATTACCAGCATTATTCGCTCTCTGATCATGGATATAGTTTTCCGCAAACCCTTGCAGGGCGGATCAACTATAACTCAGCAGCTTGTCAAAAATGCGATTTTGACCAATGAGAAAACCTTATCTAGAAAAATCAAGGAGCTTATTTTGGCTTACCAGCTAGAAAAAAGATATTCCAAAGATCAGATTCTAAAAATGTATTTTAATGAAATACCCTATGGCTCTGTTAATTACGGGGTAGAATCAGCCGCCAATCATTTCTTTGGCAAAAGTGCCAAAAATGTGACCTTGGCCGAAGCTGCCATTTTAGCCGCCATCCCGCAAGCACCGACTCGCTATTCGCCTTATGGTTCACATGCTGATGAACTTCTTAATCGGCAGAAATGGATTCTGAATGAAATGGCAAATGATGGTTATATTACTAAAGCTGAGGCAGAAGCAGCCAAAAATGAAAAAATTGAATTTAGCAAAGAAAATCTTTCTGGCATACTTGCTCCTCATTTTGTTTTTTATGTTAAAGAACTGCTGGCTGATAAATTGGGTGATAAGGTTTTGGAACAGGGCGGCTTAAAAGTCATTACCACTTTGGATATTGATAAGCAAAAAGCTGCTGAGGATGCTTTACAAAAATTCAAGGATAATAATTTGAAAAAATATAATGCTTCCAATGCTGCCCTGGTTTCTGTTGATGCCAAAAACGGACAAATTTTGGCCATGGTTGGTTCTCAGGATTTTTATGATGAAAAAATTGATGGTCAAGTTAATGTAACCATCATGCCCCGCCAGCCAGGTTCTTCAATCAAACCCGTTGTCTATGCTGCTGCTTTTGAAAAGGGTTTTACGCCTGATACGATTTTGTACGATGTTGACACTGTTTTTGCCACTTCACCAAAAATTTATGAACCTCTTGATTATGACAAAAAAGAACGCGGACCTTTAACCATGCGCTCAGCTTTAGCTGGTTCATTAAATATCCCTGCGGTTAAAACTCTGTATCTGGCTGGCTATGAAAATGTCAAAAATTTATTAGAGAACATGGGCTACTCTACCATTACTGATAAAAGTCAATGCGGCTTGGCCTTGGTTTTAGGCGGCTGTGAAGTTAAACTGATTGATCATGTTGGCGCTTTTACTGCTTTTGCCCGCGATGGTGAACGTGCAGAAGTGGCTGCTATTTTAAAAGTTGAGGATAAAAACGGCCAGGTCTTGGATGAATTTAAAGAGAAAAAACATAAAGTTTTATCGGAAAATACTGTGCGTGAAATAAACAGTATTTTGACTGATACAACGGCCAGAGCATTTATTTTTGGCGCAGCTCCGAATCTGACCTTGCCTAATCGTCCAGTTGGAGCTAAGACAGGCACTACCAATAATAACAATGATGGCTGGACAATCGGCTTTACGCCTTCCATTGTCACTGGCGTCTGGGCAGGCAATAGTGATGGCACTGATATGAAAGGCAATGCTGATGGTGTTAATGTAGCTGCTCCTATTTGGCATGAATATATGCAGCAGGTTTTGGCAGATAGCCCTGTTGAAACCTTTAAACCGCCCTTGCCCCTTGATCCAAATCTGCCGCCTATTTTGCGCGGCCAGTCACCCTCAGACATGGAAGTCGCTATTGATAAGGCCTCGGGTAAATTAGCCACACCCCTGACTCCGTCTTCTTATGTTATTATGAAAAAGTTTAATCAACACCATGATATTTTATTTTATCTTGATAAAGACAATCCGACTGGCCCGCCCCCGCCAAATCCAGCTGCTGATCCCATGTTCCAGTTTTGGGAAGATGGCGTTAAAAAATGGGCAGCCAAACAAGCTGCTGATGCCGGCATTGAGTTTAGCAATGACCAGGCACCCACTGAATACGATGATCTGCATGTGCCGCAAAATCAGCCGACTCTAACCTTGATTTCGCCGCAGGATAACCAAACCATTGAAAGCTATCCTATAAAATTTGAAGTCCAAACCAGCGCACCCCGCGGCATCAGCCGTGTGCTTTTTGAGCTGGATGGCAAAGTTCTGGGCATTAGCAATCAAGCTCCTTATGGCTTGGAATTAAATGCCCTGGATTTTGCCAATGGTTATCATCAGCTTAGGGTTACTGCTTTTGATGATATTGATAATAGCAACTCCCTACAAATCGAATTAAATTTGAAACTGCCAATATTGCCGCCTCAAGTTAACTGGATAAACCCGAGAAATAACTCCACCTTTTACAAAACAAATTTCCCTTTAAACATAGATTTTACTACTACTAAAACCGACCAGATTAAAAGTATGTCTGTCTTTGCTCAAAAAGATGATGGCTCTTCGCCACTAAAAATTACCGACGTAGTAAATATTAAACCAGACCAAATGTCGGTCTCATGGCAAAATGTACCCGCTACCGGCGCCTATCAGCTCTATGCCACGATTGAAGATAATACTGGGGCCAAAAACGATTCTGCTAAAATTTCCATAAACGTTTTGGATTAAGCTAAAAAAAGAAGGAAGTAATAACCACCTTCTTTTTTATTTAACAATCTGAAAATTATTTAAAGTATTTTTGGGCTGCCTGCCAAAGCGAATTGTCTTTTGGCGCTGTTTTCAGCCAGTACCACCATTCCACGCCCCAGAAATAGGCACGATAAAAATTGGTCTTATTGGCATACTCTGCATTTTTTATCAACAAATTAGCATTCATGGTTTTATAC
The DNA here is from genome assembly GCA_026395675.1 of Candidatus Parcubacteria bacterium. Lineage (GTDB taxonomy): Bacteria > Patescibacteriota > Patescibacteriia > CAIXNZ01 > CAIXNZ01 > JAPLYF01. The sequence continues at coordinate 9,481 of JAPLYF010000052.1, forward strand.
TGTTCTGCCAAAGTGCTTCCTAACGGCCCATCTGGAAACCATGGTTCGGCCTGCAGTTCTGCAATATAGCTGGCATCTTGCGGTTGGCCCCATAAAAACGCCTTAATCCTATAATATGAGGCTGGCACAAAAACATAGCGAAAATAGCCAAGGTATTTATTATAAGTCACGCGATATAAAGTTGTGCCAAAAACATCTCCTGTCTTTATTGCCGGATACCAGGAGCTTAATTCGCCTGAATCAGTCACCATAACCTTGCGCTTGTCCAAAGATTTTACCAAATTAATTTCCTCTTGCACTTCTTTTTTGGAAATTTTGGGGCATTGGCCGAAAAAATTTAAAAACGGTTCGTTCTCTACCTGCCAAATTTCCACGGCACGATTATTTTTATAGCGATTCACTACCAATTTAATATTGTCTAAAATTTTAGTTCTCACTTCTTTCGGGTCAGCCCCGCTCACCCAGGCCGGATTATGACATTCTGGCCAGCGTGGCTGTCTGCGGCCAACAACCAAAATTAAACGAGCATCTCTTTTTTCTGCTTCGCTTACCTGCCAATCAATATCCTTAAAATTATACAAATTTTTTTCCGGTTCAATCTCATTCCAAAAAATCGGTATTCGTATGTACTTTACTTTTAAATCATCCAAGATTGCCAAGTATGCTTGCTGCCAATCCAAACCCAGATATTTGGCAAAACTTTTAGTAAAAGTTACACCATAGATAATTTTTTTATAGGGATTATAAGTTATTTTGGCCAAATAAACATAAAGGCCGATAAGCGCTATAATTACGATTAGAGCAATTATACTTATTTTTTTCATAATATTATTTTAGTGTTATAAAATATAAGCCAATTGCCACTAAAATTATGGCTGCTATTTTTGAGGTAAGATGGTGTTTATCAATTTTTTCTCGCAAGACAGTGATTTTTTTGCCTAGAATAAGTGCGAGAACAAAAACGAGCGCGTACTGAATCGCTTGCAAGGCATTAACCAGTGTTGCACTGGCTAATTTTAAAGCATAACTTTGGCTTAAAACGCCTAGGCCGCCTGTAATCTGGATGGCCAGAACCAGCATACCTTTTTGCTTTTTAGGTTTGTGCCAGTCTTTTAAAATCATCTTCCGGCTTGTGGGCAATAAAAATATAATGAGGGCTGTTAAAACGCCGCCCATCCTTGTCCAGAAAAAAACCGTGATAAAATCTTCTTTATAAAAAAGGTATTTTGTTAAAACATAATTAAAAGAAAAAAATAGGCCGGCCAAAAGAGCCCAGATAACTAATTCCAGATGGAACTTTGAATGTCGGCCTTCTTCTTTATGCCAAGAAAGCAATAATATAGCCATAACTAAAAGGCCAAAGGCCAGCAATTCATTGGCCCTTAATCTTTCTCCTAAAATAGAAGCTGCAAGTAAAAATGTAAAAATCGGGCTGGAACTGCCCAGGATAGTAATGGCTCTGCTTGCCTCACCTTGTTCTAAGGATTTATACATGAAAAAGGCTGCCAAAATAAAAGCCAGGCCTGCCAAAAAAGATAAGGCAATCAGATTTAAAGAAATAATTTTTACACTAAAAGGAATTAGAATCAAAGCAGCTAGTCCAAAAACACCAACATAAAACGCATAGGCAATGGGCTCTGTCTTGAATTTGCTCACGACTAATTTATCCCCGATATTAGCCAGGGCAAAAAGTAAATAGGCAAAAATTGAAATGTATAACCAAAACATTCTTTTATTTAATATTTAAGTATTGTTCCCATTTTTTATAAAGCTCTTTAGTCGCGATCAAATCGCCCGCATTATATTGCGCAATCTTCTGATATTCTTTGGTTTTAAATAATCCTTTAACATCATCGCCTTTAACCCCATTTGCTTTGGGGCTTTTTATGCCAAAGGCGCGACAAGCCAAGTGCAGGCTGGGACGTCTGGCCACAGCGCCATAAAAAGTTAATTGATCCATTAAATCAATGTGTTGAGCATTAAACTTTTGGCTATTCAAATAACGATTAGACATTAAATCTTTGGTTGGCCGCACGTCGTTTATGGCAGAACGCATCATTAAAAAGGGGACATCAAACCCGCGGCCGTTAAAACTAACAAATTCAGTATAATTAATCGCCCCCTGCCAAAAATTTTCCAGCATTGCTTTTTCCGTTAAAACCCGATATTTAATCCCGTCTGCCTCAAAGTCCTTTATGGCACTGCCTGGCGCCTGAAAATAAACAGCGCCTTTACTTGTTTCCACTTCTAAAACGCCAATGGCCACTATTTCGCCTGTAAAAGGTGAAAAGCCAAGGCCTTCTTTAACATTGGCCAAGGCGCTTTGGGCTGCCTCTTCTGAAAAAGCGTCTTTTTTTATCCAACGAGTCAATGTTTCTTTAGTTATTTCATCTAAAACCTCCCAGTCCTCGCCAATTGTTTCAATATCAAAAATTAATTTTGTCATAATTTTAAAGTTGCGCCTACTTAAGTCTGACCTTGGCCAAGACAGGTGGGCGAAATTAAATTTTAGTTGTTTTAATTTTAACACAAAAAAAGAGCAAAACAAACTGCTCTTCTTTTTTACACTCGATTTTTAAGCTTATTGCTTAATGGGCATGACAATATAAAGGTAATTTGCATCAGCAATAGCTTCTTTATTCTCTGATAAGCTCTCTACTGGCCTCAGAATACAGGGATTATTACCATCCATCATTTCAAGAATTACTTCTGTCGAATCAAGATTTTGCAATCCATCGAGCAAATAACGAT
>JAPLYF010000071.1 GCA_026395675.1 Candidatus Parcubacteria bacterium
AAAAATTTTCTGCCTTGTCCTGATTTAAGAAACTTTTCACGCTTCATTGCTTCGGATCTTGTATTGTATTCTTCGAAATATATTAATTTCCAAGGCCTGCGGCCCGATGTATATCTACATTTTCCTGCATTGTGCTTATTAATTCTTTTTTCCAAATTTTCGCATGAACCTACATATCTATTATTGTGACTTTCGCTCATTAGAACAAAAGCATTATACATATTTGTTTTTATTTTTATAGGTAGATTAATTTCCGAATGGCGGCTCCTTCGCCAGAGGCGAATGCGCCCATCCAATCCTTTAGCTTGTCACATTAATGGGTCTTTGGCGCAAAAGGCCGCTGCCTTATCCGCCTTAGGCGGACGACTCCCCAAAGGTGATTAATGACCAACCTTCGTTGGCCGTAGCCCCGCTCTGCGGGGCGAAGGCCAATGATCAATAATCCTGCCTGACGGCAGGCAGGCAAATATCAAACAATAATTAAAATATAAATTCCTAATTCCTAAACTTGGGAAAAATAAAAAAATAACTGAATCAGTTGTTCGTATTATATCGTAAAATTTATCCAAAGTCAAGGAAAAATAAAAAGATTTTAGCAAATAAGCTTTGACATTTTGAAAATTTTGTATTATAGTTATATTTATATTATTAAATTTTATATGGAAAATTTATCTGATACACAATTAATTGAAGAATATTTACAGGGCAACGAGGAGTCACTAAGAGACTTGTTTTCCCGCTATTTAAAGCCAATTTACACTTTTATTTTTAGATATATTAATGATGGGAATGAAGCTCAAGATTTGACCCAGGAAGTTTTTATCAGAGTTTGGAAAAATTTGAAAAAATTTGACAAACAAAAAAGGTTTAAACCCTGGATTTTCAAGATTGCGAAAAATATCACCATTGATTTTTTGCGCCAGAAAAAAAATATACCTTTTTCTAATTTTGAAAATGATAAGGAAAATTCGCTGGCTGAAACTATTAGTGACCCGGCACCTTTGCCATCAGAACTTTTTGCTGATAAAGAACTTAAGCAAAAACTTGAAGCGGTCTTGCAGAAATTAGCGCCTCAAAACCGCCTGGTTTTAACGATGTATTATAATGATCATTATAATTTTAGAGAAATCGCGGAAATATTAAACGAATCGCTTAATACAATAAAAAGCCGACAGCGGCGGGCGATTATAGACCTAAGAAAATTATTAATTAAATAAATGCACCAAAATTAAGACCCCTTACGTATTAATAAGTAGGGGGGTTTTTATTTAATAAAATATGTTTTAAAAATATGCAGGACTATGAAAAATTATTCAGTTTTTTAAATGAACCAAAATTACCCGAGAATCTGCTGGACAAAATAATGTTCCGGATTACAGAAGAGAAAAAACTTAATGTCTTGAAAAAGAAATTAATGATTTTTTCTTTGGGAACTGCATTTTCAGTAGTAGCTTTGGTCTTTGCATTAAAGAAAAACAAATTTTAACTAAAATTTAACTTGCTAATATTAAATTTATGGACCTTAATAAAATTTTTCAGACAAAATCATTTAGGATTTTTATACTGGTGATCGGCTGCATTATAATCGCCCTGTTAATTTTTAGATTAGGTATTTTTGTCGGCTATAAAAAAGCCAATTTTACTTATGGCTGGGGCGAAAATTATCATCGCAATTTCGGCGGGCCAAAAGGCGGTTTTTTTGGCGATTTTAAAGATGGAGAGTATCTGGATGCCCACGGCGTTTCTGGCCAGATTATTAAAATTGACGGCTCAACTTTGATTATCAAGGGAAAAGATAATACTGAAAAAAATGTTCAGATTAATGAAAATACCATGATCAGAAGCTTAAACAATACTATTCAAGCTGTTGATTTAAAGGTAAATGATTTTATTGTCATAATAGGTGATGCTAATAACGAAGGACAGGTTGTGGCTAAATTTATTAGAGTCTTACCGCCACCGCCAGCAGGCGGACCAGTGCCTCCTATTCAACCTGACATTAAAGTAAATGCAAATAATAATATAAATTCAAATCTCAATCTTAATAAGTAATAATTGAAAATTATAATTATGTTTAAAAAAATTTTTCAATTTATTCTCAAACATAAAATACTTATCAGCTTGATAGGAATTGGCTTGATAATTGGGGGTTATTTTGTTTTTAAGTCTTTAACTTCTACTCCTGCGGCTGCTCATTATGTCATAGCTACTGTTGAAAAAGGGACCTTAATAACTTCTGTCTCTGGCACTGGCCAAATTTCTGTTACTAATCAGGTTGATGTCAAAGCCAAAGCTTCCGGCGACCTCTACAATGTTCCAATTGTGGCAGGGCAAGAAGTAAAGACCGGCGCTATTTTGGCACAGATAAATGCCAAGGATGCTCTTAAATCAGTCCGGGATGCCAAGGCAAATTTAGACAGCGCTAAATTATCTTTAGAAAAACTGCAAGAGCCAGCTGACCAATTATCCATAACCCAGGCCCAAAATGCACTAGCCCAGGCGCAAGAGGCAAAACAACAAGCTGAAGACGATCTAAAGAAATCCTATGATGATGGCTTTAATACGGTCTCTAATGTTTTTCTTCAGTTGCCAAATATAATTACTGGGTTGGAGGATGTACTTTTTGGCAATGAATTAGGCGGCAGCTCACAATGGAACATAGATTATTATGCCAATGCCGTGCCCTTTGATGAAGCCAAAATTTTTGAATATAAAGAGCTTACTTTAAAATCTGCTCAGGCAGCCCGTGCGGAATTTGATAAAAATTTTAGTGACTATAAAACTGCCAATCGATTTTCTGACATTAGCGTAATTGAAGCTCTACTCGATGAAACTTACAATACTAGCAAAATTTTTTCTGAAGCAATTAAAAATACAAATAATTATATCCAATTTTATGAAGATGCTTTGGCCCGTCATAATCAAAAGCCAGATAGCGCTGCTAATACGCAATTAGCCACTTTAAATACTTATACTGGTCAAGTAAATACTCATTTGCAGAATTTATTATCAATTATAAATACTATTGCCTCTGATAAAACTTCAATTGTTAATTCTGAGAGCACTATTATTGAAAAATCTCAATCATTGGCTAAATTACAAGCAGACATAGATCCTCTGGATCTTAAAACGCAAGAGCTCTCAATCCAGCAAAGGCAAAATGCACTTTGGGATGCGAGTGAAAAGTTAGCCGATTACACGGTGCGCGCGCCTTTTGACGGTGTCATTGCCGTAGTTAGTGTCAAAAAAGGCGATTCCATTTCCAGCGGAACATCAATTGCCACTCTGATCACTCAACAAAAAACAGCGGAAATTTCCTTAAACGAAGTTGATGTCTCCAAAATTAAAATCGGCCAAAAGGCCACCCTAACTTTTGATGCCATAGATGGCTTGAGTATTACTGGCGAAGTCGCTGAAATTGATACCTTAGGCACAGTAACGCAAGGAGTTGTAACTTATAATGTAAAAATAATATTTGATACCCAAGATGAAAGGGTCAAACTCGGCATGAGCGCGTCAGCTGCGATTATTACAGATTCCAAACAAGATGTTCTTCTTTTGCCTAATTCTGCCATTAAATCTTTTGGCACAACTAGCTATGTAGAAATGCCTAATGAAGAAATCCCAGCCAGTGACCTAAATAATAAAAGTGGCATCACTTTAAAAAACCCTTTGCGCCAACAGCCGATTGAAATTGGCTTGGCCAATGATTCCCAAACTGAAGTTACTGATGGCTTAAAAGAAGGCGATCAAATTATTACGCAAACTATAAATTCCAATGCCTCAACTACCCAGACGCAAAGTTCTGCTTTAAGAATCCCCGGCATTGGCGGTGGCGGATTTAGAGGAAATTAATATGATTGAATGTAAAAACATTACTAAAAAATATATTAGCGGCGCAACAGAAACTTTTGTTCTTAAAGGTTTAACATTTACCATTAAAGATGGAGAATTTGTAGCCATCATGGGTCCTTCTGGCTCTGGCAAATCAACCTTAATGCATATTATCGGCGCTTTAGACACTCCCTCTAGCGGCCAATATTTATTAGATGGCCAGGATGTCTCTAAGCTATCTGATGATGAATTGGCTGAAATTAGAAAAAATAAAATTGGTTTTGTTTTTCAGTCCTTTAATTTGCTGCCACGAGCCACTGTTTTGCGCAATGTCATGTTGCCGCTTGTTTATGCCAATGTGTCCAAGGAAGAAAGAGTCAAACAAGCGAAAATTGCTTTAAAAAATGTCGGACTGGAAGAATCGCATTTTTATCAACTTTCCAATCAGCTTTCCGGCGGACAAATGCAGCGCGTGGCTATTGCCCGAGCCCTCATCAATAATCCGTCTCTAATTCTGGCTGATGAGCCAACTGGCAATCTGGATACTAAAACTGGAGAAATAGTCCTTAATACCTTTCAAAAGTTAAATGATCAACAAAATCATACCATTATCCTAATTACCCATGAACTTAATGTAGCTGAACATGCTGATCGTATTATCCGCATACGCGATGGCGAAATCGTTGAGGACAGCAAAAATGGAAAAAAAAGAATTATTAACGCTTAAAATTATTATGAAAACCTCTGATTTATTTGGCGAAACATATTTAGCTTTAATCTCCAATAAAGCCCGTTCTGGACTAACTATTTTGGGTATTGTTATTGGCATTGGTTCAGTCATTGCCATGGTTTCTATTGGCCAAGGCGCTCAAGGATCAATTGAGTCAAATATTCAATCCTTGGGTTCAAATTTAGTTTTGGTTACGCCTGGCCAGCAGCGCGGGCCAGGGGTTCAAGTCAGCCAAGGCAGGGGTTCTGCCCAATCATTAAAACAGGCAGATGCTGATGCGATAGCTCAGGAAATTACTCTGGCTTCTGCTGTGGCTCCAGAACTTTCCAGCCGTTATCAAATCACGGCCAAAGGTACCAATACTAATACTTCAGTTATTGGCACCACGGCTGCTTATCTTGCGGTTCGCAATGTGACAATCAACAGCGGGACATTTATCTCTGAGCAAAATGTCAAAAGCTTAGCCAGAGTAGCAGTCATAGGGCCAACAGTCCGAGATGATCTTTTTGGAGCAAACGCAGATCCAGTCGGTCAGTCAATCCGCATAAAAAAAATTGACTTTAAAATTATTGGCATGACCCAGGCCAAAGGCGGTAGCGGCTTTAATAACCAGGATGATATGGTTTTTGTGCCGCTGACCACTGCCCAACAGTTTTTGGCTGGCAGTGATTATGTAACCACGATTAG
>JAPLYF010000047.1 GCA_026395675.1 Candidatus Parcubacteria bacterium
AAATACCGGAAGCAGAAAACTATAAGTATATTTTTACCAATTATCCTGAATTGATTAATGAATGTTGATAAATACATAGCTAAAGAAGAGCTAGAGGTGCTAGAAGGGGAGGAGAGGCAAAAAAAATAAGCCCCGCTGAGATTTTATCCTCGCGGGGCGTTTGATACTCGATTACTTTTGATAACGGTCAGATTGCCACAGTTGTGGTGGATCAATTGGCTCAATTGGCCCGCCATCACAATCATAACAGTTCGTGCCTCCCTTATACGACCAGGGGAATTTTTGGTATTTAGGCTTGGCCGGCACCACAGAAATGACCAATGCATTATTAAGTGGGTTAATGAATGCATCATTGTCGCTGTCAGATAAGCTAATCTGATAATTTGCTCCTTCGGGGCCGTCTTTAAAGTCGGTCCACGTAAGCTCAATTGTGAGGAATATCCGCAGTGTGAATGTTACTCCTCCGCCATCATTCGGCTTTAGAGAAGGCGTATCGAATCTTTGGAGTGCGCTGATAGTTTTCAGTTTTTCCAAAAGGATATCCATCTCAGCATGTTCGGGTAAAAGGCCGGATAGGATTACTACTTTTTTTGTGATCTTGAGTTGCTTTACCGTAACTCTCTCCGGAATTACCTTTAAAATTGCCTTACGCAATTCTTTGGGTTTGAGGGGTTTCTGAACTATTATTTCCGGGTAGATATCGTTGACCATGACGCCGAGCGTGGCATTGTCGAGTGCTGTAATAAACCCATCCGAGTCAGTGTCAAGCGGCAAACTGATTGCTATGTTCGTCGAGTTATTCTGGTTCTTGTTGGTCTTGGTCACAACCACTATGGTTGCAATCGCGATCAACGCTATGGTTACAAACACATACACTTTCTTCATCTCTCTTATCCTCCTTGAAATTTTTTTAGCCCCGCGGAAGTCGTAACCTCGCGGGGCGTTTGTTTGAATTCTGTCAGAGCTAATTGCTCGACGGTAGAAATTTGGCCAGTTTGGCGGGGCGGGCAGTGAAATATGCACTCGTGCCCAAGACCGCTGTGGTTGTAATGATCATGGCGGTCGATGGCGGGAGCAGTGCCAAGCAGATCATAGCACTCGGTATGCCGATGATAATGCATGACCAGCAGAAAAGCGCTGTGAATAGTCCCGTAACTTTTAAAAGCTTTATTTCCCTTTGTTTGTCCATGATTGCCTCCTTTTGAAATTTTTAGCCCCGCTGAAGTCGAAACTTCGCGGGGCTTTGGTTGTCGGGTTTGAGACGTTTCAGTGCACTGTGATGTTCCAGTGCTCTTTATAGCGCTGGAGAGTGGTTGCGTCGGGGAAGCCGATGGTGTTGGTTTCGGGGTCAAAGCAGGGGTGGCCAGTGCTTTTGCTCAGCTTTTTGCTGACCACGAGCCGGAGTTCGGCGGCCGGGATGATCTCCTCTTTGCCACGACTTAGTGGGCGGATGTGAAGTTTTTCCCAGCCCTTGTCGCTGTAACCGCCGCATCCGAATGCTTCTCCGATGGCCAATGAACGATCGAAATCAAAATCCATGATTTTCCTCCTTGGCTCCGCGTAGCGGGGCCGGTTAGAGAGTCGATCTCTAGCACTCGTTGGTTGGTCTCCGCGTCCTACTTTCCATTTTGTTTCGGAGATAGAAGCTTGAGAAGTTCTTTTTTTATTTCTTGTAATTCTGCACGGATCGCTTCTAATTTTTGCTGGTCATTTTCATTCTTTTCCAGCATTTCAGTAAGCGTTTCCATTCTCTGTGCCAGCTCACTAATTTGTCCCATTTTATTCTCCTTGGCTCCGCACAGCGGGCCGGTTAGAGAGCCACACTCTGGGTCTCGTCTATTTTTTCTTCTTTTTTAGGAAATAGTTCGATGACCTGTGCCAAAGGTTGCTCGGGCAGCAGATTTTTATAAATCCACTCCCAGGAAAAGCCCCATTGCCTAAGGCATTCCTGACGATGCGCTTCATCTGCGAAAAAGAAGATATCATTTCCGCTGTTGCAGAATCGTGGAAAAGAGCCTCTGGCATAGATTTCACCAGTTAATATCACACGCGTATTTTGCGGTAAAATTTGCCGGTGAGGATAAAAGAAAATTCTAAGTTTCCCTCCATCCATTTCCAGCCCCTCCACTGCGGAGGAGTGGCTTAAAAGATTGTCAATGTCCATTTTATTACTCCTCTTTAAGTGGAATTTCTGTTCCAAGCTGGAACATTCTAATCTAAAAGTATAGCATAATTTTATGGTTTTGTCAATATGGTGTGGTGTATATTTGTCTAAAATTAGCCCCAAAATGGTTTTTTCAGGGCAAAATATTTATAAATATGTTATAATTAAAAATGTCATGGTTCAGTTCGACTGCGCTCACTGTAAACTTTAATGCTTGCCCTGAGTTTATCGAAGGGCTCACCATGACATAGAATTTATGCATAAAAAGATAAAAATTTATACAGATGGCGGAGCCAGGGGCAATCCAGGACCGGCTGCAATCGGTATTGTTATAACTGATGAAAAAAACAAGGTTTTAAAAAAATACGCTGAATTTATTGGTTCGGCGACAAATAATCAAGCTGAATATAGAGCATTGATTAAGGGTTTAGAGCTGGCCAAGGGATTAAAACCCCAGGAGATCTTTTGTTATTTAGATAGTGAATTAGTGGTTAAACAAATGAAGCAAGAATATAAGGTTAAAGACAAGGATTTACAGCCGCTTTTTATCAAGGCCTGGAATTTGGCTATCAGCCAAAAAAAAGTCAGTTTCCATCATATTACTCGCGATTTAAATAAGGAAGCGGATAAGCTTTTAAATTTGGAATTGGATAAAAAGATTTGATTTTGTGGATAATGAGGATTTGTGGTATAATTTAATAAAGATTTAAGATATAAGATATAAGATTTAAGATTCTTATTACTTACATCTTAATTCCTAAATCATAAATCTTGTAAAAATAATGGCAAAACCATCAAGTTTTTTAGGCGTTGATTTATCACCCGATGCAATTAAAATCGTGGAATTAAAGCCAGAAAAGGGCAAACCCCAATTAGTTACTTATGGCTATACTGAATCAAGAGGCGATATTTTGATTGGTGATTTTATTTCCAATAAAAATATAACTTCAACCATGCTAAAAGAAGTAGTTAACCGTTCTAAAGTTACCACGAATATTGCCATGGCTGCTTTGCCCATTGCTTCGGTTTTTACTTCGGTGATAAAACTATCAAATTTAATTAAAAGGGATTTGGATAATAAAGCCAAAATAAAAGCACTTTTGTCTGAAGAAATTAAAAAAATTTTGCCGCGTCTTTTGGAAGAAATGTCTTTTGATTTTAATATGATTCCGAGTGATGAAATAGAAAAAGCAGGACCTAAAGACAAACTAGATATTATTCAGTATTTGATTACGGCCGCGCCTAATGAAGTGGTTAAAGATTATGTAGAAATTTTTAAACAATCTGGTTTACAGCTGGCTACTTTAGACATTGAGACCTTTGCTTTAGTCCGTTCTTTGATTGGGAATGATAAGACCTTATTAATGGTAGTGGATATTGGCGAGAATCGCACTTCATTGTCCATTGTTAACCAAACAATACCGATTTTAAATCGCAGTATACAAATCGGCGGAGCCAATCTTACCAAAGCCATTGCTAGTAGCATGCGGATCACAATTAGTGAGGCAGAAAATTACAAATTAGATTTAGGTATAATGATGGCTCAGGAAAAAATGGAAAATTTTCCCAAGATAATTGAAGACGCCCTGGAACCAATCGTGAATGAAATTCGCTACCTTTTAAAAAATTATTACGATCAAGCTAGCCAAGAAAAAATTTTGGATAAAATAATTTTGACTGGCGGCACTGCTTTGCTTGGTAATTATATGGACAAATATTTAACCAGAGTTTTAAATATCAGAACATATATTGGCGATCCCTGGGCCAGAGTTGTCTATCCCGAGGAATTAAAGCCAGTTTTGCAGGAAATTGGTCCGCGTTTTGCCATAGCCTTAGGATTAGCGATGCGTGAAATAGTTTAATTTTATATGCCAATTGATCTGCTGCAAAGCAAAAAACCAATTAAAATCAAAAGGGAAAAATTACCGGATGAATTAAGTTTGCATAAGCCAGGAAAAGAAAAATTGGCTGCAATTGAAAAAGCCAAGATTAAAAAAGAAATAAAAAAAGAAGAACCGCAGAAAGTCGTACCTAAAAAAGAAATCTTACCTTATGTAAATTTCATCAGTGCTTTTAAAATTTATATTTTAAAAAAACGCTTAACCTTTACCCTGATTTTAGTTATAATTATATTGGCAGTATTCGGAACAGGTCTTTATTTTTTTTATTTTTATAAGCCCCAGCCGAAAGTCGTTTTAAATGTTAATAAACCAGGAGTTAATTTAAATATTCCGCCCAGTCCGTTGCCAGTCGAGCAGCCCAAGGAATTTTGCGGTGATGGGATTTGCCAAGCAAATGAGGATTATAATACTTGCCCGCTTGATTGTCCTGCACCGCCGCCACCGCCGCCCGTAGAGCAGCCCAAGGAATTTTGTGGTGATGGAATATGCCAGGCAAATGAGAATTATATTATATGTTCGCTTGATTGCCAGCCACCGCCGCCACCCATCCCTCAACCCTTGCCTAATACAGAGTTAGCTCCTTTGCGCGGGGCTTTAGTCAGATTTAGCGGCAGTGCAGATATTTATCTGATTGAAAACAACGGCGAATTAAGAAAAATTGACCAAAAAACAGTTGCCTTTGCTAATGGCCAAACCATTAGTAAAATAAATCCAAATTTAATTTATTTATTAGCAGTTGGTTTTGCAGATATCAGACAAGGCAAAGATGTTATTGGCAAAATCTCCTGGGATCCTCGCGTTTTAAGCCAGCCAGAACTTGAACCTTATCAAAAATAAAATTTTCAAATTAATTTTTAAATTTAAAAACTAATCATAAAAATATGCCCAAAGAAAAAAAGGACAGAATACTCCTGATTGAAGACGATTCATTTTTAGTTGAGATGTATACGACTAAATTTGAACTGGAAGGTTTTGAAGTAATTTCAGCCGAAGACGGCAAGAAAGGTTTGGATTTCGCCTTGAAGGAAAAACCAGAGATTATTTTACTGGATATTTTGATGCCCAAAATGGATGGTTTTGCCGTGCTTGAGGCCTTAAAAAAAGACAAGACAACCCTGAATATTCCGGTAGTGCTTTTGACAAATTTAGGGCAAAAGGATGATGTTAAAAAGGGTTTTGAAAAAGGCGCTGTCGGGTATTTGATTAAGGCTCATTTTATGCCTTCTGAAGTGGTTGATAAAATAAAGAAGATTTTAAAAGAGAGTAAAAAATAAAAGCCCTAATTTAAAAAAGAAATGTTAAGCAGGGGATTTACTAAAATTGAAATTATAATTGTGCTTTTTTTGATTTTAATTGTGATAACTCTTGATATTTTTGTAGTTTTATACTTAAATAAAAAGCAACGTGATATCCAGGTTCTAGCGGAAATAAATCAGCTCAGAAGCGGATTTGAAGTATTTTTAATGTCAAACAATTTTTATCCGGCCGCAAGTCAAGCGACATTATTAAATGATGATTACTCTGGTACTGAAAAACTTTGTTTGGAAGGGTTTAAAAAATTAAGCGACGCCTGCAAAAAAAAGAGTATTATGGTTCCTTTGCCCAATTTTTACATTAATCAAGGCAATCAATATTCTTACAAATCAGCCGATAATAATCAAAATTACCAAATAGAATTTGTTTTAGATACAAACTTTAAGTCATTGGGCTTAAAAAAAGGAAAAAATTGCGCTACCAATGCCCAGATTTTAAGCCAACCATGCTTTTAAACATAATGAAATATGCTAGCTAAAAAATATCAAAAAGGTTTTTCTTTGGTCGAGGTTCTAATTGTAATTGGCATAATAATACTTTTGGCCTTAATTAGTGTTATTGCTTTAAATGATCAGCAAGCTAAAGCCAGGGATGCTAAAAGAATCAGCGATATCAGGCAATTAAGAACTGCTTTGGAATTTTATTATAGTGATGAAGCGGAATATCCAGTAGTCAATCAGCCAATTATCCTGGGAAAAAATGGCAAGGAAAAATTGTGTTCTAAAGATAAAGGGGGTTTTGTCTCTGCTGATACCGAATGCAAAGCCGAGTCAACATATATGTCCAAAGTTCCCACTGATCCTTTGTCTGGGTGGCAGTTTACTTATACTAGCACGGCTCAGGGCTATGATATTAGTTTTAAAACAGAAAAGCCAAGTAGTTTGGGTCTGGCAGGAACCTACCATGCTCATGCTGAAGCCATTGATACAGTTTCTGGCGCTAAATAAACAAGCTAAGGCATCCTACTCTATTAGCTTTAAGATGGCCTGAATGCTTGTTTTTTTGTTAAACATAAAATGATATAATTTGAATATGGGACTAGAGCTAATTATTTTCTTTATTTTAGGTCTGATTTTTGGCAGTTTTATTAATTCTTTGGTTTATCGTTTAAAGAATAATTTATCGCTTTGGGAGCGTTCTTATTGCCCCAAATGTAAACAAGTTTTAAAATATGCAGATTTAATCCCATTTTTAAGCTTTATTTTTTTAGGAGGTAAGTGCCGTTTTTGCCACAAACAGATTAGCTGGCAATATCCGCTGGTTGAATTAATTACTGGCATTTTATTTGCTTTGATTTTTTTAAAAAATGGAACCTTAAATTTTGCCTTATTCTGTGATTTGTTTTTTGTGCTAGTTCTGATATTTATTTTTGTTTTTGATTTAAAATATTATTTGATTTTGGATAAAATAATTTGGCCAGCTTTGATTGTTGGTTTAATAATGAATTTATTAATTGGCCTAAATTGGCTTGATCTGATTTTAGGGCTAGGTTTAGGCGCAGGGTTTTTCCTTTTGCAGTATTTGGTTTCTAACGCTAAATGGGTTGGCTTGGGAGATGTAAAATTGGGCGCGTTGATTGGAATAATGCTGGGATGGAAATTAACTTTGTTAACAATTGTTATCGCATATTTAATTGGCGGATTAACAGCAATAATTTTATTAATTGGCAAACAGAAGAAATTCGGAGATGTATTGCCCATGGGAACTTTCCTGTCCTTAGCAACAATAATTGTTTTGCTTTGGGGAAGTGTGATTTTAAGTTTTTACTTTTAGTTTCTAAATTTTTCCGCCAAGGGCGGATCCGCCTCTGGCGGAAAATTGGTATTTTTGAATTCTATATGAATAAGGAAGAAGTAAAAAAACGCATAGTCAAATTACGCGAGGAAATAAATCACCATCGCTACCTTTATCATGTTTTGGATCGCCAGGAAATATCAGACGCGGCTTTGGATTCGCTCAAGCATGAGCTTTACAAATTAGAACAGCAATATCCTGATTTAATCACGCCTGATTCGCCCACACAAAGAGTGGGCGGCGAGGCCCTGGCTAAATTTAAAAAAGTGACTCATGACGTGCCCATGCTTTCCATTGAGGATGTTTTTAGCGAAGAGGAATTGATTGATTGGGAAGCCAAAATAAAACGAATTGTGCCGCATACGAAGTTTGAATATTTTGGGGAAATCAAAATGGATGGTTTGGCAATTTCTTTAATTTATGAAAACGAGATTTTAGTTGAGGGTTCAACACGCGGTGATGGCAAGATCGGCGAGGAAATAACCCAGAATTTGAAAACAATTGAAGCCATACCTTTGAGATTGCATAAACCAGAGCAAAAGTTAGTCAATGAATTTTTGCATAAATTTGGGCATGAAATAGATAAAAAGAAATTCTTGAAAAAATTGGAAAATTTAAGTGGGCGGATTGAAATACGTGGCGAGGTCTTTATGGATAAGAAAGTTTTTGAAAAGTTAAACAAAGAGCAAGAAAAAAAAGGCGAGAAGATTTTTGCCAACCCAAGAAATGCAGCTGCTGGCTCAATTAGGCAACTTAATCCGAAAATCACTGTCAGCCGCAAACTAGATTTTTTTGGCTATGACTTACTGGCTGATTTTGGCCAGACAACGCATGAGCAAGCCCATGCGATTATGCGCTTAATTGGAGTTAAAGATAATCCTTTAAATCGCCATTGCAAAGATCTGAAAGAAATTGAGGCATTTCACGATTATGTTTATAAGGAAAGAGAGCGTTTGTATTATTGGACTGATGGAGTGGTGGGCGTAATAAATAATTTAAAACTTTTTCAAAAATTGGGAGTGGTGGGCAAGACGCCGCGGGGAATTGTTGCTTATAAATTTCCAGCCCAAGAGGCCACGACAATTATTGAGGATGTAAAATTTAGCGTGGGCAGAACAGGAGTTTTAACTCCAGTCGCTGATTTAAAGCCGGTTTTTATTGGCGGCACAACTGTCTCGCACGCCACATTACATAATTTGGATGAGATAAAAAGATTAGGCGTAAAAATTGGCGATACTGTTATAGTGGAAAAAGCCGGTGATGTAATACCTAAAGTAATTAAAGTTTTTCCTAAATTAAGGACTGGCAAGGAAAAAGAAATCCAGGCGCCGAAAAAATGTTTGATTTGCGGCGGGAAAGTGGTCAGAAAGCCAGGCGAGGTAGGGATTTATTGCGCCAATAAAAATTGTTTCGCGATTCAGGAAAGGAATATTGACCATTTTGTTTCCAGAGCCGGCATGGATATTGAGGGCTTAGGGCCGCAAATCACTGAACAATTAATAAATGCGGGTTTGATTTCCAATGCGGCTGATATTTATGAATTGGAAAAAGGGGATTTGGAACCCCTGGAGCGTTTTGGCGAAAAATCAGCGCAAAATATTATTGAGGCCATTAATAAAAGTAAAAATGTTACCCTGGCTAAATTTTTATTTGCCTTGGGCATTCGCCATGTTGGCGAAGAGACAGCCATTACTTTAGCAAATCATTTTGGCAGTTTAGAAAAATTGGAAAAGGCAGGCTTGGAAGAATTGTATAAGGTGCCAGATATTGGTGAAATCGTGGCCAAAAGCATTTATGAATATTTACGCGATAAAAAAAGTTTAAAATTAATTAATGATTTAATAAGGCATATTAAAATAGCCAAGGTTGAAAAGGCCAAGCAGATTTTAGCTGGCAAAATTTTTGTTTTAACTGGCTCTTTGGAATCAATGGCTCGCGATCAAGCCAAAGATAAAATCAGAAGTTTAGGCGGAGATGTGAGTTCTTCTGTTTCCAAAAATACTGATTATGTCGTGGCGGGTGAAGAACCAGGGTCTAAATTTGATAAGGCAAAGAAACTTGGCGTGAAGATAATTAGCGAGAAAGAATTTTTAAAGCTTATAAAATTATAATTTAAATTTTGAAAAAATAATGGGCGAAAACGACCTGTAACGGATGGGCAGACTTTAGTCTGTTACTGTAACACACTGAAGTGTGTCCTTCCAAAATATGGGCGTTTTCGCCCTGCGATTAATTTTTTTTAAATCTTAAGCATAAAAAATCATGCAAATCGACATCAAGGGTACCAACCTGGAACTAACCGAAGCCATTAAGGATTATGTCAATGAAAAAATTGGCGGCTTGGAAAAATTTTTTGACCAGATTTTAGTGGCGCGGGTTGAGGTTGGCTTAACCACAAAACATCACCAAAAGGGCAATATTTTCCGGGCAGAAGTAAATTTAGAAGTGCCGCAAAAATATATTATCAGAGCAGAAGCAGAAAGAGAGGATTTGTATATGGCAATTAACCAGGTTAAAGATGAATTGCAAAGGCAGATCAAGAAATATAAGGAGAAAATGCGAGGGAATTTTAAGTTTTAATGATTTTTCAATAAAAAACTTCCTAATTTGGGGGAGTTTTTTTATTTGGGCAAATGTCGTGGTATTTGCGGGCATTTTATGCTATAATTCAATAAAGTATTCACATTCTAAACCAATGAATAAAAAACTAATAAAACTTATGCTTTGGGAATTTTTTAATCTCAAATTTAAAGTGTTTATTGGCCTTGTTTTAATGACAAGCATGACCTATTTGGGATTTAATTTTTTTAATGCAGTCAATGCTTCAGCAATAAATTATACAGAAAATTTTACCTCTGATACATATAAAGATTCAGTTGCCACTACTGGCAAGTGGGACACGGTTCTTAATCAAGCGCGTCTATTAGGTAAAGATTGGGTTAGCATGGCTGAAAACATGTCGGGAGCAGAAACTATTTCAAATGGCGGTGGTGTGAGTAAAGTATTACTTAATTCAGCTAATGATCCTTATATTGTGTGGGAGGGGCCTGGTTTAGCAGGTTTTAATGATATATTTTTTACCAAGTGGACACCAGGCGTGGGCTGGACACAAATGGATGGGGCGACCTTAGGATCTGATAGTTTGTCAAATAATATTGGCCAGTCATTTTTAGGAGATATGGCCATTGATAATTTAGGCAATCCTTATGTTGTTTGGTGGGATAGGACTTTAGGGCAAGCTGAAATATTTTTTACCAAGTGGACACCTGGCGCGGGTGCAGTAGTTTGCGGTGGACCAACTGATTGCTGGACAAATATGGCTGGCACAATAGCAGGCTATGAAAATATTTCCAATACGCCAGCTTCTGAATCTGATACAGTGCAAATAAAGCTTGACTCTGCTAATAATCCATTTATTGTTTGGCGAGAATTTATTGGCAGTGGAGAGATAAGAATCGTTAGGTGGACGCTGGGTCCTGGCTGGACAAAAATGGATGGCACTCCGGGATTTGATAATTTGTCGCCAGGTCTTTCCACTAATGATGATCCCCAGATTTTAATTGATACCTTAAATAATCCCTATGTGGTCTGGCAAGGGAATTTCTTCGTAGATATATATTTCAGTAAATGGACGCCAGGTGCAGGCGCAGTAGTTTGCGGTGGGCCGACTGACTGCTGGACAAATATGGCTGGCACAGCCTTGGGCTATGAGAATATCTCTAATACAGCGTCTAGTTCGCTTTATCCAGATTTTAAGCTTGATAGTTTAAATAATCCTTATGTTGTTTGGCATGACAGCACAACCGGTGGCGGTGATATATATTTCAGCAAATGGACAGCTAATCCGGTTGCTTGCGCGCCAAATCTTGCCTGCTGGACCAAAATGGATGGGGTGACTTTGGGTTATGATAATCTGTCTAATAATGCCGGGAATAATACACAGCCGTTCATTAGATTGGATACAGCTAATAATCCTTATGTTGTTTGGAGTGATTATACGACAGGAAATATTGATATATATTTCAGCAAATGGACGGTGGGTGCGGGGCCAGGGATTTGCGGCGGCATAATTAATGACTGCTGGACAAATATGGCTGGCACTGCCTTGGGCTATGATAATGTTTCCAATGATCCAGAATTGTCAATAATGAGCGAACAGGGAATTACTTTAGATTCTGCAAATAATCCATATTTAGTTTGGGATATTGGCTTGCCAGCCAGGGTAACCACATTTTCTAAATGGACGCCAGGTGCAGGACCTGGGATTTGCGGCGGAATAATTAATGATTGCTGGACAAAGATGGATGGTGCTTTGGGCTATGAAATAATTGAAAATACTGCTGCAAGTTATTCTGGAGTGCAACTTGATCCTCTTAATAATGTGTATATTTTTAACGGAGGCCCACAATTTGCGAAATGGTTGCCGATTTTCAAATTAGCTTCAACAATCCAATCATTGAATATCAATACTTCTGGTCAGCAAGTGATAAAGGCGACTTTAAACGCGACAGAAACTTTAAATTTGCAGCCAGCTATAAATTATTTTCTCTCTAATAATGGCGGAGTGAGCTGGAGTCCTGTTACTAAGGGAGTCGAATTTACCTTTGCTAGCAATGGAAATGATTTAAGATGGCAGGCAAATTTGCAGACTTTGAATAATAATATCACTCCGGTCATTAATAGTTTGACAGTTGATTATGTCACTCTAGGTGGTGGTGGGGGAGTAAGTTTGCCCACAACACCGCTTAATTTAAGTTGCCAGGCTCTTAGCTCAAGCGCTATCAGCTGGAATTTTGAAGATACTGCCACGAATGAAACTGGCTTTAGATTGTATGGGCCGCAAGGATTTATCTTAGATACTGGCAATGTAAATGTCGAGAATTTAAACCATTTGGAAGAGACTAATTTAGCACCTAATACTTTATATAATGACAGGCAGGTGACAGCTTTTAATGGTTCAGGCGAGTCAGGGCAATCAAACACAGCCAGTTGTTATACATTAGCAAATACGCCGCTAGAGCCAATTATTGGCGCAGCCACGGAAAATAGCATTGTAGTCAAAATAAACCCAGGAGATAATAATCCAGCCAACACAGAGTATGCGATTAAGGAATTGAACAGCGGCCAATATATTAATCTAGACGGGACATTTGGTCTGGCCGAGAATTGGCAGACCTATGCTAATTGGGGCGGGAATAATGGAGTAGTTATTAATGGTGAACCATTAATAACTACACAACCTTTAAGTAATGTGAATGCCCAAATTAAGATAAGCTTGGCTTCAGGGACAACATATAATTTTGCAGTCAAAGCTAGAAACGGCGATGGAGTAGAAACAGCGTTTTCAGGCTCAACTAGCGGTGATACTGAAACGCCTCCAGCGCCACCTCCTTCACCGCCGCCAGTCACACCGCCGCCAGTTACACCACCGCCAGTTACACCACCGCCAGTCACACCGCCGCCAGTTATACCTCCAACAACGCCAGTCACGCCGCCAACAATGCCAGTCACGCCGCCAGCAGTTACTCCACCATTGGTTTTGCCAGCCAAAGTAACACCACCTGCAAAACCCTTGATTACGAACACAGTTAAACAAGTGAGTCAGAATATAATCACGCCCATCCTCTTAATTCTGGCTGCCTTGAATACCATACCTGCTGTTTTGGCCTTAACCATCAGTGTCTTGCCCTATTTGCATTTGCTTTTCATTGAACCGTTTTTATGGTTTTTCCGGGGCAAGAGGAGAAAATGGGGCATTGTTTATGATGCTCTGACCAAACTGCCTGTGAGCTTGGCCGTGGTCAGGTTATATAGCAAGGAGAACAAACGATTAATCCAGACCAAAGTAACTGATAAAGAAGGCAGATATCTGCTGATAGTCAAAGAAACAGGCCAATATTATCTGAGCGTAACTAAGCCCGACTATATTTTCCCAACCAGGTATTTGAGAGAGGAAAAGCAGGATGTAAAATATCTGGATCTTTACCATGGTGAAGAAATAGAGGTAACCCAGAAAGGGGGCGTAGTTACTGCCAATATACCGCTGGATCCAAGAGAAAGGAAAATGCTGACTGAAAAAGAAGCAGTCAAGAGTTATTTGCTCAAAAATGTCAGATTAATGGTTTCATATATTGGTATGATCTTGGCGCTTTTGATTATCTTGATTTATCCGACAATTATCACGGTCAGCGCCTTAGTAATCCACATAATTTTGTTTTTGCTATTCCGGCGCTTAATAGTGCCGCCCAAACCCAAGAGCTGGGGCATAATATATGATGAGAAGAGCAAGCAGCCGATTGGCCAGGGCATAGTAAGGATATTTGAAATCAGGTTTAATAAATTGCTGGAGACGCAGGTGACAGATTCCAAAGGACGTTATGCCTTTTTGGTTGGCAAAAATGAATATCAGCTTTTAGCTGAGAAAGCTGGCTATGAGAAGAAAGGAATTAAGCCAGTTGATTTGATTAAAAAAGATCAGATTGTTAATCTTGATTTGGGTTTGAGGAAAATAAAAATATAAGATTTAATTTACAAATAAAATAAAAAAAGGCCGTCCATTTCTGGGCGGTTTTATTAATTTGTTTATGGCTGGAAATTTTTAAAGAAATTTGCTAAACTAATTCAAGATATAAGAATTAAGAATTAGGATATAAGTTAATCTTAAATCTTATCAGCCAAAGGCTGATCCGCCTCTGGCGGATATCTTACATCTTAAATCTATGAGTATATTGACCAAAATCTTCGGCGATCCCAATCAGCGAGTTTTAGATAAAATCCAGCCCTTGGCTGTCCAGATTAATGATTTGGAAAAAGATTATGAAAAATTGTCTGACCAAGAGCTGAAAGATAAAACTCAAGAATTTAAAAACCGTTTAGCCAAAGGTGAAACCTTGGATGATATTTTAGTTGAGGCATTTGCCGTAGTGCGGGAAGCAGGTAAAAGAGTCATTGGCCAGCGGCATTTTGATGTCCAATTGATTGGCGCTGTTGTTTTGCACCAGGGCCAGATTGCGGAAATGAAAACTGGCGAAGGCAAAACCTTGACTTCCACTCTGGCCATTTATTTAAATGCTTTGGCGGGCAGGGGAGTTCACGTGGTGACGGTCAATGATTATTTGGCGCGTCGCGACTGCGCTTGGATGGGTCAGATTTTTAATTTTTTGGGTTTAACCATCGGCTGCATTCAAAATCAGCAAGTAACTTATGTATATGATTCCACGGTTAAGGCAGATGAAACTGATAATGCAGAGGAAACAGTCAAGTCATTTAAGGTTGATATGGATAATTTACGCTTGGTGCCTAGCCGCAGAGAGGCCTATGACTGCGATATTATTTATGGCACTAATAATGAATTTGGCTTTGATTATTTGAGGGACAATATGGTGCAGAGTTTGAGCGAAAAAGTCCAGCGCGATCTGTATTATGCTATTGTGGATGAAGTGGATTCCATTTTAATTGATGAAGCCCGCACACCCTTGATTATCTCTGCGCCCGATGCCGAATCAACAGATAAATATTATAAATTTGCCCGGTTAGTTACAATTTTAAAAGCCAATGAAGATTATAATATTGATGAAAAAATGCACAGCGTCACTTTTTCTGAAGCTGGCCAGGAAAAAGCAGCTAAACAATTGGGTTTTGATCCCTGGGTGCGGATGGATTATGAGTCCACTTTTCATTTAGAGGCTGCTTTAAAAGCATTGACTTTGTTTCAGAAAGAAAAAGAATATGTGGTTAAAGACGGAGAAATAATCATTGTTGATGAATTTACTGGCCGTTTAATGTATGGCCGTCGCTATTCAGAAGGCATTCATCAGGCCATTGAGGCCAAGGAAAATTTAAAAATTCAAAAAGAAAGCAAGACCCTGGCCACCATTACTTTTCAGAATTTATTTCGTTTGTATGAAAAATTAGCAGGCATGACTGGCACAGCCGCAACAGAAGCTGAGGAATTTTTCAAAATTTATAAATTAGACGTGGTGGAAGTTCCGACTAATAAATTAATGATCCGAAACGACCTTAATGATTTGATTTATAAAAACGAGCAGGTGAAGTTCCAAGCAGTGATTGAAGATGTGAAAAAACGCCAAGAATTAGGCCAGCCAATTTTAATCGGCACAATTTCCATTGAAAGAAATGAATATTTAGCCAAGCTTTTGGAAAAAAACGGAATTAAGCATAATATTTTGAATGCCAAGAATCACGAGCGTGAGGCAGAATTTATTGCCCAGGCCGGGCGTTTGGGCTCAGTCACTTTAGCCACCAATATGGCTGGCCGCGGTGTGGATATTATCTTGGGCGGCAATCCGCCAGATTCAGCAGAGGCCAAGAAGGTCAAAGAACTTGGCGGTTTGCATGTGATTGGGACGGAAAGGCATGAGGCGCGGCGTATTGATAATCAGTTGCGCGGCCGCTGCGGAAGGCAGGGGGACCCTGGCTCGTCGAGTTTCTATGTCTCATTGGGGGATGACCTCATGCGTTTATTCGGCTCCGAT
>JAPLYF010000041.1 GCA_026395675.1 Candidatus Parcubacteria bacterium
AGACCCTCAAAGTCGCTTAAAATTGCCCAAGGCACGGATTTATGCCAGGCGTAATCAATGGCCTGTTCAGCCCACTGTTTTTCATCCAAGTCAACTTTAATTGCTTTAGCTTCAACATAAAATTTTTTCAGACCATTTATAGAAAAAGAATAGTCAACCCTGCCGCCAGAAGCTTTTTCCTCTTCATTAACTTCATCTTTGCTGTAAACATTCCAGCCCAAAATTCTAAAAAGAGGCAAAATAAAATCCTTGCGAGTATTTGCCTCGTTGTAATCGCTGCGCTCATGATCGCTTAAAGCTTCAAACTTTTTAATCAATTGCTCAAATTCTCTTTTGGCTTGAGTTTTGGTCATAAAATATTATTCTTTCTCATTGACTCCTAACCTATCCAGCCCATTTTCTTCAAATTCCTTATAATACTTTTCTTCAAATTCAAATCGTTTTGTCAGAATTTCCTGCATAGTCATTTTCTTTAATTCTTTTTTTGAGTGCTGCTGATAAAAATCTCTCGCACCCAAACGACTTGATAATTCATCCCACATAATATAATCCTCATATTCTGACATATCGTCTAAAACCTTATCAAGATATTCATGTGTCGCCACATTCTTGCCGTCAAATTCTTCAACAATTTTCTTTTGGCCATATTCTTTAGCAAATCCTAGCAAATAATTTTCAAGCTCCTCATTCCTTGAAAGTTTCTCATTATAATCTTGGGAAACCATATCTCTCAAAAGCCCGTATATGAAGCCTGAAATTTGAATAGACCAGATTAAATCCTCGTATTGACTCTTATTAATTTCTATAAGCATAAAAATATTATTTTAAAAAATGTTTAATTATTTCACTATGACTCTCGCAAAAAACCTCTTCCCCTTCTGAATCAAATGTTCTCCTGAAGTCAAATTAAAATTAACATCTTTGACAATTTCATTATCAATTTTCACTCCTCCTTGTTCAATCACCCGCCGCGCTTCAGATTTTGATGACACTAAACCGGTTTCTTCCAAAATTTCCAATAACTTTTTACTTTTTCCGCCGGAGGCGGATCCGCCTTTGGCGGATACTTTATAACTTTTTACTTCCTCGGGCGCTTCTTTATTGGAAAAAACTTTTATAAAATTTTCCTGGGCTTCATTGGCTGCTTTTTCATTGCGATAAATCTTGACGATTTCGCGCGCTAATTGCCTTTTAAAATCACGCGGATTTGCGCCTTCTTTCATTTTTTTCTTCATGTCTTCAATTTCAGACATGGGCAGGTCAGTACAGATTTCAAAGCCAATCGCAATCATCTGATCAGACCAAGACATGACTTTGCCAAACATCTCTTGGGCAGAATCATCTAAAGTAATCATATTGCCTTCGGTTTTGCCCATTTTCTTGCCAGTCGGATCAGTTAATAATTTAATGGTCAAAACAAATTTTTCTTTCTTTTTTAAATCTTTCATTAAATCTCGGCCAACCAGCATATTAAAGGTCTGGTCCGAACCGCCGATTTCCATGTCCACATCCATGGCCACGCAGTCATAGCCCTGCAGCAAAGGGTACATAAATTCATGAACATAGATCGGTTTGCCTTCTTCAATCCGTTTTTCAAACATGTCTCTTTCTACCATACGCTGCACAGTTACTTTTGAAGCCAAATTTAATACATCCTCAAATTTTAATTTGCTTTGCCATTTAGAATTAAATAAAACCTTGGCCGCATTTTTTCCTGTAAAATCTAAGATTGTACTGGCCTGTTTTTTATAGTTTTTCAGATTGGCCAGGACTTCTTTCTTGCTTAACTGTTTGCGGGTAGACAATTTGCCGCTAGGATCGCCGATTCTGGCAGTAAAATCCCCGATTAAAAAAATCACCTCATGTCCCAATTTCTGGAACTGAGCTAGTTTTCTCAACTGGTTGCCATGACCAAGGTGTAAAGTTGGACCAGTCGGATCAAAGCCGTCGTAAATTCTTAATTTTTTACCAGACATTAAAACTTTTTTCAGGGATTCTTTGTCTGGATAGATAAGTTCCACTCCCCGGGTCAAAATTTCCTCAATTAATTTTTCGTCTGTTATTACTTTTGCCATATAATAAAATTAATATTTATAGGTTAAATTTATCATAATTTTCCTAAATTTACAACAAATTCCTTCTTATATATTAGTAGATAAGTATAAAATTTGTAAATTCGTATCCTAATAAAAAAAGCGGCCTGTTTTCACAAGCCGTTATTATAGTTTACCTGATAAGAATTTTTCTAAGCTTACTTAGCAATGATTTTTTATTTTTTTCTCTGAGTTTCTGGCAGGCCTTTTTTTGTTCACAGTCATTACATTTTTTGTCATTTAAAGGACAATCCTTTAAAAGCTTTTTGCCTTTTGCCATTTTTATCCTCCTTTAGTTTGCTTCAATGTTTACAAATATTTCCTCTTTTGTCAATATCTTCAAAAAAACAAAAAAAAGCCCGATATTCCTAAGCTCCAAAGGAGCGTAGGAGTACGAGCTACAAAAAAAACACGGTACAAAGAAGTGGAACGACAGACTTTAGTCTGTTACAAAACCCGGTAACACACTGAAGTGTGTCGATCCGTTACCTAAATTAAACTTTTCAATTGTTCCTCAAGTTTCTCCAATTTCTCCTTCTGCTCATT
>JAPLYF010000029.1 GCA_026395675.1 Candidatus Parcubacteria bacterium
AGAATTTTATCTAAATCCATTTGATCCTCCTTTGTTAGGATTTATAATTTTAGCAATATTTCCTAAGCTTGTCAATTAGCTGAACAGTTGTGTATTTTAGGCTAGATTGTGATATAATATAAGTAATTAATTATAAATAAAAAATATGCGTAAAAGCAAATCCAATAAATTTTTAATTTTATTAACCCTTATTTTATTGCTGCTTATAATTGGTTATTTTTTAGTGCCGTTTTTAAATTATGGCTGGCTAAAGAAAATTTATAGTCCAATTTGCAGTGTGATTAAAACATACCAAGGCGAACAGTATAGACCTGCCTGGTGTTTGGAAAGTAATCAAGTGAAAAAAATTACTCCTACTGAAAAGATAAATACAAATTTAAATTTGAATTCAAATATCAATTCTAACCTCAATACAAATCAAGGAGTAGGCATTGCCAATCCAGCGGCAGTAAAGTGCATTCAAGATGGCGGTGTTTCAGAACCATACAAAACTGCGGGCGGGGAAGCGGCTTTATGTGTATTTAAAGATAAAAGTATTTGCGAGGAATGGGCGTATTTCCGGGGCGAATGCCAGGTAGGCAAATGTTTCAAAGAGTGCGATCAAGTTGGCACAGGCAAAGAAGGATGGTATAATAGTTGTACTAAGGAATTGCTTGAACTTAATCAGTGCGGGCAGCCAGCTCCTCTGGGTGCGGCCATAAATAATATCACTGTCAGTTATCCGGTGTCTGGACAGCAGTTAAGCTCGCCAATTGAGATTTCTGGCAGGGCCAAAGTCAGTGACAATAAAGTTAATATCAGAATTAAAAGTCAAACTGGTAATGCACTTATCAATCTATCAGCACCAGTCAAAAATATAGGCACAGATGGTTTTGGTGACTTCAAAATTAGTGTGAAGTATGAATTTAGTACTACTAAAGAGGGTTATGTGGAAGTTTATTCCTTGGATCAAAATAACCAGGAAATTAATATAGTGAGTATTCCTGTTAAATTTTAAACTATTAGAGTATAATATAATTAGCTTTGACCTCTTGAGGGGGCAAAAATAAAAATTAATAAAATAAAACTATGTATTCTGTTCTCACCAATTATGTCTTGGTCTTGGGCTGGATTTTAGCAACCATTGTTGTGCTGGCAGGCGGCATAGCAATCTTGGCCTGGCTTTTGAGAGTTTTTACAGATGAAATCAATGTCTGGAAAGAGATTCGCAGGAAGAATATGGCTGTAGCCGTAATCATTGCTGCCACCATTTTGTCTGTCAGTTTGCTGGTTGGTCTAATTTTAAAATAAGTTGATTACTTATTGAAATTCCTCGTCCGAATAAAAGCGGGCGAGGTTTTTAAATTGATTTTAATAGTGAAAATGGTATAATAATTCTAAATGTTTTAATTTATGGATAAATTAAACTTTAAAAATAAAAAAATTACTGTCATGGGCTTGGGTTTGCATGGCGGCGGTTTGGCAGTGACTAAATTTTTGGCTCAGAAAGGGGCGCTTTTAACAGTAACTGACTTGAAAAATGAGAAACAATTAAAATCCTCGTTAAATCAATTGCGCGGCTTTAAAATTAAATATGTTTTGGGCCAGCATAAACTGTCTGATTTTCGTAATGCCCAGATGATTATCCAAAATCCAGGCGTATCAAGAGATTCCAGATTTTTGCTGGAAGCCAAAAAACACAAGATACCAATTGAGACAGATTTGAGTTTGTTTTTTCAACTTTGTCCTTCAAGTAAAATAATCGGCATTACTGGCACCAAAGGCAAAAGCACCACCACCACTTTAATTTATAATATTATTAAAGCCCAGAAAAAAGATGCTGTCATGGGCGGCAATATCAGGATCTCGCCTTTGGAATTTCTTAAAAAAATAAAGAGTCAAACGCCGGTAATTTTGGAATTATCCTCCTGGCAGCTGGAAGGTCTGGCTGAGAGAAAAATTAGCCCGCCTATTGCAGTCATCACTAATATCTTAGTTGACCATTTAAACACTTATAAAAATTTGGCAGATTATGCCCAAGCCAAGTCCATGATTTTCAAATATCAAAAGCCAAATGATATTATTATTTTAAATAAAGAAAATGCTTTAACTTTAAAAATGGCTAAAAAAGCCAGAGCTAAAGTTTATTTTTTTTCCAAGCAAAAATTGAATAAAAATGAAAGCGGGACGTATCCCGAAAAAAACTGGCTAATTTTCCAGACCAAAGGCAAAAAAAAGAAGATATTGAAATTGAGTGAAATTCAATTGCCAGGCAGTCATAATTTGGAAAATATCTTGGCGGCTGTCTGTTTAGTTAAAACCTTTGGCATACCTGATAAAATTATTAAAAGGGTTATCAGACAATTTGGGGGGATTGAAGGAAGGTTACAATTGATCAGGGAACATAAAGGGATAAAATATTATAATGATACTACGGCCACAACTCCAGATGCTGTAATAGCGGCATTAAATACATTTGATCATAAAGTCGTGCTTTTGGCCGGCGGTACTGATAAAAAACTGGATTTTAAAAATTTGGCTAAAATGATCAAAGCCAAAGTTAGGGCTCTGATTTTATTTGAAGGGACAGCAACCGAAAAATTAGTTGCTGAATTGAGGAAGATCAATTTTAACCAGGAGATTGTCTTTGTCGATTCAATGAAAGAAGCATTTAAACAGGCCAAATATATTCTGCAAGAGGGTGATGCTTTTATTTTATCGCCCGGTGCAGCCAGTTTTGGTTTATTTATAAATGAATTTGACAGAGGCGAACAATTTAATAAAATTGTTAAAAATTTAAAATAATGAAATTTTTTGCAAAAACATGGCATGCGCCAGATTATCCATTCATCATTTGTTTGCTGTTAATTGTAATTTTTGGCCTGATCATGCTTTCCTCGGCCAGTGTTTCTTATGCCTTTGAAAAATTTGGTGATAGTTATTATTTGCTGAAGCACCAGATTATATTTGGCTTACTGCCAGGCCTATTTTTATTTGTAATTCTTTCTCTGATTGATTATCGCGTCTGGAAAAAATTTGCTTTTGCCTTTTTGGTTATTTCAATTTGTCTGCTGGTTTTGGTTTTAATCCCTCAAATTGGCGGTAAATATGGCACGGCCAAAAGCTGGATAGATCTTTTTGGTTTTTCTTTTCAGCCAGCTGAATTGGTTAAACTCACTTTTTTAATTTATTTGGCCACTTGGCTGGAAAACCGCGGCCATAAAAAAATAAAAGATTTTACTGAGGGTACAAAACCGTTTTTGACTGTTTTGGGCATTATTATTATTTTATTGGTTTTACAGCCAGATATTGGCACCATGACCATAATTTTTGCAGTTTCTTTGATTGTTTATTTTGTTGGCGGCGGTAAAATTTTACATATTATTGGCATGGGTGTGGCCGCACTTTTGGGTATTATTTTTTTAATTAAAATCGCGCCTTATCGTACGGCTCGTTTTATGGTCTTTCTGCACCCTGAACTTGATCCGCAGGGAATCGGTTATCACATTAATCAGGCCTTTTTAGCGATTGGTTCTGGCGGCTTTTGGGGCCGAGGTTTTGGCATGTCGCGTCAGAAATTTCAATATCTGCCAGAAGTGGCTGGTGATTCAATTTTTGCTATCATGGCTGAAGAATTGGGATTTATAATTTGTATACTTATACTTTTGGCATTTATTTATTTAATGTATCGGGGTTTTAAAATAGCTCAAAGCGCGCCTGATACATTTGCTAAATTACTGGTGATCGGAGTAATTTCCTGGATTATGGTGCAGGCTTTTGTGAATATTGGCGCCATGGTTGGACTGCTGCCATTAACAGGAGTACCCTTGCCGTTCATCAGTTATGGCGGGACTTCAATGACAGTTTTACTAGCTGCCTGTGGGATTGTGGCTAATATTTCCAGACAGGCACGGGAATAATTTTTTGTCCGCCGAAGGCGCCGTGCCTGCCGGCAGGCAGGGATCCGCCTCTGGCGGAAATTATAAATTAATTTTTTAAAAATATGAAAGTATTATTTGTAGGCGGGGGAACAATGGGTTCTGTTTCACCTTTAGTCGGGATCTATGAAGAATTAAAAGAAAAGGACCCTGATTTAAAGGTCCTTTGGCTGGGTACTAAAAGCGGGCCGGAAAGAGAATTTTTAGCGAATTATCAGATTCCATTTAAGATAATTATCTCTGGCAAAGTCAGGCAATATTTTAGCTTGGCAAATTTTTTTACGCCACTTTGGGTTGTTTTAGGTTTTATTCAGGCCTTATTTATTTTAATGACTTTCCGGCCAAAAGTTATATTAACTGCCGGAAGTTTTGTGGCAGTGCCAGTTAGTTATGCGGCTTGGTTTTGGGGGATTCCGCGCTTTGTGCATCAGCAGGATATAGAAATCGGCAAAGCCAATAAACTAATGGCCAAAATGGCTACGGCTATTACAGTGACTTTTGGTGATTCATTATCTTATTTTGACATTAAAAAAACATTTCATATTGGTAATCCGGTCAGAAAAGATATTTTTAGCGGCAATAGCCAAAGAGGTCTAGAATTTTTCAAGTTAAACCCAAATTTAAAAACAATTTTAATCATGGGAGGCGGAACAGGTGCGCAGATAATTAACCAGATGGTTTTGGAAACAATTAGCCAGCTGACTGCTAATTTTCAAGTGATTCATTTGACCGGCAAAGGGAAAGGAATCACGCAGAACTTTTCTGATTATTTTGATCGTGAGACAAATAATCGGATTAGCGAGCGTTATCGCGCTTATGAATTTTTAAATCAAGAACTTTTTGATGCTTATACCTTAGCTGATTTAGTTGTTTGCCGTTCAGGTTTTTCAACATTAACTGAATTGGCTGTTTTGGCCAAACCAGCGCTGGTGATTCCTTTGCCAGGCCATCAGGAATTGAATGCCCAGTATTTTGCTAAATATAATGCAGTTAAAATTTTAAATCAGGAAAATTTAAATCCACAAGCTTTTAGCGAAGCGATTTTGTATTTAATGAATAATCCTGGAGAATTAATCACGCTCTCGCGTAATATTTCGCAGCTGATTGATAAAGAGGCAGGGAAAAGGTATGTGGATTTGATTTATAAGGTAGTTGGCAAATAGGAATTAGGAATTGGGGATTGGATATGAAGCTATATTTTTAGGTTAATGATTTTATTTTTGAGGTTTTGGGCAGACCTCTTTTTAATTTGAATATAATTTGGCGTATAGCCCTGATTTTTATCTTCAAATAAAACCAACATTAGTTTGCCCCGCATTTTTTTAAGGAATTTGTTTTTTTGCTTTTGCCCTAGAGCGTTTAAAATTTTAAAGCGCTCTTTTTTAATATTTTCTGGAATTTGATTTTTAAATTCTGCTGCTTTAGTGCCTAATCGTTTAGAATAGATAAAAATATGAATTTTTAGAAAATCAATTTTTTTAACGAGATTTAGAGTTTCCTGAAAATCTCGGCCAGTTTCGCCAGGAAAGCCGACAATAATGTCAGTTGTTACAGAAGCCAGGGGATTAATTTTGCGGGCTTGTTTAACTATTTTTAGATATTGTTCTGCAGTGTAATGTCGGTTCATTAATTTAAGGATTTTATTTGAGCCGGACTGCAGGGAAAGATGTAAATGGGGGCAGAGGCGCGGATTTTTTAGCTTTGCTAAAAAATCCGCGCTGATTAACTGGGGATCAAGCGAAGAAAAACGAATTCTGGGAATATTTGTTTGCTTCAGAACTTTATTGACCAAAGCGACAAAATTCGTTTTCTTGTCTTGATATAGTAAAATATTAACTCCGACCAAAACAATTTCTTGATAACCATGTTTTTCTTTGTCCTGGATTTGCTTGATTATTTTGTTGACTGGGATTGATTTGGCTTGACCGCGGAATTTGGTGATAACGCAATATGAACAATTGAAATTACAGCCATCCTGGATCTTAATTAAAGCTCGTGTTTTTGAATTCTGAAAGCTGAGATCCTGGCTTCGGCCAAGACGAGCTGAATTCTGAAATTTGGGAGGATAGTTTTTTTTGATGTAATCAAATACTTCGTGGCTATTTTTAAAAACCTTGGTGATTTCTGGAATCGGTTTATTTAAACAGCCCATGACAAAAATTTGTGATGAGGGGTTAATTCTTTTTATTTCGCGAATTTTTTGTCTGGTAATTTGCTCTGCGCCCTGGGTAATTGAACAGGCGTTAATAATATGCAGGTCATGGGGCTGATTTTTTTCAACTATAATAAAACCTGCTTTTTGTAAGTCGGTCTTTAAGTCCTGGATTTCGGACTGGTTTAATTTGCAGCCGATTGAGGTAAGGGCGATTTTCATAAGATAACCCGCCCTGTCATCCTTCGCTACGCTCAGGATGACAGGGCGGAAGTTTTGTAAAATAAAAAATTTTAGGTTAAAATAAATTATATAGTATATTATTCTAAATTGCAAAGTATGGACACTATAATTTTAGCAGGAGGCAAGGGCAATCGCATGGAAGATGTTTTGCCTAAACCTTTGGTTCGGGTTAAAAACAAGGCGATATTAGCTTATCAGCTGGATTATTTATTAAAATCAAAACAAATCGAAAAGATAATATTATCTTTGGGCTATAAAGCCGATGAGATTATTGATTATGTAAAAGTTAATTATCCTGATTATCCCATTGACTTTGTCGTAGAAACTGAACCATTAGGGACAGCAGGTGCTTTTAAACAGGCTTTGGTAAAAGCGAATTCTGGTTTTATTTTGGGCTTAAATTGTGATGATATTACAGACATAGATATAGAAAATTTGTCTAAATTAGGAGCCAATACAATTTGTGTGGCTCATCCGCAGTTGCCGTTTGGTTTGGTTAAAGAAAATAATGGTTATGCCGAATTTTTGGAAAAGCCAATTTTAGACGATTGGGTCAGCTGTGGCTGGTATGTTTTTAATAAAAATGAACTCTTATCCTTGTTGCCAAAAAAAGGCAGTCTTGAGTATGAGGTTTTTCCAAAAATAAAATTAAAATTATATAAGCATGAAGGATTTTGGCAACCCTTAAATTCAAAAAAAGATATTTTAGTATTTGAGTCCCTAGATTTGCCGCAGAGTTTATCAACAGGTTAGCGCTTTCTTTATTTACAAATGTTTAAAAATTTTTTAAACTTATATCAAGGCTAATTTAACCTTTTAATTTAATGTTTTAAAAAAATGACAAATTTAATTCCCCAAAAAATGTTTTTTGTTAAAGGAGTTGGTGTAAATAAACATAAGCTAGCATCCTTTGAGGCAGCTTTAAGAAATGCTGGTATAGAAAAATTAAATTTAGTTTATGTCTCCAGCATTTTTCCGCCTCATTGTAAGATTATTTCCAAAGACGAAGGTGTTAATTTATTAAAACCAGGTCAGATAACTTTTTGTGTTATGGCTAAAATCGAAACAAATGAGCCGAATCGTTTGGTCTCGGCAGCCATTGGCCTAGCGATCCCTAATAATAATGATATTCATGGGTATTTATCAGAGCATCATGGTTGTGGTGAGAAAGGGGAAATAGCCGGCGAATATGCAGAGGATTTGGCAGCAACTATGTTAGCCACAACCTTGGGAATTGAATTTGATTCAGATAAAGACTGGAATGAAAGAGAACAGATTTATAAGGCCAGCGGCCATATTTTAAAAACAAATCATATTTGTCAATCAGCTGAGGGCAATAAAGATGGTCTTTGGACTACAGTTTTGGCAGCCGCAGTTTTTGTTTTAAACAGTGAAGGTTAGTAAAAATAATTAAAGATCTTCTAAAATAAAAAAATGGCTTAATCGCCATTTTTTTATTTTTCTTATGTGACCTGGCCCCAAAGATGGTCTTTCAGCCCTGGTCCCGCACTATTCGCTATGCTCAAGTGCGGGACTGATTGGAATATTTTCGTTCTAAAGGTTTTAAATTGTTTGATATATAATCGAAGGTTGTACGTTGTGACCCGGCTGGGATTTGAACCCAGGACCCTCTGCTTAAAAGGCAGATGCTCTACCGACTGAGCTACCGGGTCTTAAGTTAATTTATAATTTTAAAATTATTCTTGACCAGTAGCGAAGGAGGTAGTCATCCTGAAAAACAGAATTACTTAACTGCCTGCCCCGCACTTAACGAAGTTATAGTGCAGGGAGCTACCGGGTCATTTGTTGCGGGGGCCGGACTTGAACCGGCGACCTCCAGGTTATGGGCCTGGCGAGCTGCCAACTGCTCTACCCCGCGACGCTGAAACAAAAAATAACCATTTTGTGGTTAATGAAATTATAGCAAAAACAACAAAATCTGTTAAGTATAGTTTAATACTTTTTTGGGAAAAAGTCAAGATTTTTGCTATAATTTTAATATGTATCAAGGTTTAAGCAGAAAAAAGGTTAAAGCACTGCAGGAGAAATATGGCTTAAATATAATTTCAGCCAAGGAAAGGCCGTCTTGGCTGGTTATTTTATGGTCGCAATTAAAAAGCCCTCTGACCTATATTTTAGTTCTGGTTGGCCTGATTTCCATAATTTTGGGCGAATATATTAATGCCCAGCTTGTTTTAATTGTTACTACGCTTAATGTCATGATAGGTTTTTTTCAAGAATATAATGCCCAAAAAACATTAGCTGCTTTGCGTTTATATTTAAAACCTTTAGCCATGGTAATTCGCGAGGGTAAGCGCCAGGAAGTCGAAGCTAGATATTTAGTGCCAGGCGATATAGTAATTTTAAATACCGGAGATAAAGTCCCGGCCGATGGTAAATTACTTGAATGCCAAAACCTTTTGGTTAGCGAAGCGGTTTTGACTGGCGAGGCTGAAGCAGTAGAAAAAAATTTAAGCCCTGACGGTAATCAGCTTTTTATGGGTACCAGTGTTTTGCTTGGCCATGGCATAATGCGAGTAGAAAAAATAGGCGCTGAAACTGAAATAGGAAAAATCGGCCAGTCTTTAGCTGAAATTAAAGAAGAAAAGACTCCTATTCAGATTAAATTGGAGGAATTTTCCGGGTCATTGGCAAAATTAGTATTAGTTATCTGTTTGATAATTTTAATTTTAGGCCTGCTTTACGGGGAGAATCTTCTGAAAATGTTAGAAATGGCAATCGTGCTTTCTGTTTCAGCCATACCCGAAGGCTTGCCGATTGCCATTACAGTCATCTTGGCTTTGGGCATGAGAAGAATTTTACAACGCCATGGCTTAGTTAAGAAATTAATTTCCATTGAAACTTTGGGCTCAACTTCCATTATTTGTACGGATAAAACCGGCACCTTGACCGAAGGCAATATGAGAGTGATAAAGGCGGAATTTAATGACAGAAGTAAAGCTATGCTAGGTTTGATTTTAACTAATAATCAAAAAAGCAATGTGGAAGTAGGGCTGTGGGATTATGTTGTG
>JAPLYF010000020.1 GCA_026395675.1 Candidatus Parcubacteria bacterium
TTTATTAGTTGCTGATGAAAATGGCAAAGAAGTGGAAATTGGCAATCCGACTTTAAAAGGCAAAAAGGTTTCCGGCGCCATTGAAAAACAATTCCGTGATGATAAAATTACAGTGATTAAATATAAAGCCAAGGTCAGGTATAGAAGGAAAAAGGGACATCGCCAGCATAAGACATTAGTGAAAATTGAAGCAATCGCATAAAAAAAGACAAACCGTCATTCAGAGCAAAGCGTGGAATCTATTAATTTCTGGATTCTTCACTTCGTTCTGAATGACATTAAAGACGGTTTGTCTTTTTTAATTACCATTGACAATTTGAATAAATTCTGCTAAGGTAAAGAAAAATAAGGAGGTTGAAAATGCCGAACATTGAGATGTGGGGTTTCGGACCTATAAATTCAGAATTGCATTTTGTTAATGCACTAGCCGACGGAGTTTATTCTGCAATTCGTAAGCAGTTAAATAAGGAATCGTTTCAAGACGAT
Source organism: Candidatus Parcubacteria bacterium (assembly GCA_026395675.1). GTDB lineage: Bacteria > Patescibacteriota > Patescibacteriia > CAIXNZ01 > CAIXNZ01 > JAPLYF01. The sequence continues at coordinate 487 of JAPLYF010000020.1, forward strand.
TATGTCATAACCATGGTTCCTTCATTTTGCTTCAATGGAGAGGGAGCAAAAAAACCCTTTGTCCGCATATGTTCCAGTGAACAAGTTCACACTGGGAGGATCATTCAAATCCTCGAGCAGATACAAAAGGATGAAGGAATAAAATTTGATATTGAGATTCAGCCGCTGGAATGTTTTATACCTGCTGTAAAATAGGCGAGGACGATTTACCCCGAACCATGTAAGGTTCGGGGTTTATATTTCTTTTCTATTTTTTAAAGCATTGAAAAGCGTGATTTCATCAGTGTATTCCAAATCAGCGCCCACTGGCATGCCCCGGGCCAGGCGGGTGATAATTATTTTTTTAAATGGCTGTAGTAAATTTTTTAAATAAATCATGGTGGCTTCGCCTTCCATGTCAGGATTAAAAGCCAGAATTATTTCAGAAATTTTATTTTTTTGGATTTTGGCCATTAGCTCATCGGTTCTTAGTTTATCCGGCGTAATCCCGTGTAAGGGGTCGGTCTTTTTCAGAAATATTATAACAAACAGAACAATGCGTAATTGAACCATTGATTTGGGCAAAAGCACTGGCAAAGTCCTGTTTGTCTTTTTGCGTCCATTTTAAAAAAGCAAAAGCTAGCCGCTCGGCTGTTTTGGGGCCAATGCCGGGCAGTTTGCAAAATTGGTCTATGAGGTTTTGGATGGGTCGGGGGAATTTAATCATATTTTGCGGAATGACAGGCTTTAGCCTGTTACCTAATTTGGTAACACACTGAAGTGTGTCATTCCGTGAATGGGGATTACATGCCAGGTAAATTAAAGCCAGACGAGCGCATTTTGTCAGCCATTATTTGTTGAACCTTCTTAATCGCATCATTAGTCGCTTCTTTAATCGCTGTTTCTAATTTTTCTTTTTTATCAATAGAAAGTAATTCAGGATCAATTTGCACGCTTAAAATTTCCTGGTTGCCATTGATTTTAACATTAACCTTGCCCCAGTCAGCAGAGCCCTCAGCAGATTCTTGGGCTAGCACATTTTGCATTTGCTTGGCTTGGTCGGCTAAATCTTTGAATTGTTTGAGTTTATTAAACATGATTTAAGAATTAAGATTTAAGATATAAGTATTTTAACGGAAATTTGTAAATTTGACAATAACTAAAAAAATAGATATTTTATAAATAATAGTATTCTCTTGGTACACTTTTATCCTTAAAAACACGCCCTTAGGGAAAAGGCATGTTTAACCGAACCAGATTGGTTCTTTAAGAAAGGAGGGAGTGGAATGTTGCATATGTTAGCACAATATGTGGGTTGCAGTTTTGGAGTAATTGCGTTTATTGCCTTTATTGGCATGGCGACATTACCATTTTATTACACAAAATAGATTCAGATTCAAAAAGGGCTCCGCACTGCGGAGCTCTTTTTCTTTACCCAAAACTCGGCAATTGCATTTCCGGGTTGGAGCTGGGTGGCGGCTCTTCAATGGAAAATTTTCTACTGCCTTTTTCTAGATTTCTAAAGGTAACTTTTTGTTCATCAAAATAAAGCTTGACCATGCCTGTCGGGCCGTTTCTATGCTTGGCAATATGGATTTCAGCCAGGTTTTTGCGGTCAAATTCCAAATCCCTTTTATAAACTGCTTCACGGTAAATAAACATGACAATGTCAGCGTCTTGTTCAATTGAGCCGGATTCGCGCAAATCAGCCAGCTTGGGAATGGGCGGAGTTCTTGATTCAACGCCGCGATTTAACTGTGAAAGAGCTAAAACAGGAATATTTAATTCTTTGGCTATTTGCTTTAAGCCGCGGGAAATTTCTGAAATTTCCTGGACCCGATTGTCAGTTCGATATTTTGCTTCCATCAATTGCAAATAATCAACTATTAATAAGCCCAAGCCATGTTCCATTTGTAATCTTCTGGCTTTGGTCCGAATATCCATAATATTGGCAATGGCCCCATCATCAATAAAAATCGGCGCTTCTGAAAGTACACCTAAAGCATGGCCAATTCTGGGAAAATCATCGTCTTCTTCGCGGTCAGAAAGCCGGCCAGTTCTCATTTTCCATAAGTCAACATTAGCTTCAGCGCAGAGCAAGCGGTCAACTAATTGTTCCTTGGACATTTCCAAGCTGAAAATGCCAACCGGCACTTTGTGCTTGGTCGCCACATTGCGGGCAATATCCAAAGCCAAGGTGGTTTTACCAACTGAGGGTCGAGACGCCAAAATTAGCAAATCAGATTTTTGCAAGCCAGCCAGTAAATTATCCAAGTCATTATAACCAGTGGGCACACCTCGCAGTTTACCTTTTTCTTTGTGTAGTTCATCAATTCTTTCAAAGGTCTCATTTAAAATGCTGTTAATAGGTACAAACATCTGCTTCTGGTGGCCCTGGGAAACTGAAAATAATCTTTGTTCAGCCCTGTCTAAAAGGTCCACAACTTCTTCTTCCTGATCATAGCCGATTTTTGTTATTTCAGAGGCAGCAGAAATAAGATTTCTAAGCGTGGCTTTTTTCTGGACAATTTCAGCATAATTAACCACATGGCTGGAGGTTGGCACTGCATTGCTCAAGGAAACCAAATAAGTGCGGCCGCCGATTGTTTCAAGCTGGCCTTTTTCAATTAAACGGTTAGAGAGAGTTAATAGATCAATTGGCTCTCGTTTGCGGAATAAATCCAAGATCGCTTCGAAAATCATTTTGTGCTTGTCATGGTAAAAATCTTCAGGCCCTACAATGTCAGCAATGCGAATAATCGCATCTTTATCAATTAAAAGAGAACCCAAAAGCGATTGTTCGGCCTCAATGTTTTGGGGTGGAAGTTTTTGCATGATATCTTGGTCTTTTCTGGACATTTTGAAGGTTTAAGATTTAAGAATTAAGATGTAAGTAAGAAAATCCTACATCTTATATCCTATATCTTAAATCTTGTTATTTCATCTTATAACAACTTAACATATTTTGACAAGAAGTAAAATGTTTAGAAAGTGTTGACAATTTTGGGGATTTTAGCTAAGGTTTTATAAAGTTCCTTTGAAATTGTGAAAGGAGACAATAATGCCCAGAAAAAATCCCAAACGCATCGGGCTTAAAAAGCTAAAAATATTATGCGAATCATGTGGCGAACCTGTTGACGAATTATATCCTGATCCGCGCTATAAAAATTTTTTACCAAAATATCAGAAATTTTATTGCTTTGAATGTAAAGAGAAACTTGAAAAAAGGAGGCACTAAAATGTCCAGAGGCAAAAACCACCCAAGAAGTTACAAAAAATACAAAAATGCCATAACCGACTTTAATTGTCCGCTTTGTCCAAAAAATGTAGATATTTTGGTGCCGCGGCCTGATATGCAAAATTCCAAAAAACAAGAATTTTGCTGTCAAAGTTGCGCGCAAAAAATCACAGAAACTCTTGAAGCTAATTTAGACCTTAAAGCAGCATAACAAAGGAGGAAAAAATGATTGAACGTTATTCCAATAAGGATGTAAAAGCAATTTGGAGCAATGAAATGAAATTAAAGTTATGGGAAACAGTTGAAAAATCTGTAATTGCTGCCAGGTGCGATTTGGGCATATTCCCCTCAAACATCATTATTGAGATCCGCAAGCATTTGGACAAGGTTCCTATTGATATTGACTGGTGGAAAGAGCGTGACAAAGAAATCAATCCTGACCTCAATGCCTTTATTGATGAAAGAGTAAGGCATTTGCCGTCAGAATTGCACCAGTATTTTCACAAAGGCATGACTTCGTATGACACGGAAGAGCCAGCTTTGTCTGTAATGATTCTGCATTCCATTGACCTGGTTAATCAAAAAGCCAGGGAAATATTGAACTTGCTTCCGGAAATGGCAAAAAGGTTCAAAAACACGCCAATGCTGGCCAGAACACACGGTCAGGAAGCCAAGCTGCAGAGTTTTGGTAAAAGATGTTTTACCTGGTCTAAAGGTTTGCGGATGGCGTTTGATGAATTACAGCGCGCCAAAGAATACATTTATTTTTCCAAATTAAGCGGCGCCATTGGTAATTACCAGGGCTTAACACCAGATGAAGAGGAAAAAGCATTGGCGTATTTGGGGCTTCAGCCGTATAAAGGCGCGACCCAGATTATGCCAAGATTGCTTCATCAGCCATTGGCGAATGCTTTGGTTATGGTAGTAGGCGCTTTGACTCAAATTGCCGAAGACGTTCGTTTGTCAGCCAGAAGCGGTTTGCCCATTTTGCAGGAACCATTTGGCAAAAAGCAAAAAGGTTCCAGTGCCATGCCGCACAAGAAAAATACCATTACCTGTGAAAACCAGATCGGCATGTACACCATGGCCACAAAATTTGTTGCCATGCTCAGGGAAAGAATGATCACCTGGGAAGAACGGGCTATTGAACAATCATGCGTTGAGCGTGTGGCTTGGCCAGATCTTTTCCATGTCGTTTTGCAGTCATTCAAAAACATGAAAAAAATTGTGGAAGGCCTGCAGGTTTTTCCTGACAATATGATGATTGAAATTATCAATTCCCGCGGCTGCTATGCTTCGGAAGATGCCAAGGACTGGCTCAAAGAACATGGTGCAGAATTAGGTCTGTCACACGAGGACGCTTATCGGATCGTGCAGTTAGCTGCCTTTAATGTTCATGAGGTCAGCCTGTATCGCCAAAATTTGCGAGCTAATCCATCCGATTCCTTTGAAAAGGCAGAGAAAACTCTGAATACGATGTATGAGCAGCTGCGGCATGCAAGCGATAATGCCCATACTGGCATTGATGATGTAATAATGGATGGCAAACTCACTTATACTGCTGAATTGGACATTACGCCTGAAGAAATTGAACGCTGGAATACAATCCTAAATGAACTTTTCGATGATTTTAAAAACATTGAAAGTTTCAAGGAAATTTTCAGCATCAAGTATCAGCTCCGCAATGAGCATTTCTTATTTGAAGAACTGAAATAGTTCTGAAAAAAAATTACCCTGTACTACGTTGAGTACAGGGTTTTTCTTTTTGGGAAATTAGTGGCCGAAAAAGCCACGACAGACCTTGTCCGGCAGCTGGACCATGATAATGCCTAGCTCTTTGCATTTGGCTCTGACAATTTCGTCCTTGACCGAGCCAGAACTGGCGAAAACAACACTGATGTCGGCATTGGCCAGTTCTTCAGGACCGTCTGGCTCAGGGAAAAAAGAGTCAGTGTAGGCAGCAGCACCATTTGTCGGGTGCATTGCATCTTGGGCGCGGAATACTGCCACTTTGCAGCTGGATACCCGGCTTTGTTGGCCTACGCCATTACCTAGCAATTGCCCTTCTTGGACAATTGTTGTGGTATTGGAGTTTGAAGTGCAGCCGACTGCCCAGGCCAGGATAATGTCTTTGACCTGATCATCGAATAAGACATTAACACTGCCGGTTATAACAACTTGCGGATCTTTGAGATTGAGGATGTAGGTGTAGTTCGGCTGTTTGAGAAACCCACCGCGCACTGGACGGATGCGTTCTGCTTTGTCCAAGCTTTCTTTGTCGAGGTTTGTCAAGGCAGGATTTGTTAGAATGCGGCATTTGTCCTGCTTGCGCTTGAGCATTTCAATGGCTTCAGCTGTGATGCTGGGCGCAATTACGCCATCCAGAAGCAGCATTTTGCCAATCTGGCATGTTCGTGGTCAGCAGAATTTCCACCAGGTCGGCTGTCAGTTCAAAGTTGAACATGACAAAGCCGCCGAAAATAGCCAGATGATCGCCCATGACCATGTTTTTGATGACATCGACAGGATTGTCTCCATAACCTGCGCCACAGGGGTTGCCGTGTTTGACGCCTACGCCGATTTTTGGCACTTTGCCAAAGTTGAGGTCAAAGCCAGCGGCAATGTGGGTGATTGTCTGAAGCAGGCGCTCAATGTCAGTGTAGTTGATGAAGCTCGGATCAGTGCCCTGGACCAGCTGGAATTTATCAATGGCCAGGGGATCATCGCTGCCAGTGGTGAAAAATGCGGCTGGGGTCATATACGGGTTTTCGCCGTATTTGCAAACGGCTTTTTCCTGACCTATGATGCCGTCAAATTTGCCTTGGCTATGAAAACGCGCTGAATCCAGGCAATAATTGGCAACAGTTATTTCTGCCTTAGCCCGCATCCACTGCAGATGCTCAGGCGTAAGGTGCCCATCATTGGCTTTGAGCTCGTCAAGAACCCATTGACGGTCAGCTGCATCGCAGATGACGATCCGGCCGCCTTTGGCAGCGGAACGCACCATGGTCGGTCCGCCAATGTCAGTCATTTCCACGACCGAGTCAATGGTGGCGCCAGGTTTGGCAATAATATCCTTCATGGGATAAAAATCGCAGACCACCATGTCAATATAGGGCAGGCCAAGTTTTGCCATTTCCATATCATCTTCTGGAATTTTCCGGGCCAAAAGCCCAGCGTGGACTTCACGCGATAGCGTTACTACACGGTGGCCTAAGATCGCTTCTCCGCCAACAAGTTTAGCCACATCAGTGACTGGAATGCCAGCGGCCATAAGGGTTTTAGCAGTACCGCCCGAAGAAAGGATAAACCATTCCTTCATTTCTACCAGTGCCTTGGCAAATTCTACTATTCCTGTCTTATTGTAGACAGAAATCAAGGCCACTTTCTTTCCTTTCGTGTTAATTCCCATTTCTTTACTTCCTCCTTAAATATTTTTTACCCGCGCTAAAACGCGCGAGTGTTTTAAATGTGCTAGATGTAATTACTTAATCAGAAATGAATTTTATTGTCAATTGGTTAGGTTTGGGGGCAAAGGTTACGATGCCAGTTTGGGTTAGGTTTTATGGCTAAGTGTTTTTTAAGGACCAACAACTTAACCGTCAGACCATACGGGCCTCTTAACCCTAACCTATTGACTTTTCCCCCAATTTATAATAATGTTTTTACAAGTTAGCACGTTTAAAAATCCCGCGTGGCGGGATAAAAAATACAAAGGAGGATGAGAATGTCTTGGACAAAAGAAAAACTTGTTGTTGAAGGAAAGACTAAGAAAATTTATCGTTCGAAAGAAGACCCTGATATGGGAATTTTTGAAGCCCTGAATAATATCACGGCTCATGATGATCCGGCTTTTACTAAGCAGTTTGAGGCCAAGCCAAGGCTGGCGACCCAAACGACTTGCAATGTGTTTCGCCTGCTTAAGGAATGCGGTCTGCCAGTAGCATTTAAGGAGCAGATTTCCGAAACCGAATTTGTCGCACCGATTGTGGAAATGATTCCTCTTGAGGTGATTGCCAGGCGAGTGGCCGACGGCAGTTACTTGATGAGAATGCCCCAGTTCAAACAAACTGACGGTAAGCTACACCAGTTCCACCGGCTTGTGACTGAATTTTTTCTCAAGACAACCGGCGGGGAGCTGATCAAGAACGACAAGTTTATAGTCAAGGACTTGCCGCGTATTCCAGCTCAAAAAGAAGGGGAGACTAAGCCACTTGATGATCCTTTCATAACCAATCCGGAAAACCAGGAAATCTGGCAGCTGGCTTATCCGAAAAAGCCTAACTGGGAAACCGGTGCTGTACTTGACCATAAAGTCACTCCGCTGGAGGTAATTTGGCTGGGAACAACAATTGTGGTGCCTCTCGGATGGACTGTTAAGAAAGCCATGGACATCATAGACGAGCTTAACCGCCAGGCCTTTCTGATTATTGAAAGGGCCTGGGCCATGCTCGGCTACAAACTCGGCGACTGGAAAATAGAATTTGGCTGGACCCAAGATGGCCAGATTGTTATCGCTGACGTGATCGACAACGACAGCTGGCGGCTAAGGGATGAAGAGAATCGTGAAAAATCAAAACAGGTTTTTCGCGATCAGGGGCTGACCAAAGAAGTCGAGATCAATTACGCTATGATTTCGGAAATGTCCACCCGATTCCGTTTGCCAAAACAGGTCATCGTGATCTGGAAAGGATCGCCTGACGACAAATCGCCCGAATTGCAGTTTATTCCTGGAGTTGATCGGGTAGAAGTTGTTATGTCCGGCCACAAGAAAACCATGGCTTGTCTGAAAAAGTTGGAAGAACTCCAGCGCGATTATCCTGATGGTGGTGTAATCGTCGCTAAGGTAGGTATGAGCAATGGACTTGGGCCGGTTCTTTCCAGTCATTCGGTTTGGCCAGTCATTGGGGTACCGGCGAATGTCGAAGAACATCCAGAGGATGTCTGGAGCAGTTTGCGCTTGCCGTCGCAAAATCCAATGGCCACGATTCTTTCGGACAAGAATGCTGTGCTTTTGGCCCTGAACATCCTGGCTCAAAAAAATCCAGCGGCCTATATGGTTCGCCAAATGGCCATTGAGGAGCTGGATACTGGTTATTAAATTAAAGCACTCTTATCGTGCCAAAACGGCTCGTATTCATACGGGTCGTTTTTCTTTTCGTATAATATTATCGACGGCTTTAGCCGTCGTACGGCCGCTAAAGCGGCCGATAATTGTACATTAGCCTTTTTCGCCCGAGTTTTCGCCAAAGTATTGACAAATTTGTTTGTAATTGCTACTCTGAATAATCATAATCAAGACATTAAGTGATTAAGGAGGTTGAAATGAATATTAGTTGTCCCGAAGAAAAGAAAATTTTTGAATTTTTAGGCAAATCAGAAGATTACGAATTAACAGACGAAGAATTAAAAATGGTTATAGATCATAGGTTCAAATGTCCTATCTGCGATGCCATTCTCCAAAAAGAAATGGAAGAACTCCCAGAGGGATATTTTGATGAAATGCATCAACGGACAATGAAATATATTAAGGATTCTGTTAATAAATTGCCTTGGCGTCAAAAATATTCTATAAAGCTTCGGCTTTTTAAAAATAATTTGAGGTCAAAGCTTAACAAGTTACTCAAAATGCGGTATACTGCTTAAACGAATTTTACAAGGCCTGCCAAGATGGTAGGTCTTTTTTGATTGGTAAAAAAATGCTTTGGCAATAACCCCGACGAATGTAGGGAACGCATAATATGCGTTCCCTACGGAAACCGACGAGCCAAAGCATTTTTGTCTTGGATGACAAGGTTTTAGAATTCTGTTAAAATAATTCCATGAAATCAGTCCTTCGCTCTGTTTGGGCAGAGCTACGGACTGCATAGCAATTCAATAATTTATTTATGAAACAATATAAGCTCCACCAAGAAACATTTTGCCCTGACAAATTCAAGATAGATTACCAGGCAGAATTAAATAAAGAACAATTAGACGTGGTCCTGCATGGAGAAGGGTCTTGTTTAGTTTTAGCTGGGGCTGGTTCTGGCAAGACCAGGACTTTGGTTTACCGTGTGGCTTATTTAATTGAAAAAGGCATTAATCCTAAAAATATCCTTTTAGTCACTTTTACCAATAAAGCAGCCAAGGAAATGTTAAATCGGGTAGAGGTGCTCTTAAAATGCCAGCCCAAAGGTCTCTGGGGCGGGACCTTTCACCATATTGGCAACATGATTCTTCGCCGTTATGCTAAGGTTTTGGGCTATAATAGTAAATTTAATATCCTGGACCAGGAGGATTCCAAAACCTTGTTAAAAGCAGTTATGGGCGAATTAAATTTAAATTATAAGGATAAATATTTTCCCAAGCCAGATGTAATTCAGGCCATCATTAGCTTTAGTTCCAATAGCCAAAAGCCAATTGAACAGGTTGTTCTTGATAAATATGGTTATTTAGACCCTAAATTAATTTCAGTCATTGAATTAGTCAATAAGGAATACCAAAAGAAAAAGTTTAAAACCAATGTCATGGATTTTGATGATTTATTAACTAATTGGCTGAAACTTTTAAAAAAGGATAAAGAAGTAAAAAATAAATTGGCCTCCCAGTTTAAATACATTTTAGTTGATGAATATCAGGATACAAATAAAATCCAGAGCGAAATTATTTATGAATTAGGTTCAGTGCATAAAAACATTCTGGTAGTAGGAGATGATTGCCAGTCAATTTATTCTTTTCGCGCCGCTGATATTAATAATATTTTATCATTTCCCGAACGGCTTAAAGGTACAAAGATTTTTAAACTGGAAACCAATTACCGCTCTTCACCAGAAATTTTAAAGCTGGCTAATTGCAGCATTACTTATAATTTAAACCAGTACCAAAAAGTTTTACAGCCAGTTTTAGCCAGTAAGCAAAGACCGGCGCTTGTGCCTCTTAAAGACGGGGAACAGCAAGCTGAATTTATTTGCCAGAGGATATTGGAACTTCAGGAAGAAGGTTCAACTTTAGATGACATGGCTGTTTTATTCCGTTCTGCTTTTCAGGCCATGGAAATGGAATTGGAATTAAATAAAAGAAATATCCCATACCAAATGCGCGGGGGCATTAAATTTTTTGAGCAAGCGCACATTAAAGACGTGGTTGCGTTTTTAAAAATCATGGCCAATTATCATGATGAGCTGGCCTGGAAAAGAGTTTTACTTTTAAATGACGGCGTGGGGCCAGCTAATGCAGAAAGAGTTTGGCAAGAAATAAAGCCTAATGAAAATTTGAAAAATGCTATTTCCAGTTTAGTTAAAATTTCTGTTTCAGAAAAGGTGACGCGCAGTTTGGAAAAGCTTAATTCTTTGCTGAATACATTAGTTGCTCAGGAAAAAGATTTTATTGCCACGGCCATTAAATTAATTATTAAATCTGAATACGAAATTTATTTAAAAGCCAATTTTGAGAATGCCAAGGATAGGATTGAGGATTTGAACCAGCTGGCCAATTTTGCTTTACAATATGAAAAGCTAGAAAACTTTTTGTCAGACGTAACTTTATCCCAAAGCTTTAAAGGCGAACAGATCGAGGGTTATCAAGAAGGGCCGGATGAATCCTTAGTTTTAAGTACAATTCACCAAGCCAAAGGATTAGAATGGAAATGTGTTTTTTTGCTGGGTCTGGTCGAAGGCCAATTTCCGCATTATAAAATTTATGAACATCCAGAGGAAATAGAGGAAGAGCGGCGTTTATTTTATGTAGCAGTTACCAGAGCTAAAGATGAACTTTATTTAACTTATCCGATTATTTCTTTTTCTTTTACCACCGGAGAAAATATAAATAAACCTTCTAGTTTTATTTCAGAATTAGATGATAACTTATTTGAACCTTGGCAGGTGAATGAATCCTCCTACGCTTCTGATGAAGCTTCGGAGGATGAAGACGTGATCGATTATGATAAACCAGCCCGTCTTGGCCCGCTTCGCGAGGCGAGCCGAGGCCAGGATAAAAAAATAAGAAAGCATGAGTTTTTGAGGTCAATTACTTATGATGACCTGGAAGAATGATACTGATGATACTAATGTACTAATTCGATACTAATGATACTAATATTTCAACCAGTTCCTATCAGTAGTATTAGTAAAATATTTGCCTGCCTGCCAGAGCTTTAGCGTAGGCAGGTATATTAGTAACCATATGACATTACAGCTTATTTGCGTTATAATTTAGATAAGTAATTTCATAGTTCAGAAATCATAATTCATAATTCAATTATATGTTAGACATTGAAATCCAACACGGCGACATAACCAAAGTCCAAGCAGATGCCATTGTTAATCCAGCTAATTCTTTTGGCTGGATGGGCGGGGGATCTGCCGGCGCGATCAAAAGAGCTGGAGGCCAGGATATTGAAGAAGAAGCGGTTAAAAAAGCGCCTTTGGAAATCGGCATGGCAGTAGCCACTACAGCCGGCAAATTGCCCCATAAAGCAGTTATTCATTCGCCAACCATGATTAGCCCTACAGAAAAAGCCCAAAGCTATAATGTAGAAATGGCAGTCAGGGGCGCTTTGCATCTGGCTGATGATTATAAATTCAAATCAATTGCCATGCCAGGCATGGGAACTGGAGTCGGTGATTTTCCTAAGAAAGAAGCAGCAAAAGTAATGATTGAAGAAATCAAAAAATTTGAGCCGATTAATTTGGAAAAAGTGATTTTGATTGATTTGGATGAGGAATTAGTTAAAGATTGGGAAACACAACTCAAGAAAAAATAAATCATATAATAAGAAAAAGCGCCTCGTAAAAGGGGCGCTTTTTGAATTGATTGTTATTTGCCTAAAAGCTTATTTGCTGCGGTAAAATATTCTTTTAAAATTTTACCGTAATTTATTACTATTGCTTCAGGCTCTTCTTTGATGTTATATGCGGTTTCAGGAAAATCAGTTTTTAAATCCCGTTCAATATATTTGGCAATGATTTCAAGCATCAATTGCACATGGGAAGTATCAATAATGATTTTGTAATTATCATCATTAATATGTTTTTGTTGAAAAGCCATAACTGGCGTTTCAGCTATTCCTTCATCGGCCAGATAGAGCATAACTTTTTGCAATATTTGTAAATCTAAAGGTTTTTTTTCAGTAATCAGCTCTTTGATTTCAAGTAGATACTTTTGAAATATAACTAGATCTTCAATTATACCTGAAAGAGATTTAGCCAGTTCAGAGAACAGGCTTTTGATATTATTAAACAAAATATCATTGAAAATCAGTATCAGGAAAATTAAGACAATTACAATCAATATAATTACTGCGATTGGATTACCATTTGGCATTTTTGCCTCCTTTTTTAAGAACTTGTTGGAAATTAATTCAGTATTGCATATATTTATATTTTAGTCAAATTAGGGTATTTAAAAACAGCCCTGCGTTGCAGGACTGCTTTGTTTTGGGTTAAAGTTTGCTGCGGAGCTCGTCTATTTTTTTGGTCAGGAAGTCCCTTGGCTCCAGATTGATTTCATCAGCCAATTTCTTGGCATCTTTCAGACACTCAATTGCCTCTGGCAAATTATTCAGGTTTTGGTAGACCGTGCTCATGACATCAAGGCACTTAATCTTTTTTTCAGTATTTGAAGTTGCCTGCGCCTTGATTAAAGACGACAGGGCTTCTTCATACAACCCCATTTCATTATAGGCAATGGCCAGGTCAAAAAGCGCGTCTAGATCCTCATTAATTGATTGGATTTTTCGGTCACGAATTCTTTTAAAAATAGCTAGAATATCGTTATCGTCACTTGTTTCAGGTATAGAGGCATTTTTTTGAGTTTTTACCTTGGCTTTTTCTAGTAAAATATCCAGCCCAGGGAAAATCGGGATTCTAATTACATTATTAACTTTATCAATTGAGGAGATTTCCCGACCTGCTTCTGTTTCTTTGACCATCCAATTAAGTAAGCTTAAAGCATATTTTATTGCTTCCACTCTGGTGGCCAGACCTAATTTTACTTTTAGCTCATCGAGGAACTTAACAGCCGATTTTTTCAGCTCCATTTGGACTCTCATTTTTTACCTCCTTGGAGATTTGATTTTTTAGGTTAACACAAAGATTATTTTCTGTCAATGTTTATTAATTGTAGCAGATTTTGCAAGAGCATGGCTACGGTCATGGGCCCGACACCGCCAGGCACTGGAGAGCGGAAAGCCACGACTTTATCAACTTCAGGGTCAACATCGCCAATGGTTTTACCCTTGACTTTATTAATACCCACGTCAATAATGATTGAATCTTTTTTTACCATGTTTGGTTTAATAAATTTGGCTTGGCCAATGGCGACGATTAGGACATCTGCTTTGGAAGTATGAGATATGAGATCTGAGATATGAGATTTTGGGTTTACGTATTCTATTTTGGATTCAGGAAGTAATTTTTTAAAGGGTTGGCTAAATATTTCCGAATTGGAAAGTATTATAACTTTTTTATTTTTTAAATCAACCTTAGTAGATTTTATCAATTCAATGATGCCTAAAACATTGGGTGAAATTACTTTGGATTGCGGATGAAAGCCGTCAACATCTTTGGATGGTTTAATTGCCTTAATTAATTTGTCTTGATTAAATTTTTCAGGCAAAGGCAATTGCAAGATAATTCCCTTGATTGCTTGATCATTATTTAAAAAGTTAATAACTTCCAGCACTTTTTCTTCCGGACAGTTTTTATCTAAAAAATAAGAAAAAAAATCAATGCCGACTTTTTGGCAGGCTTTTTCTTTGAGTTTCAAATAAAGTTTAGAAGCTGGATTATCGCCAATTAAAATAGCGGCCAAACCAGGTTTTGTTTCCAGTTTGGTAACTTGTTTTTTAATATCTAGGAGTATTTCATCAGCGATTTTTTTAGCATCGATGAGTTGGGCAGGCATTGGTTTGAAGGGTAAAAAGAGTAAGAAGGGGAAGAAGGGTAAAAGGGGTAGGAGAAAACGCCCTTTGTCATTCTGAGTGAAACGAAGAATCTGATATTAACAGATCCTTCACTTCGTTCAGGATGACAAAAACCGACAAAGGGCGTTTTCGCCCTCATCTGTTTAATACTTTAAATCCTTATAAATAGGGAATTGGGCAGTTAAATTTTTTACCAAATCTTTGGCTTGCTTTTTACTTTTTTCATCATTGGGATTTTTGAGCAGAGCGGCAATCATTAATCCAATTTGTTTCATTTCTGCTTCTTTCATGCCTTGAGTGGTTAATGCTGGTGTGCCTAAGCGCAGGCCAGAAGGATTGGCCGGCGGATTAGCATCATAAGGAATTACATTAGCATTGGTATAGATTCCCATTTCAGCTAATAAAGCGGCTGCTTCTTTGCCAGTAATTTTTAAAGGCCGGCAGTCAATTAAAATCAAATGCGTGTCAGTTCCGCCAGTGATTAAAGTTATATTGTTATCAATTAAAGTTTGGGCCAATACCTGGGCATTAATAACTGTTTGTTTTTGATCTGCCTTGAATTTATCAGTTAGTGCCTCATTAAAACAAACTGCTTTGGCTGCGATAATATGTTCAAAAGGTCCGCCTTGGGTACCGGGGAAAACAGCTTTATCAATTTTGCTGGCTAATTCTTTTTTACATAAAATAATGGCGCCTCTGGGCCCGCGCAATGTTTTGTGAGTGGTTGTCATAACCACATCTGCCTCTGGAAATGGATTTTGATGTTCGCCAGCAATAATTAAGCCAGCAATATGAGAAACATCAGCCAAATGATAAGCGCCAACTTCATGAGCGATTTCACTTATCTTTTTAAAATCAATTTTTCTAGGATAAGAGGAAAAGCCGCTGATAATTAATTGCGGTTTTTCTTCTTGGGCAATTTTTTGAATTTCATTATAATCAAGTAAGTTAGTTTTTGGATCAACATTATAATGAACAATTTGGTAAATCTGGCTGACCAAACTTTTTTTTGAGCCATGGGATAAATGTCCGCCATGAGTTAAATTTAAAGATAAAATCTTATCACCTGGTTTGAGCAAAGCAAAATAAATTGCTAAATTGGCAGTGGTGCCAGAATGGGGCTGGACATTGGCATGTTCGGCTTGGAATAATTTTTTAGCGCGCTCAATTGCCAGATTTTCAATTTCATCAATAAATTGGTTGCCAGTGTAATAACGGGCTTGAGGATACCCTTCAGCATATTTATTATTTAAAACAGTACTCATCGCTTCCAAAACAGCCGGCGAAGTAAAATTTTCTGAAGGAATCATAATAAGGCCGGATTTTTGACGGTTTAATTCGTTTTTAATGGCTTGGTAAATTTGGTTGTCTTGTTTTAATAAATGTTTCATATTATAGGATTTACCTCTTTAGAGGTTTATATAAAAGTCTAAAGACTTAATTCCTGTTAAGGATTTTGTAAATTTGATTGTCCTGTTTATTTAGGTTTTTCATGATGACTTTTAGATATAAGATTTAAGAATTAAGATATAAGTTTGGGAAATATAATCATAAATCATATATCTTACATCTTATATCATTTTATATAATTTTACGAAAAAAAATGCGTTTTGTCAAAGAAAAAAGAGGGGCAGAATTACCCCTCCTTTTAGGAATGGAGCCAAGCCAGCTGTCCGACTTAAAAGCCGCTTGGCTTTTTTAGAGTTGTTTTTATCTTACAGGAAAAAATATAATTGTCAAGTAAAAAAGGCAGCCCAGGAGTTAAGGCTGCCAAAGTGCGGAATGATGGCTGTGGTTCTGTTTATTTATTTCTGACAAGGAGGAGCTTTATTTTTTTATATAGGCTTTGCCTAGTTATTGGCACCCTGAAC
>JAPLYF010000083.1 GCA_026395675.1 Candidatus Parcubacteria bacterium
CGGTCCAGCGTGAAACTACCTGGGCAATATCTTCTTCTGTCACTTCTTCTTTTAAAATTTTATGATCTTTTTGAACATTAGCTAACTTTTTCTCCAAGTCCTTTATTTTCTTTTCTAGGGCTGGAATTTGGCCATAGCGGATTTCCGCCACTTTTTGCAATTCTGCTTTTCTTTCCAAAATATCCGCCTCTTGTTTTAAAGAATCAATCTGCTTTTTGGCTTCGCGGATTTGGGTAATAATATCTTTTTCACTTTTCCAGTGCAGCTCTAATTGGTTTGATTTCTCTTTCAAATCATTAAGCTCTTTATCTAATAATTTTAAATTATCCTTGGAACTTTTATCTGATTCTTTTTTCAAAGCTGCTTTTTCAATTTCCAATTGCTTGATTTTACGCTTCATCTTATCCAGTTCTTCAGGCATGGAGTCAATTTCCATGCGCAAAGCAGAAGTCGCTTCATCAATCAAATCAACGGCTTTATCAGGTAAAAAGCGGTTAGTAATATACCTTTGGGAAAATTCAGCGGCTGCTATAATCGCTGAATCAGTGATTCGCACGCCATGATGCACTTCGTATTTTTCCTTAATGCCGCGCAAAATCGCAATAGTATCATCAATTGAGGGCTCCAAAACCATGACCGGCTGGAAACGGCGTTCCAAAGCCGGATCTTTTTCAATATATTTCTGGTATTCTTTTAAAGTCGTGGCGCCAATGGCATGCAGTTTGCCGCGGGCCAAAGCTGGCTTTAACATATTGGACGCATCCATTGAGCCCTCAATGGCGCCAGCGCCGACAACAGTATGCAGTTCGTCAATAAATAAAATTATCTGGCCATTGGAATTTTCCACTTCTTTTAAAACAGCTTTTAAGCGGTCTTCAAATTCACCGCGAAATTTAGTGCCCGCAATTAAAGAACCCAAATCCAAAGCAATCACTTCTTTGTTTTTTAAGGTTTCGGGCACATCACCTGCCACAATTCTCTGGGCCAAACCTTCAGCAATGGCTGTTTTGCCAACCCCGGCTTCGCCAATCAAAACTGGGTTATTTTTAGTTCTGCGGGATAACACCTGCATTACGCGCCTAATTTCTGAATCGCGGCCAATGACTGGATCTAATTTTTCCTGCCTGGCCATTTCAGTTAAATTCATTGCGTATTTTTCCAGCACTTGGAATTTTGATTCTGGTTCAGGATCAGTGATTCTGGTGGAACCGCGCAGCTGTGCCAGTAGTTTTAAAACTGTCTCGTATTGAATACCAAAAGAATCCAGAAGATTCTTCACCTTGGTTTTGGTATCAAGCATTGATAAAAAAATGTGTTCAGTGGAAATGTACTCGTCTTTGAGGTCCTTGACTTCTTTTTCCGAACCAGCCAAAACCCGGGCCAGATCTTCAGTTAAAAACATCTGAGTTAAACTGATTTCACCACGGGTTTTTGGAAATGATTCAATGGCTTGAAAAATCTGGTTCTTTAATTGAGTCGGCTCAACTTCCAGCTTTTTTAAAATTGTATTGACTAAACTTTCTTCTTGAGTGAGTAGGGAAGCGAACAAATGCAAAGCATCAACCTGCTGATTTTTGTGGTCAACCGCGATTTCCTGCGCATTGCGCAGGGCTTCCTGGGATTTAGTGGTGAGCTTATTGGGATTAAACATAACGTTACGAATCTACAAATAAACTACAAATACTACAAATAATTTGTAGATTAGTAGCAATCTGTAGATATGTATAGATTTAAATCATTAAAATAGTTAGCACTCAAACAGAGCGAGTGCTAATTAAAGTATAATAAATCTTTTTATAAATGTCAATATTTTCACTGTCTTATTGACAATCTTTAAATAATATGATAAAAAGTAATAATCAAAAGTTAAATCTATCTTTTGATTAAATCAAAAATTTGTACTTTACAACTCAAGAAAGGAGTTTAGAAATGGATGAAAAAACTGCTAAGAAATCGCGGCTTTCTTTTCGGACACAATTAGTACTTTTTGGTCTTTTGCTTGTCCTGATTGTAGCCCTGCCGCCTTTAATCGTCGAAATCCAACGGCCATGGGAGGAATTAGCTAATCTGATCAGTCAGGGCAAAATCGTTGTCTCCCAAGTCAAATCTGATTTTCACCCCTATCAGCTGAAAAAAATGAATGAGTTTGCTCTGCGTATTAATGAGAGCGCTGATCCAGAATTGGAAAATTACCTTGTCTGGACATTCAATCTCTGGTTTGAATTTTGCGAACATGAAACTTGTATTATGGTATTAACTCCAGAGTATATGGCCAAAATTCTCAAGGCCAAGGGGATGGAAACTAAAAATTTTGATTTCCAAAAGTTGCTCCAAGCCGAGGATTTCTGGGAAAAACAATTTGCCTCTGATCCAAGGCTGCGGATAATCTTCAAGGAATATAAGGAAAAATTGAGTCAAGCCAGATTATCTGCCAAAGCAGCAGGATTTGATTTTAATGACACTTATGTCATGACAGATAATGGCCAAAAATTGGTTTTTCTGCTGGATGGATCTGATTGGTGGGAGAGTTCATATCCAGGTCTGGAATACGACGTCATTAAAAATGACTGTCAATATTTTCGCAATTACCTTAAAAACGGACCTGGTTTTGACACTAATCCTGTTAGATACCATCTGAAAATTTTCCCCAAATTTGATACTGACAAATGGGGCAGCTGGTTCTCTGTCTGGTTAGCAGCGGAAGTTAATCGCGGGACCTGGAATAACTTTGCCCTTGATTTCGACGCTTCAAAAGTCAAAAAGTTAATGTGGACAATCGGCATTTTCATTCTGTCAACAATTGCCGTAATTACCTTAATCATTACTCTGCTAACCTCCAGAATAAGCGACCTTATTTCCAAACCCATAAAACAACTTATTGCAGCAGCTCAAGAGGTGATAAATAGCAATTACGATATCCAAGTCCCTGAACATGGCAGCCTGGAAATCAGAAATTTTATCGCCATCTTCAATGACATGGTAGTCAAACTCAAGGGCCGCCTAAACCTGAAAAATATGCTGGGTAAATTACTTTCTAAAGAACTGGCAGAAAAGGTGGAAAAAGAAGGATTAATCTTTGAAGGCGAGATGGTAAAGGCAACGCTTGTTTTTACCGACTTTGCTGGCTTTTCGACCATTACTAAGAATATGGGGCCACAAGAGATTTTCCAGATGCTCAATGAATATTTCAGGGAGCTGATTCCCATTATAAAAAAATGGAACGGTTTTCCTGATAAATATATCGGCGATGCCATTGTGGCAATCTTTGGCGCACCAGTCAAACTCGATAATCATGCGGAATTAGCTGTCTCTTGCGCCATTGAAATGCAGCTTGTACTGCGCCGATTAAATGAAGTTCGGCAAAAGGAGAAAAAACCAGTACTGGAAATGCGCATCGGCATTAATTCGGGAGAAGTAATTGTCGGAGCCCTGGGCAGCGACGAAAAAATGGACTATACATCTATTGGCGAAACAACCAATTTAGCCCAGCGCATGGAAGCCGCTTGTCAAATCGGGGATATTTTAATCTCGGAAAACACCTTTAATCAGGTCCAAACCATCTTTTTTGAAAACACTGATATTGATGAGCATCCCCAGCAATTTGAAGTCAAAGGATATTCTAATACTATCGCTGCCTACAATATCCAGGTTGCCAATCTAAAAATCAGCAAAAACGCTCAGGCAATAAAGAGCGATGATTTTTACATCATGGAAATAACAGATAACCATTTGAAAAAATTTGACGCCCTAACCCCTGAAGAAAAACAAAGATTCAGTAAGGTTGTAAAGATAACTCCTGCCTGAACTTAAAAAGACCCGAAACTCTCGGGTCTTTTCTTATTAATCTTATTTTAAAATTAAATCTATTTTATATTTACACTTTGGACAAAGACCCTCCTGATCAAACCGTTTTATCGTATAACTAACTCTTTGGATCACTAATTCGTTACAATTTGGGCAATAAGTATTTTCCAGGGTCTCAGAAATAACATTGCCCCCATAAACATATTTTAAACCAATCTCTTTGCCGATTTTATAGGCCTTGTAAATTAAATCCTCTTCAGTCGGATTTTCATTTTGCAGTTTATACTGCGGAAAAAATCTGGAAACATGCCAGGGAGTTTCAGCTCCCAAATAATTTTTTATAAATTTAGCAATGTCTTCAATCTCTTTCTCTGAATCATTCAAGCCCGGGATAATCAGGGTAGTTATTTCCAGCCAGATTTTATGATGATTTAATAATTTTAAATTTTCTAAAACTGGCTCTAGTTTTGCTCCGCAAATTTTCAAATATGTTTCATTATTAAAAAATTTCAAATCAACATTAATCGTATCAAGATAGGGGAGTATCTGGGGCCAGGCCTCAGGCGCAGTGTAACCATTGGAAACCCAGACATTTTTCAAGCCAGCTTTTTTCGCCAGCTTCATGCAATCAAGGGCAAATTCAGCATAAATAGTTGGTTCAGTATAAGTGTAAGAAATAGAAAGGCAACCGCTTTCTTTTGCTCTTTTAACAATCTCCTGTGGCTCTGTGTCTTGCCCTGGCACAAAGTCAGCTTCAAGCTTTTTTTCAGCATATTGGGAAATATCAGCATTCTGACAATGCAGGCAGCGGAAATTACAGCCGACTGTGGAAATTGAATAACTTAAGCTGCCTGGTAAAAAATGAAATAGTGGCTTTTTCTCAATTGGATCAATGTTGGCAGCAATAACCTTGCCATAATCCAGGGCATAAAGCTTGCCTTTGATATTTTTTCTCACAGCGCAAATACCGCGCTTGCCATCAGCTATTAAGCAGTAATGGTTGCAGAGCTGGCATTGGACTTTATTTTCTTTTTTTGACCAAAATTGAGCAAGTTGCATATATTTTCAGTATAGCAAGTCTTGACATAAAGAGAAATATTAGCTAATTTAAGCACATGGGGAAATAGAAGCTCTAAACAATTAGAGGTCTTGAACCTGAAGGATCACCCACTTCAGGTTTAAGATAGGAATATCGGGATACAAAACTTGTTCTCTCCTAGCAAAAGTGGAAAGTTAAATGGCAGGTAGTCCAAATACTACCAGCTACCACTGCCTCCAAATTCTAGCCTAAGCGGCTATTATCCGGGAGATAATATCAAAAGGATATGAAATAATCTAATCACCAGTCAATGAAGGGTTTTAATTCCTTGGCCCGCCAAAGTTGACTGCGATGACAGATGTAGAATTGGATTACGGCAGAATTCCCCGAGTCCCGAGGGTCTGGCTAGGCTATTTCCCCATATTCTAGCAAAACTGCCAAGGGCGAAGAGATAAATTCAAATCGCCCTTTTTTATTAGTTAAATTATTGTTAAAATATAATCATGACCAAACGCCTATTTTTAGCCATCAATTTACCTTTAGAAATCAAAGCCCGACTGGCTGATCTGGTTTTAAAATTGCAAAAGTCAAATAAAAATAAACCCATTAAATGGGTGGGGGAAGACAATTTCCATCTGACTTTGCATTTTTTAGGGGATGTTCCCGAAGAAAAAATCTCGGAAATAAATCAATATCTAGAACCTATAATTAATAACTTTCCAACTTTAAACTTTTCACTTTCTAACTCAATCAGCGCTTTCCCGGATTTAAACAATCCCAAAGTAATTTTTTTAGATATGCTAGAATTAAATGATGGCCAGACAATCAAATTACAAAAAGAAACAGGACAAGCATTAGAAAGATTAGGTTTTGAAATTGATACCAGGCCGTTTCGCCTGCACCTCACTTTAGGCCGTGTTAAATTTAAAACTTCGCTACAAATCCCAAATTTCAGCTTTCCTGCCTTCGCTCTTCAAGCTTCGGCAGGCAGGCAGAATTCGGAATTCATAATTCACTCAATAGATCTAATGGAAAGCAATCTGACACCAAGCGGCCCAATTTACAATATGGTCAAACAATATAAATTTCAGTTATTATGAAAAATGTGAAAATAATTATCTTGCTAACATTTTTAAGCTTATTCTTTGCTTTCAATGTAAAGGCAGAAACCTTACCCGCAGAACAAAATGTTAGACCGCGACCAACTATCAGGATTTTTAATTTACAAACTTTACGGGCTGAAAAGGACATTTATCCTTTTGATGAAAATTCCACGGTTGAAGGATTGAATATTGCCGTGGCTGACTTAGATAATGATAAAAAGCAAGAAATTATTGTAGCTGCTGGCCAGAATGAAAAACCCCTGGTTAAAATTTTGGACAACCAAGGCAACTTCAAATCAGAATTTTTAGCTTATGGCGAAGATTATAAGGGGGGAATTAAGGCCATTGCCGCGGATTTATATAATGATGGCTTATTGGAAATAATCACTGCCCAGAATGAAGAAGGCAATTCAGAAATCAGGGTCTTTGATTGCTTTGGCAAAAAACTATTTAGTTTCCTTGCTTTTGACAAAGAATTAACTGGCGGGGCCAGTATTTCAGCTGGTGATGTAAACCTAGACGGCCAAAGGGAAATAATTGTCGGCGCTGGTTATGGCCAAGAGGGAGTAGTTAAAATTTTCAGTAACTACAGCAATTTTTTAAGTTCCTTTTATGCCTATGAAAAAAGTTTTAAAGGCGGCGTTAATGTCTTGGCTGCTGACATAAATAACGATAAAAGCGCTGAAATAATCACTGCTCCGCTTACAGGCAAAGAGCCCAAAATAAAAATTTTTAATAATAATGGCAAACTACAAAATGAATTTTTAGCTTATGATAAAAGTTTTTCCGGGGGTGTAAATTTGGCCAGTGGTGATATTGATAATGACAGTCAAATCGAAATTTTAACTGGCCCGGGTTTTGGCGGCGGTGCTCATTTTAGGGCATTTGCTGCTAATGGACAGCTAAAAATTGACCCCAGAGTATTTGTTTATGCCGGCTTTCGCGGCGGTATTTCCATTGCCCAAGATGATATTAATAATAACAATAAAAATGAAATAATAGCAGCCACCCAAAAAATTCCTCCTCTCAAAGCCATTGAAATTGATTTAAGCAGGCAAAAGCTCTTTGCTTATAGCAATGGGGTATTAGAAAAAGAATTTATAATTTCCACCGGCAAATGGAAATTTCCCACGCCAGTTGGCAATTTTAAAATAAATACCAAGGTTTTAAAAACAAACATGGTGCGCAATTATGGTCTGGACAACCCTGACAACTATAATTTGCCCAATGTCCCAAATGTTATGTATTTTTATCGTGATTATGCCATCCATGGCGCTTATTGGCACTGGAAGTTTGGCACGCGCGTCAGCCATGGCTGTGTGAATTTAAAATTAAAAGATGCCGAGTGGCTTTATAATTGGACGCCTCTAAATACGCCTGTAAATATTTATTCTTCAGTAAAGAAACTATGATAAATAAAAATTTTAAAATGTCCGCCAAAGGCGGATCCGCCTCCGGCGGAAAAGATTTATATATCTTAGGTTCAAAAATTAATGATATCTCGCTTACTGAAGTAATTGCAGAAATTCAAGAATTATTTTCTATTAATAAAAAAGGTTATATCGTAACCCCAAATCCTGAAATTTGTCTGGTTGGTTATAAAGACAAACAATTCAGAAGAATAACTCACAACTCTTTTATTTCCATACCTGATGGTTTTGGTTTAAAATTGGGCGCTAGAATCCTTGGCAGTAAATTAAAAAATTTAACAACTGGCATTGACCTTTGCTGGGAACTTCTAAAACTGGCTGAACAAAATAGTTATTCAGTTTTATTTTTGGGTGGCAAACAGGAAACAGGGGAGCGAGTAAAAAATTTGCTCAAGCAAAAATATCCAAATTTAAAAACTGAATACATCAACGGCGGCCAATTTGATAGTCAAGGCAACTCAACCCAATCAAACCTCATTAACCTCATTAACTCCATAAAACCCGACATAACCTTTGTCTGTCTTGGCGCACCAAAACAAGAATATTTTATGTCCAGAAATCTTGAATCATTAGAGACCAAACTTATGCTCGGAGTCGGCGGCAGTATTGATTTTCTAGCTGGCGAGATAAAAAGAGCGCCAAATTCTTGGCGCAAGCTAAGATTAGAATGGCTTTGGCGTCTAAACCAAGAACCCTGGCGCTGGAAAAGAATTCTTAGGGCTGTTATAATATTTCCATTAGCTTGCTTGCGCTGGAGGTTTGGGAATTTGTTTATCTATAGGAATAATGTAGCTGGCATGATAATTAATGATGAGAAAAAAATACTAATTGGCTTTTCCTGTAAATTTCATTACTGGCAATTACCACAAGGCGGAGTTAAAAAAGGTGAATCATTGGAAAAAGCGATTATTCGGGAATCAAGTGATGAGATTGGCAGCACCAATCTAAAAATAATGGACAAATTTGAAAATTGTTTTAAATATAAATTCAGGCAGGATTATTGGTACACTGATAAATATAAAGGCCAAAAACAGAGTTTATTTTTAATAAAATTTATCGGCAATAAAAATGAAATCAAGCCAAGCGCGGAATTTTCAAATTTTCAATGGGTTGGCAAAGAAGAAATTTTAGATATTGTCTCTCCAAACAAAAAAGAAATAATTCAAATCGGCCTTGATAAATTTAAAAAATATCTATAAAAAATTAATGAGCGGAAACCGCATTTGAAGGTACAATTATCGGCCTCTTTAGAGGCCGTGCGGCGGCTAAAGCCGCCGATAATAGTAAATATTATATGACCAAACTGACTGTTTTCGCTTAGACATAAAATTTATGACAAACATCAAAACCCGTTTTGCACCCAGTCCGACTGGGTATTTGCATGTAGGCGGCTTAAGAACTGCTTTATATAATTTTTTATTTGCCAGGCACAATCAGGGCAAATTTTTGTTAAGAATTGAAGACACTGATCAAGCCAGATTAGTCAAAAGCGCAGATAAAGAAATATTTAAAATTTTAAAGGAATTTGGTTTAAAATATGACAATAAGCCGGTTTATCAGTCAAAACGGCTCAAAATTTACCAAAAATTTGCTGATCAATTAATTAAGGATGGCAAGGCCTATTATTGTTTTTGCTCGCCAGAAAAATTAGCCAAGCTAAGAGCAGAACAAATTCAGCAAAAAAGAGCTCCCAAATATGATAAAACCTGCTGTAAATTAAGTCCTGCAAATATAGACAAAAACCTAAAAGCCAAAATTTCCTATGTAATTCGCTTAAATGTACCACCTAATAAAGAAATCAAGTGGAACGATATTATCAGAGGAGAAGTAAAATTCAATTCCAATGATATTGATGACCAGGTACTTTTAAAGTCAGATGGCTTTCCAACTTATCATTTGGCAAATGTGGTTGATGACCATGAAATGGAAATTACCCATGTTATCAGAGGTGAAGAATGGATTTCCAGCACCCCCAAACACCTTTTATTATATGAATATTTTAGCTGGACAGTACCGCAATTCGCCCATTTACCTTTGCTCTTAAACCCTGATAAATCAAAACTTAGCAAAAGACAAGGCGATGTGGCAGTAAGTGATTATCTGGCCCAGGGATATCTTAAAGATGCCTTAATAAACTTTTTAGCCACTATTGGCTGGACAGAAGGCGCTGGCTCAGAGCAGGAAATTTATTCGCTCAAAGAATTAATTGCCAAATTTGATTTAAAGAGAATTAATATTTCAGGCGCTATCTTTAATCTGGAAAAATTGGACTGGATCAATGGTTATTACATCAGAAAAATGAAAGTCAAAGAATTAACTAAATTATGCCTGCCATATCTTAAAGATATAAATCCAAAACTTGCTGAAAAAATCGTGGCAGTTGAACAGGAACGGCTTAAAAAACTTTCTGACATCAACCAAAATACTGAATTCTTTTATAAAGAACCAATTTATAAACCAGAACTTTTAATCTGGAAAAAATCAAATAAAGAATCAACCTTGGAAAATTTAGTAAAATTAGAAGATTTTATAATCACACTCAAAGATAAAGATTTTTCTGAAATTAAAACTCTGGAAGCAAAAATAATGGCCTGGCTTAAAAAAGAAGGATATGGGGTAGGGGACATGCTCTGGCCAATGAGGGTAGCTTTATCCGGCCAGCAAAATTCACCCAGCCCATTTGAAATCGCCTGGGTTTTAGGCAAGAAAGAAACTTTAAAAAGAATAAATCAGGCGCAAATTAAACTTAAATAAAACTAACGTAATATCCATCATAACCGAAGGAGCGATTCGCGAATCGCTCCTTCGGCGTTTATGGTGCAAAAATTTATATTCAATTCCCAACAAAAACATGCTATAATAAAGCTAGGATGAAAAAGAGAAATATCGTTATTTTCTTTGTATTTTCGTGCTTATTAACTTTAGGTACTTGTTTTGCTTTTGTCCTGGCAGCAAATTATGATTCGCCTGATTACAATAGCATCTATGGCAGTAATTCCGATATAATTGAATTAAATCAAAAAATTGAAGCTAATAAAACTAAAATTGAAAATTTGCAAAAAGCCGCCAAAGAATACGGACAAAAAATAGAAGAATATAAAAATAGGGCCGCCACCCTAAAAGATCAAATGGGTCTTTTGGACAATCAGATTATCAAAGTCCAATTGGATATTGAAACAACGCAATTGCAAATTGATAAAACAAAGCTGGAAATTGAAGCCACGAATTATCAAATAGATCAGGAACAAAAGGAAATTGACGCCCAGAAAGAAAGTTTAATTGAATACGTCAAGCAAATTAATAAAAACGACCAAAAATCATATCTGGAAATCTTGATCCTCAATGAATCCTTTTCGGAATTTTTTAACCAGCTTAGTTATCTGGAAACAATCCAAAATGATTTAAAAAATTCCATTGACCATCTGAAACTATTAAAAGAAACTATCGCCTTGCAGAAAACAGAGCTGGAAAAAAACAAGGAAGATCTGGAAAAATTAAAAGAACAGCTCCAAGGCCAAGAAGGAAAATTGCAAGACGAGCAAAAAGCCAAGGAGTCATTGCTTTTAGAAACCAGGTCCTCAGAAATCAAATTCCAGCAATTATTATTGCAAAGCAAACAGCAACAAAATGAAATTGATTCTGACATCCTGAATTTGCAAAAGCAAGTCAAAGACAAAATTGCCAGAATCAGGAGCGAAAACACTTCGCCCGAAACAACCTTGGTTGACTGGCCCTTAAATCCTCCTCATATCATAACTGCTTATTTTCATGATCCTGATTATCCTTTCCGCTATATTTTTGAACACCCGGCCATTGATATCAGGGCCAGGCAGGGAACACCGATCAAAGCGCCCGCGCCCGGCTATGTGGCGCGCACTGTTGATGCTGGCTATGGCTACAGTTATATAATTATAATCCATGATAATGGCATTTCCACGGTTTATGGCCATGTCAGCGCCATTTATGTCAAAGAAGATACCTATGTTAAACCCGGAGATATTATCGGCTTAACAGGCGGCATGCCAGGCACCAGAGGCGCTGGCAATCTTTCTTTGGGTCCGCATTTGCATTTTGAAGTGCGTTTAAAAGTCATTCCTGTCAATCCGCTGGAATATCTGCCTTAAATTAACATTGGTTGTTAGTTTTTAGTCATAGCTACCGGTTTAGGCATTAGTCTTAAGTATTTGGGATTTTAAACTTAAGACCATTATCCAAAAACCAAACTGGCAGCTATAACATTTTCCTTAAAACTATATTAAAAGTTATGTACGACGATAAACCGCAAAATAAATTTTTCGCACTCATCTCAATTTTTTTATCAGAATATCTGGTCTGGCTGATATTTGCTGGCATTGTTCTTTTTTGGTTTTTTTATCGGGATATAGTTGAAAATTTGGGCAATCTTATACTTTTCTGGGCACCAACCCTGATTTTAACCTGCAGTTTTATTCTTGTTTTGATCAAAATATTTTTTAAAACCAAAGCAGATGAAGATCAGGGCATCATGCAGTATGATATTACTGTAACCAAAGGTGATTTTTATCTGGTTGAAATGTTAATTTATTTCGGCACGCTTTCCATTTTGGTCACTTCTTTTTTTGCCAAGGAAAAAGGGGTAGAGGTGATTGATTTAATTCACGCCCTTTTATTTTTCATCTTTGCCAACTGGCTCAAGCAAATTTTTTATAAAAAAATACAAAAATGATCTGTAGAAAAAATAAATCGAAATTTTTAATAGAATTGGCTTTAATTACTATTATTTTTTCTGTTCTATATTTTCCATTTTCAACAAACGTTTATGCTGCTGATGATACGCAGACATGTGCCCAAAAATATCCAGGGAAAGGTAAATGTATAGCAACTGATGTAATCTGCGAATATTGTCCTGAGGAAAGTAATGAAAAATGCATCGATCTCTCTACAACATCTCTTTGTCCAGCAGCTGAATCTGATCAGCAATGTTGCTTTAATCCAAGTGCAATAGCACAAACCGTAACAACTCCTACGGGATTACAATTAGAAGTCCCGATTTTTAAATATAAAATCGCTACTAATATTGCGGATTATATTAAGACAATTTATAAATATACGCTTTATATTTTAGTGCCCATCGGCATTGTGATTATTATCTGGGCTGGCATCCAGTGGATCGTGGCAGGCGGCAATGTTGCCAAAATCAAAGAGGCGAAAAAATATATTTCCGGAGCAATTGTAGGAATATTAATCGGTTTATTAAGCTATGTAATTCTGAGTTTTATTGGCATCACTAGCTTAACAAATCCAAGTCTTGAATATATTCAGCCCATAGCAGTAGATATACCTTCTTCAGATTCTGATATCCCAAATGTTAATGAATCTCAAGGTAGCGCTAATGCCAATTATCCTAGTGTAGGGGGATCCTGCTTTCCTGTAGCAAGTAATAGCTTCGCTCATATCAGTTGGAACTGGGGTTCTCCCCGAAGCAGCGGGAATAGATGCCATGCTGGCATAGATATCTACACTAAAAGTCCGGGTCAGGTAGTGGCTATAGCAAAAGGTACTGTAGTTAATGTTTACCATTTTTACGGCTGCGATAAAGGTTGGGGCGGAAGTGGACAAGTGAATGCAGTTTTGGTTTATCATCCCGATCTTGGTGTTACAGTAAATTATGGGGAAATTGATGTTGAACATACGCAGGCCAAAAAAGGACAAAGCGTTAACGCAGGGCAAGTATTGGGCGTTGCGAGTCATTGCGGCATGAATCACTTTGAATTATATAAGGGCCGAGTCAGCGCCAATGGACATTGGTATCCTCCTAAAGGATCTACGATATCCCAGTCAAATGAGTGCAGAACAAAATATCTTTCTACAAAACCATCAAACTTAATGGATCCCACAGATACCATAAAATCACTTCAAAATAAAAAATGTGGGGGCTAAATATTTATAATAACTACTTAGTGTAAAGATCATATTTTTTATGTTAAATGAGAAACAAAAAAAATTTCATACTATTTCAAATAAAATAATTCTAAAAATTTTAAAATATCAAGTTTTAATTTTTTGTATTATTATTTTTGTATTTTTAGTTATTCCAAATATTGTTTTAGCTGTGGCTGCTGAAAAACCAAATATTAAGCTCCAAATCCCAATTCTAGGATTCACAGATGCTGCTGACATTGCTGTATATATCAAGGCCGTTTATAAAGCAGCTACCTATATTGTTGTGCCAATTGTAATTGTTGTCATTATGCTGGGCGGCATTGAATGGTTAACAGCCGCTGGCCGGGATCCTGAAGGCATGAATAATGCCAAAAGCCGCATTTGGCATGGCTTAATTGGCTTGGGAATTGTTTTATTAAGCTATGTACTCTTATCTCTCGTAGGAATCACTGAATTAAAGCCACCCAGCGCTGAATATATTACTCCCGAGGCCTTAGAAACAGAAGAAATTACTAATCCTCCCGCTTATACCCAGGGAAGCGGTGGGATACCAGCATTAGGTACTGGCAAAAAAAAGGCCCTATATGTACACTGGTCTGCCGGATCTACAAGTGGTGTGTCACCGCACTATACTTTTACAGTTAAAGGCGATGGTGTTGTGGTACAAAGTTTTCCCCCAGAGCAAGATCCAACTTATTGTACTTATGGCAGAAATAAAAACAGCATTTGTATAGCTGTTGCTGGCGCTAGTGGTTTTTCACCCAAGTGCTATCCCAATGGAAGTATACTAGGAGAAGCATGTACAAATGGATCTGGAAAACTTACAGAAAAGCAAATAGCTGCCTTACGGGCAAAAATTAATGCTCTAAAAAGTCAATGGGGTATACCAGCAATTACTCATTCACAGGCCGCAGCAGCGGATAATTACCATTGCGTTCAAAGTATGAATAAGGGCCCCAATACCAGAGGAAAATGTAAATGGGATTTTTGGAAAGACGCTAATAATTATACATTTTAAAATTATTTATGAGTAGAAAATCAATGATTATTATAGGAGTATGCACAATTTCATTAAGTGCTGTAATATTTTTTTATCTATATTCTTATTTAAGTTATTGGCTTGAATACAAGAATATTTTTCCAGACAAACCCAAAATTAGTGATATTTCTAATCCATTACCAATTCAGAAAATTAATTTAAAAAATGTTAATTATCCGCTTCTAACTGCTAATAATTCATTATTTTATTTAGATGATAAATCAGTAATTAACAAAGTTGACCTAAGCAGTTTAAATTACGAGGGAGCTAAACAACCAGTCATATTCTTTAAAAATCTTGATGTTGAAAGTGTCTTAAATGTCAAGTGGTGCAATGAAACAAAAATGATTATGTTTCAAATTTCTGCAGAATCTTACCCCAAACCAGATGGGGATGATGTAATGCCTGGTGATTTACAGGTCAATGAAATAAATAAAATTGCCATAGATCTTGAAAATAAAAAAACTGTTTTATTAAATCCTTATACTATAGATGCGGTCTGGAACGACTCCTGTGACTTAATTTATTATTTATTTAGGAATACTGCAGATAATACCACTTCATTATACAGCACCAATCCTGAGGGCATATCTACGAATAAATTATTATTAAATTTTGGTTCAAGCGAGATAGGGTTATTACCCAAACAAAGCAGAATACAAGACAATTTTTTATATTATTATAAAATTATAGATAATCAAAATGTACTTATACGATTAAATATAATTAATCTAAGACAAGATGTAATTTTTAAAGATTTAATTGATGCTGTCATTTCACCAAATGATAAATATGCCTTTATTGAAAAATATCAAAATAATAATATTATTTCTATAATTTATGATATAGAAAATGCCAAAATTATTTATACATTTAAATATATTATTTTATCAGACGCAATAACTTGGAATCGGGCAGGGGATGAGCTGTATTTTCAAGCCGGCGAAAATTTAAAAATGGGCGATGAATCAAAATTTTTAAACAGAGCCGCTTCTTATGTTTTTTTTAAATATAATGCATCTACAAATTCTATGGAACAACTAAATAATCACGTATATGACAACCCTATAGTACCGTTATTTTATATCCTTGATGAAAAAAATGATAAATTATACTTTTCGGATTTTCCTAAAAATGATTTATTTTATCTGGATCTACATTAATTGACTGTCTTAATGAATCTTGAATTGATTTATTTACCTATTTAAAATTAATTTTGATATTCATCCGTAATATTTACCACATGGAAAATAAAAAGATAAAACTTTTTAAATCATTAATATTTGGGGTAATAATTTTTACTTTATTTTTCGCGCCTTTTTTACTTCTAGCCGCTGATCAAACCCAGCCAAAAACAGCGGCTGAACCAAATATACTACTAGAAGTTCCTCTCTTAACTTATAGCAAAGCTACGAACATCGCTGAATACATTAAAAATATCTATAAGGCCTCTTTATACATCATTATCCCTTTTATTATTATAATTATAATCGGTTCGGGAATTTTATGGATTCTGGCAGGGGGTGATAAAAAATTAATTTCCACTGCCAAAGAAAGAATTAAATTTGCTTTAATTGGCCTTTGCATCGCTTTATTTAGTTATGTTTTATTATCTTTTGTGGGCATCACTGAATTAAAACCACCCAGCGCGGAATATATTGAACCTGAAGAACTGCCTGATGTGGACTTATCATCAGCGATAGCAACTGGCTCACCAGATGCCATAACTTCTACCAATGCTTCTTATCAAGCAATCTGCACAAAATATGGCGGTAGTTATAAAGAAGCTGTGGCTTTAGAATGCAAAGCATTAGGCAATAATCCTCCTGCGGGTTTAAATATTGTATCCATGGGAAAATATGGGAAAGATTCGGGACAAAAGGCCGAGGCAGGCGCCTTTGAAAGATTTAAAAAGAGCGCTGATTGCGTTAAAAGTAAATTTGGCAAGACAATAACAGCTAGTGGCTGGAGATCAGCAGCAGGACAATATGCTGCTTATCAAAAAAATTTTGGCACTGGCTATGCTGCCAAACCCTGTTGTTCTAATCATGGCAAAGGCGTAGCTTTTGATGTCAGAATAAATGGCGTAAAAGTTTCCAATTTTGGAACTTCTGATCAGTATTTAAAAGAATGTTTTAATGCCAATGGCTTATATGCAAATTTAAGAGGAGGCGTTAGCGAACCTTGGCATTATTCACCATCTGGAAAATAATAATATTTTGCGACACATGATTAATCCACATCAAAATAGGGTAAGGGACATATTTAATCAGGCATGTAACTGTTTAAAAGTTACGGGTTTTAGTTTTAGAGTTATGAATAGGCAAGCACCGATAAACACTGCCAAGAATTTTAAAGTGGCTTACACTAATTTAAAAACCAAATTAATTGCCATTGATATTTTTACGCCTAAAAAGAGGCAACCAAAGAGCATTAACTCAATTTTAAGAATTATAGCCCATGAGATAGCCCACCATCAGAAAAAACCCTTTAAACAGCTTTACAGGGGCCATATTATCACCAGAAGCCATTATCCTGGGTTTTATAGGCAGGTAAATAAGAATATAGATAGATTTAAGAGGGATAGGGAATTGGAAAAGTATTTCACTGAAAAAACCGTATTGTCATCCTGAGCATAGTCGAAAGACCAATACTTCGGTGTAATAGATTCTTCACTTCGTTCTGAATGACAATACGGTTATAAAAAAGAGACCTTTCTGGCCTCTTTTTTATAATTTCTTTTATTTTATCCGAGCATCCTTGTCATTCAGAGCGAAGCCGATAGGCGAAGCGAAGAATCCAGTAATTCGGTTTATACATTCTACCAAACGCTCGGCTTGGTTATTTTAATTTTATCCGAGCATCCTCCTTGTCATTCAGAGCGAAGCCGATAGGCGAAGCGAAGAATCCAGTAATTCGGTTAATACTCTCTACTAAACGCTCGGCTTGGTTATTTTGTTTCATCCTGATACCATTCTTCTGATAAATCTTTAAACTCCGGATTCATCTCCTTTATTAAGTTTAATTTTTTCTCTCTGCTTAAACCCTTAATTTGTTTTTCTCTGGCAATTGCAGATTCAGGGGTATAAAAATCTTCAAAATATACTAATTTATTAATGTTATATTTAGAAGTAAAGCTATTTACGTTAGTGCTGTTTTTATGTTCCCAAACTCTTCTTTCTAGATCATTAGTTATCCCGGTATAATTAACGGAATTACTTTTATTCATCATAATATAAATCCAATAAGTATTCATAAAAATTATCCGAGCCATCACGTCATCCAGAGCGTAAGCGAAGGATCTATTACTAACATAACGTACTGGATTCCTCGCATGGCTCGGCCTTCGCCGACCGTAGTCCCGCCGTAGCGGGACGAAGGTCGGAATGACAAAGACGCTCTATTTAAAATTATTCATTTTTTAAATTCTTACCGCTATGGAATTTCTGGTGCAAATCTTTAAGCCTTTTATTGGTCACATGCGTATATATTTGAGTGGTCATAATATTTTTATGGCCTAAAAACTCCTGGACAATCCTTAAATCAGCGCCTTGATTTAATAAATCAGTGGCATAAGTATGCCTCAAGGTATGAGGCGTGGCAATAAAAGGCAGACCCGCAATCTTGCTATATTTAGTTAAAACATTTTCAATTGAACGCGTTGTTAAGCGATGATCGGTCTTGTCGTTTTTAAAATTCTGATGATTTATAAAAAGCGGACGTTCCATATCCTTCCTAGCTTCCAAATATCTAATTATCCAATCTAAACAGCGCCTGGAAAAATAAATTGGCCGGGGATGACTGCCTTTGCCGACTATTGCTAATTCTAAAGAATCATAATTAGGGTTCTTGATTATTTTCAGATTAAATTGATCGCGGTTCAAATTTACCAATTCTGCCACGCGCAAACCTGTTGAGAATAAAGTTTCCATTATAGCTTTGTCTCTTAATCCAGAAATTTCTGCAATTTTGGGAGATAATAGCAATCGTTCTAATTGCTCAAGATTTAAAAATTTCACGACTCTTTCTCTCATATTATCTTTGGCCAGTTTAACTTTTCCAGGCGGCAATGTTTCAATGTCTTTTTCAATTAAATACGCGAGAAAATTGCGCAAGGCAATTAAATAATAATTTTGCGTTGATTTTTTTAAATTTTGCTTAGTCGTGGCATTAACGCCTTGTCGGGACAAATAAAGCCGAAATTGATAAATAATATCAGCGGTTAAATTATGGGGCTTTAAACCGGGATAATCCTTATCCAGCCAAATTCTAAATTTATTAATAAAGCGATCATA
The DNA here is from genome assembly GCA_026395675.1 of Candidatus Parcubacteria bacterium. GTDB lineage: Bacteria > Patescibacteriota > Patescibacteriia > CAIXNZ01 > CAIXNZ01 > JAPLYF01. Next base: position 18,633 of record JAPLYF010000083.1, read on the forward strand.
ATTTTTTACGCTTAAAACTGCCAACCCCTTTTCAACCTCTAAATATTCAAGAAAAGTAGGTATGTAACTTATAAGCGGCTTATTTGCTTTTTGCATAAATCACAGTTTTGACTCCTTAAGCTCTTTGATTAAGGTATATTATACGAAGATGTAATAACTATATCATTTTGCCTTAAATCAAGCAAAATGCTTATCCCCAACCATTATTTCATCTTATAATAGACATTTTCACCCATGCGCAGGTCAATGTAATCCAGATTTTTTAAATTACCCTGTTTGATTTTCTTATCAATTAATAAATTCAAACGGCTAAGCTGATTAGCCAAAGTGTCAACTAAGTTAAAAAATAACTTGGCGCCAGTATTTAGCTCAATTATTAAAAACTGGGGCATTTTATTAGGCACTGTTATATTATTGGGCTTTAAATAATCCTTTTGACTTAATTGATCATTTAAATCAAGAATAAACCCAATATTTTCTGGTCTTAAGACAAAATCACCCAAATTAACTCCCTCATTTGCTAAATCAATTATTTTGAGAAAATTACCCTCTATTTCTTCTTTATTTCCTTGACTAGGAACATTTAATTGAAAAATTTTAGGAATAGATGTTTTATAAAATTTTTTTATAATTTGGCCCTGGTTATCAATTAAATATTCTAAATCAGCGCCTTGCCATTTCAAAGCAGCATTCTTTTCTTTAATCGTTACTCTTAAAGTATTAGGCAATATTTTCTCTATTTTAATATCAGTTAATAAAACTACTTCATTTATTCTTTTAATTAATTGGTTTTTACTAAAGAGAAAAATATTTCTGTTTTTAAAGATAAAAAAAGTGTTTTGATTAAGATAATTATTGGTAATATCCAGTAGATCATCAGTTGAAATTATTTGATTGCCATAAATTTCAATATTAGTAATATTATAAAAATTTGAAAAAATAAAAAAATAGAGACAAGAAATGATCCCTATTAATAAGATTAAATTAATGACCGAAAACAAATTAAATTTAAATAAATTTATTTTAAAATGATGGGGCCTGCGATAATAAACCTTCCCCCTTTCAACTTTATATTTTTTCTGAAATAATAAATTTTTCTTTTTTCTTTTAAAAAACATCTTGGCAGAAATTATAAATTATTGAATAATAATTTTATTCAACAATCCCCTCCCCTCGTCCTCCGAAGCTTTAGCGAAGGAGGACCTCATGATTTATTTTTTGGGTGATATTTTTTCTTGATTGCCTAAATAAGGACGCAATATTTCGGGGATAGTAATTGAGCCGTCTGCATTCTGATAATTTTCCCAAAGCGCAATTAAAATCCTTGGCGAGGCAATAACAGTATTATTTAAAGTAAAAGCATATTTAGTTTCTCCATCTTTTGTCTTGTATTTCAAATTAAGGCGGCGCGCCTGCCAGTCAGTTAAAAATGAATCCGAATGTGTTTCAGAATAGGCATTTCTCGAAGGCATCCATGTTTCAAGATCATACATTTTATATTTGCCTGCTCCCATATCGCCGGTACAAACAGCAATTACATGGTATGGTAGCTTCAAATCCTGCAAAACTTCTTCAGCAATACCTCTTAATTCTTCGAGCAATTTTAAACCATTGGCAATATCAGCCTGGCAGATTATCACCTGCTCAATTTTCATAAATTCATGCACACGGTAAAGACCCTTAGTGTCCTTGCCATAACTGCCAATCTCACTGCGATAACAAGTTGAAGAACCGCAATATTTTAAAGGTAAATCCTCTTCTTTAAGTGTTTCATTTGCATGGAAGGCCAATAAAGATGGCTCTGATGTCCCGGCTAAATAAAGTGGCTCTTTGATTTCTTCACCGCTATCTAATTTGCCAGGGTTGCCGATTTGATAAACTTCCTCTTTGCCAAATGGAAAATGGCCGCTGCCAATTAAAGCTTCCTGCTTAATCAAGGTCGGAGTTATAAATGGCACAAATCCCTTAGCAATCATTTTATTAAATGCATATTGCAAGAGAGCTATTTGCATTTGCGCGCCTTCATTTTTTAAATAATAACCACGAAAGCCAGAGACCTTCACTCCCCTATCAATATCTAATATATCCAAATCCTTGCCTAATTGCAGATGGTCTTTTATTTTAAATTTAAATTTGGGTATCTCGCCCCATTTGGCAATTTCTTTATTATCCTTATCATCTTTGCCAATGGGCGTATCTTTAGAAATGACATTAGGCACCAAAATCATAATTTCAGTATATTCAACTAAAACCTTATTATAATCGGATTCCAAAGCCGTAATCTTATCTTTCAAACTTTTACCTTCAGCAATCAGCTTGGCAGAACGTTTTTCCGGGTCCTTGAGCAGATCAGCATTGGCATTCCTTTTTTGGCGTAATTCATCGATTTCCTGAATTAGATTTCTTCGTTTATCATCAAGTTTTAAAAGCTGCTTATAATCAATTTTAAGCCCTTTGTCTTTAGTGACTTTGGCCAATGTTTTTAAGTTTTCTTTGATAAAATTTATGTCTAGCATATTTTTAGATTTAAGATTTAAGAATCAAGATTTAAGCAAATTTTAATCTTACATCCTATATCTTACACCTTAAATCCATATACAAAGTTTAGCAAAAATTGACTTTTTTGCCAAGATTTAATAAGATAAAGGCGTTCTTTAACAAATTTAGACAAATTAACTCTCAAAACAAGGAGGGATCAAAAATGTGCGGTATAGTGGGTGAAATATGCACTAAGCCAGAACGTGTTGACATGGCTAAAAGAATTCGCGGTCTGCTTGCAGCCATTCAGCATCGCGGCCATGAATCAGCAGGAATCTCCATTTTAATGCTCAATCACAGAATCAAAACTAAAAAAGCCAAAGGTGATGTGTTAGAGGCCATACCATCATTCTGGGTCGTTAAAAGAAGGGGTTTGGCTGGCCTTGGCCAGGTCAGATATTCTACCACTGGAACCGGTGCTTCGCAAAAAGAAAGAAAAAAGAGTGAAAGAGCCGACCCTTTTCTGGAGGATGATGAAATCATTGACCCAGGCCTGATTAACAGCCAGCCCTTTTACTATGATTCGGAAAACAAAGGCCGTATCAGCTTGGTGCATAATGGCAATTTAACCAATGCGCCAATATTGAGAAAAGAGCTGGAAAAAAAAGGCATGAAATTTGAAACTGAAAGCGACACCGAGGTGATTATCCGGCTGATATGTTATTATTTGCGCAATCCCAAACTGTCAATGGCCCAGGCCATACGCAAAGCTATGTCCAAAATGAAAGGCGCTTACTCCTGCATCTTATTATCCAAAAATGGCCTGTGGGCATTTAGGGATCCTCATGGCTTTAGGCCCTTAAAAATTGCCAAGACCAAAGATAGCTGGATATTTGCCTCTGAACCATGTGCCTGGCATGATCGTGAAGTTAAACCTCTAAAAGACAGAGCCCACAATGTTCTTTCAGGCGAAATTGTGGAAGTGAGGATTGGCAATAGAGAACTTAAAAGCTATCTGCCCAAAAAGAAAGCACGACGCGCCTTTTGCATTTTTGAGGATGTGTATCTGCAAGCTATCTTTAATCTCAAAGTAGCGCTAGCGCGCTTTGGTTTTGGGGAAAAACTTTTTTTGGGGTATCCTCTGCCTGGAATCGTCATACCGATAATGAATTCTGGCGAAGGTGCTGCCTTGGGTTATCATTTTGCCCAAAGCAAAAAATTCCCGGGCAAAGCTTTCTATTGTCCAGCGCTGTACAGAAACCCAAAAGTAGGACGAACTTTCCTTGAACCAAAACAAATTGATAGAATCGCCAAAAACAAAAAAAAATATTTCAACCTCTTCAAGGTCCTGGCACCAATGATTCATGAGCTGGCCAAAACAGAAAAAGATATCTGGCTCATTATGATCGATGACTCGCTCATCAGGTCAAATGTTTCCAAAACACTGATCAAGGTAATCCGTTTAATTCTGAAAAAACTATTCCCAAAACTCTTTCGGCGAATTAAAATCGCTTGGCTCTTAAGTTCGCCGCCCTACACTCATCCTTGTTACTTCGGCATAGACACTTATGAACGTGAACAGCTCATTGCAGCCAACAAAGATCTCGAAGGAATTAGACGAGCAATTGGTGCTGATTTCCTTGGTTATCTGCCAATCAAAGACATGCTGGAAGTGGCGGCCAAAGTCCATGATTTAAAAACATCTGACTTTTGCGCAGCCTGCTTTTCTGGCAAATACCCGATCAAAATTGATCCCAAACAGGATAAAATGATTTTGGCAGTTAATACTGCCTAAAATCAAAAACCCCGAATTTTCTATGATTCGGGGTTTCTTTTATGTAAATTATTTCTTTTTAATAATTTCTGTAATTTCCGGATGTTTTTTAATAATCTCTAAATATTTAATAAACTTATCATAGACCTTGCCTTCATGATTAATAATTTTTGCATCTTTGCTTTCCGTTATTTCTTTCTTTATTTTTTCAATTGCTTCTTCATGAGATAAACCAGATCGGTCCACCCAGGCCTGATATTTATCAACTAAAGTTAAAATTAAGTATTTATCAATCACTTCTATAGCTACTGATTCATCGGAAATAAAACCATCAATATCCCAGGGATCATGCCCGTCTAAAGCATGATGGGTGCTGGCTACTTTGGCCACGGGCTCATCAAGTTGATCATCAATGTAATCCTTTAAAAGATCGCGCGTCCAATAATCATGTTCGCGCCATAAATCAATCATTTTATGTTTTTTTAAGTCAAGCTTTTCTTCTTTTGCCTTTTTCAGTTTAGGATCATAAATATGAAGTGATAATGCTTGTAAATATTCTTTAATCTCTTCTTTTTCTGGTAAATTTTCCAAATCTAGCGCTTTATCAATTGATAAATCCCTGGGTCTTTTGCCTTGAAATTTTTCAGATTTAGGATTGAATAATTTTGGGTTAAATAATGTTTCAATTAAATAACGCTTCCTATGATCAACTTTGGCCGGGCCGGATTTGCCAATATCATGAAATAAACAGGCTAATTTTAATTTATCCTTGGTAAATTTAATATCTTTTCCTCCTTTAATTTCATCCCACAAATAATCAACAATTTTAGCCATACTCACTGCATCTTCAAAATGAGAATCAGGCATGCTATTAAGTTCGACCAGACGCTCATAAAGCGCTGGTATTTTTTCAATTTGAAAATTAACTCTATGAAATTGTTCAAAAACATAGGCCTCTTCTTTTGATTCAAATTTTTTTAATTGTGGTTTTTCGTATTGCATAACCAGCGAAATTACGAATATAATACAAATTTACAAACGTAATAGTTTCTTAGATATAGTTAATTTGTATTCTTGTGGTTGCTTAATATATTTATCAGAATTAACAATTCTTATAAACTTAACGCCGTTTGCAGTAAAGTTTGCCAAAATAGCTAATTTTAAATTGGTAACTTTTAAATAATTAAAAACTTGTTCAATATTCTTTTTGCCAAAATAATTTCCTCTTTTAATCTCTAAAACTATTTTATCCTCGATTATAAAATCCAGGACATATTTGCCAATTTCTTTCCCTTTGAAAGTTAATTTATATGGAATCTGTCTTTTATATTTAATTTTTTTAAAGTCGAAACCTTTAGCAACTGCATTTTCATAATAACTTTCTTTATGTCCATAACCCAACTCGTCAAAAACTTCAAATAAAACACCAACTATTTCATAACTTAACTCTCTATAAATAATTTTATCATCCATATTTAATATTTTATAATATTTTGTACATTCGTAACAAAATTCGTAAATTCGCTTGGTTATTATTTCTCTGGCTTCATTAAAGGAAAGATCTGACATTCTCTCATTGTTTTGTTTTCTAAAAATGAAAATAAGCGTTCAGAAAAACCAAAGCCAGCCGTGGGTGGCATGCCATATTCTAGGGCTTCAACAAAATCCTGATCGGGCATCTGCGCCTCCTTATCCCCTGCTGCCCTCATTTTGGCCTGTTCTTTAAATCTTTCTGCCTGGTCAATCGGGTCATTTAATTCGCTATAACCATTGCCCATTTCTGAACCAGCCAAAATTATCTGGAATCTTTGAACTTTTGTTTTATCTTTGGGGTCTCTTTTAGCCAAAGGCGAAACCTCAACCGGATGATTAATTAAAAAAGCCGGACCGGCAATGGTTTTCCTGACCTGTTTCCATAAAACATCAATTAAACGTGGCTTGGATAAATTGGCATCAAAATCAACTTTTAGATCTTTTAATTTTTTAACCAAGGTCTCTTTGGTCGCTTTAGTCACATCCAGATCAAAATCTTTTTTAATTGTTTCAACATAATCAATCTTTGGCCATTCTTTATCAAAATCAACTGTAAAACCCGCAATTTCAAATTTTAACTTACCATAGGTTTCTTTAATGATCTTTTTGTACATTTTTTCCACTAAGGCCATCATGTCATTAAAATCAGCATAACCCAATAACATTCCATTTGCGTATAATCCTGCAAATGTTCTTTA
>JAPLYF010000008.1 GCA_026395675.1 Candidatus Parcubacteria bacterium
CTTCCTTAGTCCCCCTCCTTAGACAAGGAGGGGCTAGGGGAGGTTGAAAATAAACCCTATCTTTATAAAAGCCATCTAGATCAAACTAGATGCCGACCTTTACTTTTTAAAGAATAGGAACCAAATCTTCATACTTTAACCCAGCTTTCAAACAAAGAGCATTAATTAGCTTGCTTCGGACTTTTAAAATCCAAAGCTGTTTGTCCTCTGCAATTAAGCAGAGAACGAGCGGATAAACCGCCAAGGAAACCCTCCCTAATCCCCTTGGCGATTTACCAGCTATTATTTTAAATTGTCAATTTCATCGAATACCAAATGACTCGTCTCGGCTTCGCTAACCCCTGGTATAATTCTTGTCTATATAAGCCTCGCCGAAGTCGGACCAATATATAATAACAAACCTTCGTCCCGCTAGGCGGGACTACGGTTTGCGAAGGCAAAAGAATACCAAATACCTAATACTCAATAACCAAATAAATTCAAAATTTAAATAACTAATACTTAATATCTAATAAGGGAGCTACTTCTTTTTCGCGCCGATACTGGCGAAGATACGGGCTAGTTGGTGGGATTCGTCAATCAGAGGTTCAATTTGCAATTTAAAATTAGGGTTAGTGTGCAGCAATAATTCCAACCAATACTTACTTTCTTTAGACTCCCTACGACAAATCGCAATTTTATGTAAAAAATCCTTTTTGGTTATCGTGTCATTTGCTTCTCTGTAATTTGCCCCGACTGAACAGCACGCTCTCACAAATTGCTTAACCAACTCCAAATTTATAACATCCTTCTGCAATTGCTTGCACAAATCAAGACAATTTTTAGCAAATTTTAATGTCCTATCCTCCAAATCAAAATCCATATTTTTACTTTAATTTTTATTTTTGTTTTATTACTTTCCGCCGGAGGCCTGGCCTTGGCCAAGACAGGCGGATCCGCCTTTGGCGGAAATTTTTATTTATTTCTTATTCTTTGGTTATTTATTATTGGTCATTTGTCATTATTTTGTTATTTGTTATTGGTTATTTGTCATTCACCAATGTCATTCACCTTTTGTTATTATTTTGTTATTTGAATTCTGCCTGCCTGCCGTAGCTTTAGCGAAGGCAGGTCATTTGTCATTAACCTATCATTTATTTGTTAAATTTTTGTTTCTTCGGGTTTAATTTCAGCTTGTTTATCGCCACTTGCTGATTGGACAGCCGGTGCTTCCAAATACTGCCCATTGGCCTTAATCACTTTCTCTACCAGGGTCACTATGTCATCAGCCTGTTGAACCAGATCAAATGCCTGGCTCACAGAACCGCTTTTTAAGAAATCTTTTGCCTTAGCCAATAAGACCTCTGCTTCTTTGGGCTTATCTTTAATCTCATCAATTGTTGGCAAAACTTCTTCCGGTTGACTAACGGCTTGATCATTTTGATTAGTATTGTCTGAACTATTTATGTTCTGGGCCTCTGGCTGGCTATTGGTATTGGCATCAGCATTAATATCAGCATTGATATTTGTATTGGCATTATTATTTGCAGTATTGGCTGTTTCATTTTCAGTTGTTGTTGTTTCTGGCTTAGCTTCTTCTACAGCATTAGCCGCAGCTTCTTTATCCGCCAAAGCTTTAGCGACGGCGGATTCTGCTGCTTTTTTATCCTCCAAAGCTTTCTTGTCCGCCAGAGCTTTAGCGGCGGCGGAAGCAGCTGCTGCTTCATCAGCGATTTTTTTATTCACTATAATCTTATCAATATCACCCTTAGCCGCTGCTATGCTTTTATCCAAATCATCAATTCTGGCATTGATTTTTTGCTTTAAATCATCAATTTTCAAACCACTGCCACCGGCCTCAAATTCCTCTAAAATTACGCTTAAGGCCTTATCGCCTGTTGCCTTGGAAACTGAAATGGCCTGCTGCGCGTCTTTACTGGCAATTAATTGCGGATTCTGGTCTTGCTGATCTTTTAATATTCCCACATATGACTTGGTCTTTTCATCTATTAAATCAGCGACTTTCAAAGCAGCCTGTTTATCAGAGGCCTCTAATTTAACCAGATTGCTCTTGACATTATTTATGCTTTCCTGAAAATTTTTCAAAGTAACTTCCAGATTCTTATTGCTTTTAGCTGAGCCGTCCTTGGCTGTAGTTTTCTGAATTTCATCCAGCCGTCTGTCAGCAAAAGCAATTTCCATACCTGTTCTCTTTTCATCATTTAAGGTCAAATTAACCTGCATTCTTTCAGTTGTTAATTTAAAGCCATACCAAAAATCACCAGGCAAACTTTTTTTGGCCGCGCCAACCGTGGCAATCCAGGTGCCAAATAAAATGCCGGCAATTAATATTAAACTGCCCAGCGGCTTATAAGTCGCCAAGAAAATATTTTTAAATAAAAGTTTATAGCTAAAAACAAAATCAGAATTTGTCTGGGCCTTGATTTGTGAAAGCAAAATATCCCGATTCTTTTTTTGCCAAAGAGGATCGGGTTTAATTTCTTGTTTCAAATTATTTAATTGTTTGAGAAGTTCGCGCTTATGCATGATATTTGAAAAAATAAAATTTTAATTTTAATCTTTTTTCTTTTCTTCCATTAATTCTTTCAGGGCATTTATTGCCCTGTACAACATCACCCTGGTTGCTCCTTTTTTCTTTTGCAAGATCTCGGCTATTTCTTTAATGGACATGCCTTCAATATATCTCAAGATAATCACTTCCCTAAATTCATCTTTTAATTTACCCATTTGCTTTTCAATCTTGCTAAATTCTATTTCTCTTTCAACTCTTTCAATTTCCTTTTTCCCCGTGCTTGGCTCTGTGCCAAATTTTTCCATCTCTGACAAGGAAACTTCTTTTTGGCTGTTTTTGCGGTAATAATCAATAACCAAGTTGCGGGCAATCGTATAAAAAAAAGCGTTTAAATTTTTCACCTCATTGCCATCAATAATATATTGCCAGGTTTTCAAAAAAACCTCTGAAGTCAGGTCCTGGGCTTCTTCCTGGCTGCTAATTTTGAAATAAATAAACCGATAAATTCTGTCAGTGTAAATATCATAAACCTGAGCAAAGGCCTCTGCGTCTTTATTTTTTGCTCGGTATAAAAGGTATCTTTCTTTAAAATAATTGGCTTTCATCTTATTAGACGAAGTAATTAAAAAAATGTTACAAAAAAATAACATTAAATCTCGCTTTTTATATTTTAGCATGAATCAATTTATTGTTCAAATGGGACTAAAAACACGAAAAATTATCACGAAATCCCATAAAAATCGCTCTTCGTGCTAAGAGGTTCGGCCTCCAAATTGGAGGCCGAACCTCTTATTAACTTTATTTATACCATCTTGCTAAATACAAATACCCATGATATCCTTTAATTGATATCCCTTAATTGTCCACGTTATCGTAGACAAAAGTATAATTTTAACCCCTTTTTTACCATGAACCAACCAAATACTATTCGCTTATCAATTTCAGAAGCAGCCAAGCTTTTTGGCATTGATTCCAAGACAATTCGCCGGGCTTTAAAAAACCAAGAATTACGCTATGTTCTTGTGCGCGGCCGCTATAAGCTCAATTTTGAAAGCTTGCTTAAGTGGTCTCAAAAAAAACCAACAGTTAGAAATAAGACAAACAAATTTGGGCTTGGCCAATATGTGGATAAGTGGAAAATCAATAACAAACACTTTAGCCCAAACCCAGAGACTTTAAGGAACGACAGACTTTAGACTAATGCTGAAGGCTGTTATACAATATCGGAACGACAGACTTTAGAAGCGGTAACGCACTAAAGTGCGTCATTCCCCCAAACGGAACGACAGACTTTAGTCTGTTACTGGAACCTGTAATGCACTTCCGCCGTCGCTTCGCTATGGCCGGACAAGAAAGTGCGTCATTCCCCCCAAACGGAACGACAGACTTCAGTCTGTTACTAAATAGTTTAAAAATATGATATTCCCACAAGGTAGAAATATTCATCGTCCTCCCCATGTGTTTTTGGATAACGCTAAATATTTTATTGCTTCAAGAACTGTTGGTTGGTCACCAACTTTTGATAACGATAATAAAAAGCAAATTTTATACGATTGCATCTTTAACGCGCTAAATAAATTTAATTTTATTTGCGATTCTTGGGTGATTTTAAATAACCATTATCAATTGGTTATTGATGTTAAAGATAGTAAAAATATTTTTTTGTTTATAAAGCAAATTAATGGCAGTAGCTCTAGAAAAATCAATAAATTTGATGATCGTTTGGGTAGGAAAGTTTGGGATCAATATTGGGATACTATTTTAGATAATGATAAGAATTATTGGACTCATGTTAATTATAATCATCATAATCCAGTAAAACACGGTTATGTTAAAGAAATGAAGGATTATAAATGGTCCGATTTTAATGAACATATAGAAAAGTATGGTGAAGAAGCAGTTTATGAAAGATTTGAATTGTATCCAGTTGTTGATTTTACCCCACCTTGGGTTGAGGAGTAAGTAACGCACTGAAGTGCGTCGTTCCGGAAACGGAACGACAGACTTTAGTCTGTTACCGAACCCAGTAACGCACTAAAAAATAATTCAAAACAAAAATTATATACTGAAAACATTGAAGATGAATGAAAACAAAAATACCGCTTATTAAAGCGGTATTTTTGTTGTGCTTGCCTTCAGCTTAGGAAATCCTTTAGCTGAACGGGGCTTTCGCCCACAAGCACATTTATAATATAACTCAAGTATAATAAAATGTCAATATGAGATATTCACAGGTGAAATTTAAAATTTAAAATTAAAAAACGCTCTTCCGAAGAAGAACGTTTTTTATTATATTTAAGTATTATCTTAAGCTTCAACTGTTTGAATCGCTTTATTGGCAATTGCTTCTGAACGCAATGATTCATAAAGCGCCAGAGTCCTTTTGACAATATTATCCCAATTATATTCAATTCTTGCTCTTTCTTGCAATTTAAGGCCCATTGTTCCAACTATTTCCTGATGATCAACTAAATATCTTAATTTCTGGCTTAAGTCACAAATGCTTTTATTTCTAAAGGTTAAAGCCAAGCCAGCGACTGCTTCTTTATTTGGCTCAATATCGCTGCATAAAACAGCTTTACCATAAGACATGGCTTCCAATAAAGAAATAGAGAGACCTTCTGCTTCTGATGGCTGCACAAATAAATAAGAATTAGAATATAATTCAGCCAAGGCCTGACCTGTTTGATTGCCGGTAAAAATAATATTTTGATTGCCTTCAGCTAGATTCTTTAAATACTGGACATAATTATCAGTATAATTAGCATCGCCAACAATAACCAATTTTTTATCAACATTCTTTAGAATTGAATAAGCCCTGATCAAATAATGCAGGCCCTTATGCTTAATCAAGCGTGAAACAGCCAAAATATAATCATTACCAGTTAAACCCCATTTTTCAGTGATTAATTGCGGCTTTACTTTTTCCATGGTTGGTACGCCATTGGGAATGTATTCCAATTCACCGCCAAATTCTTGGCCATGAACCAAGCTTTGATATTTGGAAACCGCAATAGTTTTATCTGGCCATCTCACAGAAATATAAGCACCCAAACCCAGACATTTTCTGGCCAAAGCGCCCCATTTTTTATGTTTCCTATCATCAGAATGAAAAGTAGAAATTATCTTAGTGCTTCTTTTGAATAATTTGGGAATCCAAAGCAAAGCAGACGGACCAATGGCATGATAATGAATAATATCAGCTTCCCTTCTTAAAACATCCAAAGTAGCTAAAAAAGTATGAGTTATGGCATCTAAATGCTTTGTTTTTAAGCTGGGCAAATGGATTAATTTAACTCCTTTATATTCTTTTAAATCACTGGGTGTATAATGATTTCTGCAATAGACAAAAACCTCGTGGCCTTCTTTGGCTAAACGAGTTGCAAGCTCTTCTACGTGGCGTTCAACACCGCCGTAAATAGCTGGTATTCCTTTTTGTCCAATAAAGTAAATTTTCATAGATTTTATGCTATTATTTATTGATCTTAAATAATAGCATATTTAATAACTTTTGTCAAGACAAATACTAATTCTTCTTAAATTTATCTAATTTTAGAGAAAAAATTGACTTAGATAAAAAAACAGAGGTTCCCCCCCATTCAATTATATTTGATATTTAAAAATTAACAAAAAACATTAACTTTGTCAAGACACGTCGTT
>JAPLYF010000049.1 GCA_026395675.1 Candidatus Parcubacteria bacterium
ATTGAAAATAAAATTCTGCAAAGTATAGTCCGCGAATATGAGCGGCTGGAAAGAAAGAATAGTTATTTGGCTGACGGATTAAGGAAAATTTTTACTGATTTTAATAAAAATTACGACAGCAAGCTTTTTGAGCCAGATATAATTGATTCTGAAAAATTTGAGATAGTTGAATATGCGGTGGCAGAAGTCATAGATAATTTATATAAAACTAAAGCAGGTATCCGTTATAATTTTGACCAAATACCGGCTGATATCCTGGGCAGTATTTATGAGCAATATTTAGGCAATATCCAGAGGGAAGGCGAAGCCAAGGACTCTAAAAGTAAAAGAAAGTCCCAGGGCATTTATTATACGCCTCGTTACATAGTTGATTATATAGTTAAGAATACTGTTGGCGAATATATTAAAGATAAAAGTTTGCATGATGTACAAAAGATTAAAATTTTAGACCCTGCTTGCGGTTCCGGCTCGTTTTTAATTCGTGCTTTTGAAGAATTAGATAATTATTTGGAAAAAGAAAAAAATCAGACGCAAAAAGACGATTTTAAGGATTATTTGCGTAAAATCCAAATTTTAAGCGAAAATATTTATGGAGTTGATCTGGACGACGAGGCGGTTGAATTGACTCGCCTGAATCTGCTTTTGAAAACAGCAACCAGAAAACACCCGCTCCCTGATTTGGCCGGCAATATTAAAAATGGCAATTCTTTGATTTCCGGCACTGAAGCGGAAATGAAAAAAATTTATGGTAAAAATTGGGAAGATTTGAAACCATTTGATTGGAATGAACAATTTAAAGATGTTTTTAAACAAGGTGGTTTTGATGTGGTTATTGGTAATCCTCCATATCTGAAAGAGTTAGATAATAAAAGAATTTTTGAACCCATTAAAAAATCAGAATATAAAAAATATTATCAAGGCAAAATGGATTTTTGGTATTTCTTTTTGCATAGGGCAATAGATGTAGTTAAAGAGAACGGCATTATTGGTTTTATTACGAACAGTTACTTTTTAAAAGGCGCTGGGGCTTCAAAATTAAATGATAGGATTAAAAATGAATTGGTTATGATAAAAGCCATTGATTTAGACGACATCAAAGTTTTTGGCGATGTGAGCGGAAAACATATTATCCATATTTATCAAAAAAGAAAAGCCGAAAAAAATGATAAAACTTTATACGTTAAAGTTAATAAGGAAAATTTTGTGGGCTTTATTGATGAGTCATTAGGTAAAAAAATACCCTATAAAGACATAATAAGTGATAGTAAAGTTAGTTTTGAATATGGTGATAAAATTAACTTTAATGACTGCATCCAACTCGGAGATATATATGATGTATCCCAAGGAGTAGTTGAAGCTAACGCCCAAATTAGTAGGAAATCTCTATTAGAATTAAAAGACACAAAATTTAAAGCAGGAGAGGGTGTTTTTGTTTTATCCAAAAAAGAATTAAGCGGGCTTAATTTGAATTCAGATGAAAAAAACGTAATAAAAAAATATCTAAACACAAGTGATGTCGGAAAATATTCAATTAATTTTCATAATCAATACCTTGTTTATTCTGACAAGGAAATTAAGTATAAAATAAAAAAAGGCGAGTTGCTACATTTAAAAGAACATCTTGATAAGGTAAAAAAATTTATTACTTCCTCAAATAAGCCCTACGGATTACACAGGCCGAGAGAACAAAAATATTTTGAAGAGCCTAAATTAATATGCAAAGGGATGTTTTTACATCCAGAATTTACCCTTGATCAAGATAAGTATTACATGGGTTTTTCATTTTCTGTAATAATTCAAAAAGATAAAAATTATTCCTTAAGATATTTACTTGGGATTTTAAATTCAAGATTGGGAGAATATTGGTTTAATATTAACGGCAAAAAGAGAGGTATTGGAGTTGATATTGGTGTGTTAGTATTTAGGAAATTCCCTGTTTTAACAGCAACAAAAGAGCAACAGCAAATGATTGAAAAATTAGTAGATAAAATGATTAAACTAAATCAAGAACTACAAAAAATTGACCCGATTATGGATAAGGAGAAGTATGAGAAAAAGAAAAAGGAGATTGAGGAGACGGATGGGGAGATTGATAAGTTAGTGTATAAATTATATAATCTCACGTCAGAAGAGATTAAGATTGTTGACCCAGCCGTTCGCGAACAGCTGGGTTGAGGGTCATCCTTCGTCCCGCGGTGCGGGACTACGGATGGCAGGGAAATAAAAACTGTTGATAAAAAGTTTGACATGTTTTTGGCATTATTGGGCGCATTATGTTATAATAAAAACATGAATGAAGACAAAAAAACAAAACAAATAATATCCTATATTGTGCAAAACCATGAGAATAGTTCAGTCACGACAATAATGAAGTTGTTATATTTGGTTGATTTGATTAGCGTTAAAAAAACAGGTAAAAAAATAACTGATTTTGAGTATTTAAGGTATAATTATGGTCCATTTGATAAGCAGATATATAAATATCTGGAAGCTTTGTTAGAAGAAAAAGTTATTATAAGCAAATTAGTTTATTCCTCTGAGGGGAATGAAAATATAATATATTCTCTAAATGAAGAATCGGATGATATCAATTTCAATGAAATCCAGAAAGACGAATTAGTTTTAATTGATAATTTGTTAAATGATGTTAGGGGCTATGGCGCTAAAGCTTTAACCGAAATTGCCTATAAAACAAAACCAATGCAGGCATTGGGAGCTACCTTAGGCGGCAATGAATCAATAGGCGCAAAATTAGATTTGTCATTATAAATTTATGGCTTTAAAAAATATATGGCATGGGCTTATTTTGCTGAAAGTAAAAGCCAGAAATTTATACCTAGACAGAAAATCAATTGAACAAAATACGGGAGTGCAAAAAATAAAATATAAATTAGCGGCTAACGTTCTAAAGGATTTGCAAATATATCCTTTTTTTATTTTAAGATCGGAATTGACATGCAGCAGATATTTTGCTTTTCAAATCGATAGGGGAGATTGGCTTCAATCAAGAGGCGATTATTTAAATAAACCTTGTTCATACATTGATATCAGATGTCCTGAAATAATAGGGCAAAATGAATTATATTTAAAAATTAGGGATAAAAGAAATTTTTTTTCAGTGGCGCGTTTAAAAGATTCTAAATATAATGAAATGGTTAATTTCGCCGAAAGAATTAAAATGACAAGCGATGTAAGGGATGAGACAAAAGGTTTGATTCTTAAAGAATTAACAGGCGATACCCAGGGGATAAATATTGATAATTTTTTGGAAAAATATAAATTAGAATAAATTAAAAAACTCGCAAGAAAAATAAAACAAAAATTGCTTTGCCCCTTTGGGGAGGCAGTGGATTTTACTCTTTTTCTTGACTTTTATTAGCCGTTTTGGTAAATTGACAATATGGTCAAATTAGTGAATCAGACAATTTTTTCCTCTAAAATAAAGGGAAAAAAGCTATTTATTTTTACCGCGGCTGACATCCGCACGCTTTTTGGTATTTCTAAAGTAGCTGCAGCAGCCTTACTCCACAGATATAAGAAAAGAGGGTTTATTTTACAGGTAAAACGGGGACTTTATGTTTTTCCGGATCTTTTGCCGCCGGATGTTTATGTTGCCAACAAGCTTTACAGCCCGTCTTATATCTCGCTTGAATTTGCGTTAGCCTATCATCGGGTCATTCCAGAGACAGTTTACGAAATAACTTCGGTTACAACAAAAGCCACTCGCCGATTTGATGTTAAAGCATTAAAGAAAATTTTTTCTTACCGCAAAATAAAAAAAACCGCTTATACCGGCTATGGCGTCCAAAAACAGAATGATATTAGTTTTTATATCGCTGATGCTGAAAAGGCATTTGTAGATGCCAATTATTTGCGGATGCGGAATAAGCAGAAGCCGATTTCCCGCTTTGACAATGATAAAATTAACAAAGATAAAGCGCTCAAGTATGCTTATTTATTTGGCAATAAAAAACTTATTAGTATTATTAAAACAACACTTAAATAAATATTTGAATTTTGTAAAATTTGTAGAAGATTCGTAATTTTGTAGGGTATGACTATCAACGATAAAATCAAACAGGAAATCGTTGGCCTTTTAAAAAAACAAAAGGTTAAGATTAAAATTGAGGAATTAGAAACACCGCCGTCAGCGGAAATGGGAGATTGGGCTTTGCCTTGTTTTAATTTGGCAAAAGAATTTAAACGTGCGCCGCAGGATATTGCTAAAGATTTTGCGCAAAATTTAAAACCCAGCGGTTTGATTATAAATTTCAAAAGCATTGGGCCTTATTTAAATTTTATGATTGATGCCAGCAAGGTGGCAGAATTGGTTTTGAAAGAAATAAATAAAAGTAAAGGTAAATATGGGCAAAGCAAAATCGGTAAAAAAGAAAAGGTAATGATTGAATATTCCCAGCCCAATACGCATAAGGAATTTCATGTCGGTCATTTGCGCAATGTTTGCATTGGCGCGTCTTTGGTTAATCTATACAAAAACTGCGGTTATAAAGTAATCAGCGCTAATTACCCGGCTGACAGTGGGGCGCATGTAGCCAAGACATTATGGTATTTGCAAAATTATACTAATCAAACAGATATTCCGTCTTTGCCAGAAGACCGCGGTGAATTTTTGGGCCAGACCTATGCGCGGGCAGTGGCAGAACTAACTGATCACCCAGAATTAAAGCCGCAAGTTCAGGACATAATGTTAAAACTAGAAGCCGGGGATAAGGCCTTAATTAAATTATGGCAAGAAACCAGGCAATGGAGCTTGGACCAATTTAAAAAAATATATAAGGAACTCGGGGTTGATTTTGATGTCTGGTTTTATGAAAGCGTGGAAGAAAAAGAAGGCAAAAAAATGTTACCTAAACTTTTAAAACATAATTTTATTAAAAAAAGCGAGGGCGCGATTATCGCTGATTTGGCCAAATATAATTTGGGCATTTTGGTTTTAATTCGTCAGGATGGAACAGCTTTATATGGCATTAAAGATATTGCTTTGGGAGTAAAAAAGTTTAAAAAATATAAAGTAAAAAAATCTATTTACGTGGTTGATACGCGGCAATCTCAATATTTAAAACAGATATTTAAAATTTTGGAATTAATGGGCTTTAAAAAAGCCATGATTCATGTGGCTTATGAATTTGTGGAATTAAAATCGGGCATAATATCTTCGCGCACTGGTAATATCGTGACTTATGAAGAAGTGAGGGATGTGGCTTTAAATAAAGTTTTGGCAGAAACTAAAGAGCGCCATTCTGATTGGAGCGAAAAGAAAATTATTGAAGTAAGTTTGAAAATTGTTCTGGCGGCATTGAAATTCGGCATGTTAAAAAGCGGCAATGATAAAGTCATAACTTTTGACATTAATGAGTCCCTTGATTTGAATGGCTTTACCGGGCCTTATCTGCAATATACTTTGGCGCGTTTGAATTCTATTTTTAGGAAGATCAAAGGAATATCCGCCAGAGGCGCCGTGCCCGCCGGCAGGCAGGGATCCGCCTTTGGCGGAAAAATTGATTATAAAAATTTGGCTGCGCTTATTGAAATTAAATTGATTAAAGATCTATTGGCATATCCTGATAAAATTTCAGAAAGTTTAAAATTAAATGACCCTTCGATTATTGCCCAATATTTATTTAAATTAGCCCAGGACTTTAATGCTTTTTATCATGAACTGCCGGTATTAAAATCAGAGCTTGATGTGCAGGCAGCACGGTTAGAATTGCTTTGGGCAATCGGACTGGTTTTAGAAAATGGTATGGGATTACTTGGTTTATCAATTTTGGAAGAGATGTAATTTTTCCATAAATTTAAAGATAAAACACGTCGCTCGCGAGCGACGTGTTAAAAAAGACCCCCATGATGGATTTTTCATGGGGGTTTTGTATTTCATAAACTAGTCATAGCTTTTCCCTCGGGTGCGGGGATGCTCCATCTGGTGTTTAATCAGGATCAACAGTGAGGAGGGCACCTCCTCTGATTAAGTGTCCAGATTTTGCCGTTTTTACCGGCTTAACATTCGTGCCAGGCAGGCAGTGGAGACAAGTTCCTAAGCAATAACGTTAATAATACTTTTTTTAGTAATTTGGTTTCCCAATTCGGGAAACATTAAGTTTTTAACGTCAGCTGCTTGAGAGACTCGTTTGGGCTATGCGGCAGTTAAGAATGATGGTTTTGAAGAATGAAAAACCACTCCCCGAAATTTCCTTACCTAGTTTATGTTCACAATAATGCAAAATGGCAGTGCAATTTAAGTTTAAGGAAAAATTTTTAAATTGGCAATAGGTGTTCTGGTTTTTCCACAGAAAATGATTTAAGGTGTTTAAAATTTTTAACAAAAAGCCGCTCTTTTTGTCATTCCGAACGCAGTGAGGAATCCAGGATTATTCGCCTGGCCCTGAATGACAGAGGCGGCTTTTTCTTTTCCTGTGCATAAATCATCTAATTCTTATTAACACATTTTACTTAGAAAAATCTCTTGTCAGCAAAAACAGGCATGTTATTTTTAAGGCAGAAGCTTGAGCCAAAATTAGCTTGGGCACCCTCCTTCGTCCCGTTCGGCGGGACTACGGAGGGCTAAGTAAAAAAAATATGAAAGCCCTCCTTCGCACAAGGCTACGGAGGGCAAAGGGGGAAAATTATGAAAAACAAAAAACAAAACAGTCATCCTTCGCTAAAGCTACGGATGACAAGAAAGGAGGAAAATTTAGTAGCACACCTAAATAATTTTTGGGTGTTTTTTTGTTCGGCTAAAGCCGAAACATGTACCTTGAAAACATACTAACAGATCCGCCTTCGTTAAAACTTCGGCGGATTTAGAAAGGAGAGTTATTGAGGAAAATATTTAAAGCGGCAAAGGCGCGTAACTAGTTAACCCAGAATCTAAAATTTTTTGCAGGAGGTAATTTATAGCAAAAGCAAAAGAGGTATGCGGTGTAGTTTAAACTCTGCTTGGCGCGACCTTTGGCACGCCAAAAAGAGATAGCTCTGCCTTAGTCTGGCCAAGTGCTGGACAAGGCAGAGCAAACCTTTTAACTTCTAACAAGACCGACGAGGAGCAAAAATGAAAAAAGTAATGGTTGTAATCGCGGCTTTAACCCTGGTCTGCCTTTTGTCTACCCAGGCTTTGGCGCACCAGATTTACATCAAGAAAAATCCAACCAATGAAAGTGGCATTGAATTTGGCGTGGATAATGCCAGCGGTTTTGTGCGCTGGCGCGCCATTGCCAAAGGATTAACCAATAACAGTCGGGGCCAAAATACTGGCTGGACAGATACGGGCAATGGCTGGTGGTATTATGATGTGTCTTCAATTACCCAAAGAGTAATGTGGCGACTGGATGGAATTGCCAACCAGAATTTTGTCATCACCTACTGGGTTTTTAAAAGTGATGGCACATGGGAATATGGTCCGCAAGTCCAGGTTACTTCTGATCAGATTCTGCCCACTGCCAGCTTTACAAACATTTACAATGGCCAGACCTTCAGCCAAGCGCAGTTTAATATTTCTGTTTCCTCAAGTGACAATTTGAGCGGCGTTGATTCTATCAGAATCTATGCCGTGGTTCCTAGCGGTAACAGCTTGAGCGGTTGGATACCTTCTGGCATTGCCAATCAGTTTTACAAAGAATTTGCCGGCACATCCGTCAGCTATAATTTTTCAGCCCCGGCTGAAGGCAATTATACTTTCACACTTTGGGTTAAAGACAAAGCAAGCAATATTGCCTATGAACCAGGCGGCCCAATAACAGTTATTGTTGATTTGCCTGCGCCTATTCCGCCACCACCAGCTCCACCCAATGCGCCCAGCAATTTAAATCTGACAATCTCAGGGCAAAATATTATTGCTTCTTGGCAAGATAATTCTAGCGACGAAGACGGCTTTAACCTTTACCGCAATGGCAGTTTATTGAAAACTCTGGCAGCGAATTCAACTTCGTTTGTTGACACTGGTTTGCAATATAACCAGAGCTATTGTTACAGCATTTCTGCCTACAAAGGCAGCTTAAGCAGTTCTGCGATAGAAAGCTGCGCTACAATACCAGCTCCGCCTGCTCCGGATTATCATTATGCTGACAGCTTTACCTACCCCATGTCCTGCGACAAAATCTACAGGATTGAGACCGATGCGCAAATCCCGGTCGGTGCCTGCTTTGACTATCAGCCCTTTTGCTCTCTTTTTTCCTACAGTGATGAATGTCATCAGGGCAGCGATTTGAATCTTAAAGGAGTCAATGATTTGGGTGCGCCGGTATATGCCATTGCTAATGCCTTGGTTTGGGACTATGGCTGGACTAGTGGCTGGGGAAATTACTTGATCTTAAGAATCCAGGCCTCTGCTGGTAAAAGTTTTAATTTATCGGACGGAACAATCGTTACTGAAATTTTCGTCCTTTATGGCCACCTTAATGAAATCAAAATCATTAAGGATAATGGTGTGATAATTGAAAAAGCCAATATTGTTAAGCAAGGCACATATGTGGCCAAAGGCTGGCAAATTGGCACTGTCGGCGACGGCAATGGCAATTTTAGCCCGCATTTGCATTTTGAAATTCGGATCAATGGCTATAGCCAGCTTGGCAATGGTTATTGGCCGGTATCAGATTTGAATTACCTAAAATATTTCGTGGACCCGATTGAGTTCATTGAAAATAATTGGCTGCCAGCCAATCGAACGCTTCAGATTATGGTGCATGGCTATGATCGCCAATCCAGCCGTAAAGTTTTTCTGGATCTTGATCCTGCTTTGTGGCAGCGCCAGGGCAGGCAAACTGATGGTTTGCCTTTGGCAGCTGTTGGCTTGGCCAACCATATTTGGCTGACAAGTTCAGCAAAAAATACTGCTGCTTCCTGGAATTTTCATGTGCCTCAAAGCGGCGCTTATTCATTATTTCTGATTATGCCACGCTATTATGGCACGGCCAATAATGTGCTTTATACTGTCTGGCACAGCAGCCAAAAGGTTGCCAGCCCCTATGAAGTGCGTTTGAGCCAGACCAATAATAATGAGAACAAGAAAATCTATCTGGGCACCTTTGACTACTATCAGGGCTCGCACTACTCAGTTGATGTTGGTAGTTTGACCTCTGATAATCCAGCCAAGAATGTAGCGCTTGATAGCCTGATTTTGATCTACGAAGGCGATTTGGGAACAGGCGGCGGTCCAGTTATTCCGCCAGCAGATCCGCCACCGGACAATGAAATTAAAACTGTTAATTCAGCCGGTTCCTTAACCTTCAAATACATTGGCGCATATTCAAAGCCAGAATTACACTGCAGCGGAGGAGGCCTGACCTGGGGAGATGCGATTTTATCAGGCGGGCTGACAGAAACGACTGTCAGTGTTATTCAATCAGAACAGGTCATCTGCAATATCTTGTTTGAAGACGGAACATGGCTGGCTGATTCTCAAGGCCTAAAAATCGGGGAACAGCTTTTGGCTAATGACCAGCTGATTAATGCCACGCTGGATAATGGGCTAGGCGGCAGCAATCTGGTTTTTAACTTGATTGTTGACGGTCAGATTAAAACCATTAATTCCAGCGGCACCATTAACTTCACTTACGCCGGCACTTATTCCACTCCCGAATTGCATTGCAGCGGCGGTGGTCTGGCCTGGGAAAATATAATTTTAACAGGCGGCGCCAAGCAAAATACCGCTACAGTCACTCAGTCAGGTCAAGTCATCTGCAACATCAAGTTTGAAGATGGAAACTGGCTGGCTGACTATTTCGGGCTCATGGCTAATCAGACGCTGTTAGTTGAAAATCAGGAAATTACAACCCTGCAGGATAATGGCCTGGGCGGAAAAAACTTGGTTTTTAATCTGCAGCTAAATTCTGCTGCGCCGCCTGTTGGCTGCAGCCTGGATTCTAGCCAAGCAGTCTTTACCTGGGCAACCTGCCTAAATCTGCTCTTTCTTTTCTCTCCTCTCTTTTTCCTTTTGGCGCGCAAGGTAAGAAAATTTACCTAAGCGCAATTGCCCCGGATCTGAAATGATTCGGGGCATTTTTTCCACAGATTATACAAAAAACCATCTATATAATTAAAACAGGATTTTGTGCCTAAATTTAGCTCTAAGCCAAGATATTAGTTAGTAAGTATTAACAGTTTTTCAACTTTAATAATAATTGACTTATTCTATATCTCTGTTAAAATTAAATTATTAAATAATAAATTAAACTCTATGAAAATTTTAAAAATTTCAACATTAATTGTTCTTTTTGCGTTAATCTTGGCCGGCTGTAACGTCAAATTAAATCTCAATTCCAATCTTAACCAAAGCCAGATAAAAATTGAACCTAATGCGAACACAAATCAGGGGAATTTGAATGCAAATACGAATCAAAACGCCAATGCCAACCAAAATGCTAATGAGAATGCCAATCAGAATATCAACGCAGCACCACAAGCAAAGGCAGAATATGAAATTTCAGCTAGTCCAGAAAAACTGGTGACTGAGATAAAAATTGGCGAGGTTACTTTAAAAGATTTCAAGGAATTGTGCGGCAATGATGTTATGGTTTATGCTGAACCAAAAAATGGTTTTATTATTTTTCAGGCCTTTAATCCTGGTTCTGATAAGCCAGTCTCAAGTTTATATTCCTTAGATTTAAATTCAAAGGGCTGCAAGAAACTATCAATCTCCAAAGAACTTTCTGATTTTGGCGCTAGAGTTTTATCGCCAGACCAGACCAAATTGGCTTTGGCTTTGGAAACAAATGAAGCCCAAGAATTGAAACTTGTGGACTTAATTAAGGATACGTCAAAGGTTTTAGTCACTTTGCCAGAAGGGGAGACCTTAAATGGCGGTTATGGCGCTTTATCAAATCATTTTGATCTCAAATGGCTGGATGATAAGACGATTCAATATGCGGTTTATGAAGACACGGTTAAAAATTATGCTGCCAATGCGCCGGAAAATATTGAAAAAGTTTTACAAGTGAGAGTATTAAAAGTTGAATAAATATAAATTAAATATTCGGCCGCCGCCCCGCGCCGCGGGGCGGCGGCTATTAATTTTGAGTATGGTCTTGACAAAAAATAATTTTTATGCTAAAATTTATTATTAACCTTAACACTTCTTTGAAATCAGGAGGAAATCATGAAAGTTTCTAAAAATGCTTTAGCTGATAAGCTAGTGTATATGACAAGCTTTGTCATCCCTTTGATTTTCCTGCCGCAAATCTATGTTTTGGTCCAAAGCAAAACTACGGCAGGTATATCTCTTCTAATGCTGATTTTTTCAGCTCTGGTTCAGGCAATCTACTTATTTAAAGCAATTGTCAGCCATCAGCGAGCTCTAACTGTTTCAGTGCTATCCAGTCTTATCCCGCTTAATGGCGTAATAATACTGGTTATTTACTATCGTTATTTCTAAAAGCCCTTTGTTGGGCTTTTTTGTTTAGGCAAATATTGCATTCCGTGGCGGCTTTCCCCATAAAAAAATCTCAATCAATGACTGGGATTTTGGTTTTATAGGATTGACGTAAAAATAAATTCGTGCTAAGATTGGCTATTGTTTGAATGCATAAATTATGCTATAATTTTAATAATTATTTTTTATGGAAAAAGTCGATTATAATATTGAATACGCTCACATTTATGCTGATGAGG
The DNA here is from genome assembly GCA_026395675.1 of Candidatus Parcubacteria bacterium. Taxonomy (GTDB): domain Bacteria; phylum Patescibacteriota; class Patescibacteriia; order CAIXNZ01; family CAIXNZ01; genus JAPLYF01. Next base: position 11,623 of record JAPLYF010000049.1, read on the forward strand.
TTTTTCAGCAGGAACATATTGACAGCCTGAATGTTTTGGAATTAATTTTGCGCATTTTAAAAAATGACAACAAAAGCTACAATTTGAATATTTTAATTGACGAATACCATCCGGAAACAAAAAGTCTAGATATTGATGATTTTTTAAGTAAATTGAAATTCCGTGGCTACACGCCTGATCATTTATATTTAGAGTCAGAATTGCATAAAGATGTGAATTTACTCCTGGAGAATTTAACTAATGAAAAATGCTTGCGAGATTACGAGCGTTATTTTCAAAGAACTGGCAAATCGCCATGCTCATTTTTAGTCGCCAATTGGTATTTAAAAAGATTGGGTGTTTTACCTGTTGGCAATCTCAAAAAATTATCTAATGAAGAAAAACCCTTTTTGGGCAATAAAATAATAAATATTTTGGATAGAAAATATAAGCCCAATGAAGACAAAGCTTTAGAGCTGATAAAAAATAGCAAATTTGAGCACCTCTTAGATAATATAATTTATTATTATTACTAAATAAAAAGAAAAAAGGCCCGTCTTATGAAAAGGCGGGTCTTTTAAATTTTGTTATTTTTTGCAGGCGCAATTTAAGCCAGTAAAAATTGTTGGGTCTTGAGTCTGGCGATAATGCTCAATTGCCACCAATATTTCATGATCGCATTCGCCGCAATTATGAGGCTTGGCAATCGGCGGCGGATCGTCGTCAAATGAGCCAATGCGCACCGGGCCAAGATGTGCTGTCCTTTGAATTACTTCAATGATGCTCCAGAGTGTTGGCGGTTGGAATTCACCGCTCTGGTAAAGTTCATGAAGCAATGTCCCTTCCTGGACAAAGGCGCAGGACAGAGAAACTTCATCCACGCCAACCTGGAAGCAATATTCAATGCTTTTGACAGCATCTTCAATTGCTTCTTTTTCATTGAGGCAATGGGGCTTAAGAAAAACATAGGCAAAGGTCTGAAAGCCGAAGACCTTACAAAGCTTGACCGCATTTTCAAATGTTGCTTTGGTTAAACCCTTATGTAGGCATTCATTTCTGACTTTGTCATCAGCTGATTCCAGGCCTAAAGCGATTTCTAGCTCTTTGTTGCCAATGGCATTTTTGTAAAGTTGGAGCTTTGCTTCAGTCACGAATTCTGCCCGGCTTTCCACCATTATTTTTTTAATGGTCGGATGTCGGCGCACGAAGTTTAGAATGGCCAGCTGAGTTTTTAGCGGAATTTCTTTGTCGCTCAAGAAACTGCCGCCGTTGTAGATGACCATGATTTCAGGTCTGGCTTTGCGAATCAGGAATCTTGCCCACAGGAAAATTAGCATGAAAACAAAGTGCGGATAGAGCTTGCCGCCAAAAGTGTACTTGTAAGTGGACTGGTTAAAGCCGCACATGGTGCAGCCGCCAGTTTTTTTATACCACTCGCAGCCAGCGCCCGGCAGTTCCAGCACCCAGCGGTCAACTAATTTTTGCCAAAATGGCTCAAAGACCTTATCAATGAACGAAAAATCCATTTGAGGACCTCCTTGTTATTGGATTTAATGATTAATTTAGAATAGCGCTAAAGGAGCTGAAAGTCAAGGGTTGAGCAGATTGATTAAAATTACACATGCTTGCATTTATTTTTTTAAAATGATATTTTAAAATAAATATTTTGAACATTCTAATAAGGAGGAAAAATGAAAAAAAAGTTGATTCTGTATATTGTTTGTTTTTCACTGGCTTTGCTGGCAGGTGAGCAAAATGTTCCGAGTAATGAGCTCGAAGAACAAATTTTGTCATACAAATCAGTAGGCATAGTTATCTCAAAGGAAGAATATTGTCAGGATTATCTGGCATATGCTTCTCAAAGAGAATATTTTCATTGCGGTTTAGCTTCAGAACCGGATGATTGCCATGCCTATGTGATAAGGATGCTAAAATTATGTTTAAAAGTGCAAGGATTGAAGCCAAGCGATGAAAATGTAAAAGGAGTCCTGGCAAAGTTCCTTAATGAAGACCTCTTCTGTGAATTTTTGCAAAAGAAAATTAAAGAGGTCAACTCTGAATCTGATAACGATGCTATTAACCTTTTAAAATCGCAATTTGAGATTGCAATGAAAAAAAAGGTTAATTGCGCAAAATAAATAAATTTACCCTGATAATTTCAGGGTATTTTTTTATACAACTATTGACTAGGCCAAAAATTTATGCTATTATGACTTATTAAAATTTGCACCTTGAAAGGAGGTGAAAACAAGTGAAAAAGAAGCAGATGCTAAAGAAAAATTTGGCAAAGCATTCTAAATCGCAGAATTTTTCTTCTGCTACCAATTCCAGACAAATACAGAAAACCCTGCGTAAAACAAGAGTCAAGCATTTGTGGGCTATTGTTATAGGCATACTTACAATCGGCATTATTGCCGCAATTATTATGATTTCAAATAAGCAGGCGAACAAAGCAAGAGCCTATACTAAATTGCCACTGGAAGGCCAGGCCGCAGTTAATAGATTCATGCAATTGCTTGCCATACTGCCTGATGATAATGCGCGCAATAACCTTCTGGAGCTGATAAACCATAAGGGTCTGAAAGTATCTCTCTATCGGAGTGGTGCAATGCAATTTGACGCCAAGAGAGGCAAAATAGATTTTAATCCAGTGATATTTTCTAAACCCGATGGTTATACCTGGGCATACCTAGTGCATGAAAACAGGCATATCGAGGATTGGCTTGGTAAGCATGAATCTGGCAAGATGTATGCCCCTTGCGAATTGGAACGCTACGCTTCGTATGAATGCAAGATAGAATACTGGGCTGCTGAATACCGCGCTTCTTTGCAGCAGGCAATTTTTCTTAAGCAACATAATTTGGTATGGACGATGCCAGCGGGGCCATTTGTAAACAACCGCTTAATTTTTGAGAAATATAGCAGCCAAATGGCCGCCCTCATTTTTGTAAAGGAAAATTACTACGCAGATAAATCGTATTCTCCCGATCTGCTGGCAGTTTTTCCTGAATTCTATAATAAAAAGCTGGCTGAAATAAGCCAGTGAAAATTTAAAAGCACTGATTGCAAAATTAGTGCTTTTTTATCCCCAGAAAAATTATGGCCTTGTTATAAAATTATAACACTTTTTAAATTAGATGATTTATCCTATAATTATTCAAAATTTTGAGTTAATAAAAGTTTTCATCTAAGGACTTTTAACGGAAATTTATAATAAAAACGTTTTACATTTAATAGGTTAGAGTTATGATAATGTTATAGCATGTCCATTGACATTTGACAGTAGTTTTGCTAAGTTAAAGTATTAAATTGGACATTGAAAAGAAAGGAGAAAGATGATGCAATCTTTTGTCTGCTCGAAATTTTTAGGCAAGTATTTAATTGCCAGCCGTTTTGATAAAAGAGGGCTAGTAATTAGTCAGAATATCTTTTCGCAGTTATTATTGCTGGCTCAAAATAATTCTTACATTACCGAATCAGTCATTGAATTATTTGGTAAGTTAGGATTTGAAGTCACTAAAACGCAAAAGATAAATGACATAGTCCTGGTAAAACAACCATGGCCATATAGTTTTGGCCGAGCTTCTTATGAGATTACTGAAAAATGTAATTATCGCTGTCAACATTGTTATTTAGGTAATAAATCCGCAGGAAAAAAATTGACTCTGTCTGACAAAAAGAAAATTATTGAATTGGTCCATAAATCCGGCTGTTTGTGGCTGCAATTGACAGGTGGCGAGCCGTTTCTGGATAAAGATTTTATTGAGATTTATTCCTTAGCTCATTCTCTCGGGTTATTGGTCACAATCTCAAGCAATGGTTCTCTTCTTTCTCCAGAAATTAAAGAAGTATTAAAAAATTACCCACCTTACCGTTTGACTATTAGTATGTATGGTGCAAGTAATACCTCGTATGAGGCATTAACGCAAATAACCGGCTCTTATCATGATTTTACCTCTGCTTTAAAATGGCTTGAGAATCAAAGGATAAGAGTTAGATTAAACATTATACAGACAAAGTATAATGCTCATGAAATCGAGGAAATGAAAAAGATAGCCAGAGAATTTGGGTTTGAGCATATTATCTATTCTTCGCTCATTCCAACTCTTGATGGCAAAGATTCTCCATTATCAATCAGCTGCCAAGATGAAGATTGTAATGAAAAGAAAGAGTCCAGTGTAAATTATATACCTTGTCAGGCTGGTATAAATTCTTTTCATATTGATTCTTCAGGGCAAGTAAGCATTTGTAAAATGGCCAGACAATTAAATTGTGATTTATCTTTAGATCATGATATAATTGTCGAAAGATTAAAAATTTTTTCCAGCCAGCTACTTGAGTCCCCATCAATATGTAGCGATTGTCAGCATCGAAAATCCTGTTCTATTTGTCCGCCTGTATTCAGGTTGTACTCTCAATGCGGAAATATATCCGCAGCCTGTAAAATCCGGCAAAAAAAAGAAAGGAGGTCAGATCATGAAGCCAAAAAACTTATCATTTGATCCGAATGAAGTTGAGTTGGTTAATCTTGATGATATGGAAGCCATGTGCGCTTGTTCATCAGGAGATGATCAACCCCAAAATTAAAAAACTGGCAGCAGGAGAATAAAATATTCTGGCTATTGTCTGTTTGATAATAGCCAGATTTTTATTATAATAAGATTAAGGAGTTTAATAATAATCTATGCAAGAAAATATTAATATAAAATTAGTTGCTGACCTTAATGACAGACAATTAAATCAGCTTGTTTCTATTTTGAATTATGACCAAAAATTGCGACAGAGTTTATGTAGTCAAAAAAAAGAAATAACAGTCAAGACGTTCAACGCCAAAAATAATGCTTGGGCAAAAAATAACCAAGCCAAATTGTACGCTATAATGAACAAAACTCACGCTATAGGCATGATTTCATTAAGCCATATTAATTTAAAGAATAAAAAAGCCAATATTGGATATTGGTTAACAAGTAGGCACTGGGGGAAGGGTATTACTAGCAAAGCGTTTAAACAAATATTAGCTATTGCCAAAGATAATAAGATAAAATATCTTACCTGTACTATACCTAAAGACAATATAGCTTCTTTGGCTATCTGGCAAAAATTTCAGGCAATTATAAAGCAAAAAGGAGAGAATATAATACCGATTATTAGGTTGTGAAATTGATTGAATTTCTATTTTATAATAAAAAATCCCCATCATTTTTGACTGGGGGTTGTATTTTTAGAAGTATGTTTTTTTATTAATAGTTTTAGTTAGGTATTAATAGCTATTGACAAAGTGTTTTTTTTAAGAGATAAGTATAATAAGGAGTAGGAAATTAAAAGTAAAGAAAGGAGGTATTTGATGTTTAATGATGATGATTTTGATCGAATTGGCCCTGATTCTCCTGAGAGCTATTTTTTATATGAGCAGCGCCGAGAAAGACAGAGAATTGCCAGGGATGTCTTAATTGAGCAAATTAGCCCAGTTACTTATTATGAACTGCAAAGAGAAAATGCGTGGCAACAGGAAGAAAGGGAAGGGGAGAGAAAACGTTTAGCCAGGCAAAATCCTTCAATCTTCTCTAGAATATGGCAGTGGTTAAGTAATTACTGTCATAATAAACTGCATTCAAAAATCATGAGATCCAAAAGGTCGTGAAAAACATTTCACGGCCTTTTTTATTTACCCTTGACCCGTCGTTCGCGAACGACGGGTCTTGACAACCCGACTTTCTTTTGCTAAACTTACCTAATCAAAAAATCAAAAAAGGCCTTTGAAAATTCAAATTTAGCATATTCAAAAGGAGGACGAGAATGTCTAGAATAAGAGTTTGTCTGGTCGGATCCCATGGCAAAATGGGCCAGGCCCTTTTAGCAGAGATTGCCAAGGATAAGTCATTTATTTTGGCAGCGACTGTGCCGCATCAGGGCAAGGCAACTTCAGCGGATATCAATGCTATCAGGTCTGAAAAAATTAATGTGGTTATTAATTTCACCACGCCCAGGGCGACATTGGCATCAGCCAAATATTGTGCCAAATACGGTTTGCCTTTGGTCACCGGCACAACTGGTCTGACTGAAAAGCAAATGGCCAGTTTAAAGCAATATGCCAAAAAAGCGCCCATACTCTGGTCGCCGAACATGTGTCTGGTAGTTAATCTGTTGGAGTCAATGTTAGGCATGCTGGCGCAAGCTTTAAACAATGCGGACATTGAAATCGTGGAACAGCATCATCGCGACAAAGAAGACTCGCCTTCAGGCACTGCCAAGATGTTTGCCCGCTCAATGGCCAAGTCAACTGGCAAGAAAATTATTTGTTCCCGGCCCGAAGGAATTTCCAAAGGGCGTAAGACAGATGAAATTTACATTCACTCTTTGCGCGGCGGGGAAGTCCCTGGCGGCAAAAACGAGGTGCACTTTCTGGCAGGCCAGGAAGAAATCTTAATCAGCCACCGGGCTTTGTCCAATAATGTTTACGCCACTGGCGCGCTTTTAGCCGCCAAATGGCTCATCAACCAAAAACCCGGTCTTTACAGCATGAAAGATGTGATGTCTAAATAAACTATAAGGAGGTAGCTAAAATGGACAAAAAAAGGATAAAAGTCATCCGCCGCCAGGCGACACTGGATGATATTGACGCTATCTATAAACTGGACCAAGAGGTCTGGACAGAATTCCCCGGCACAAGAGAAATGTTTGCTTCAAGGATTGAAACGTTTCCCGAGGGAAACGTCGTTGCAGAAGTAAATGGTCAAATTGTAGGCTATTTGTGTATGGAAATTGTTAAATTAGAGTTAGATCACCAGAAACCATTTACATGGACTGAAATAACTGATAATGGATACTTAAAAAATAGTCATAAGGCGAATGGGAACTACGAATATGGGTTGGCTTTAACAGTGTCTCCCAATTATCAAAATTGCGGAATCGCTACACGTCTATTTCTATCGGCTTGGGAAATAGGGGTAAGAGCAAATATTATCGCATGCCTTCTGGGGAGTAGAATTCCTGATTACTATAAATATAAGGACAAATACTCACCAGAGGAGTATATCAATCTTCGTCGTGAAGATGGTAAACTTCTTGATCCCGAACTGAGATTGTATGAACGCGATGGCTTCAAGGCCGTAATGCTTCTGCCGAATTATATACAGGATCCTCAAAGTTGTGATTATGGTGTCCTTATGAAACAAGGCAATCCGTTCTATAATAGGGGCCCTCAGTTTTTCCGTAATTTTCTCGCATCTATAATTTCAAGATGGGGACATAAATTTTTAGGTGTTTAATCCTAATAAAGGGAGTGAATATGACTCCCTTTTTTGTTAGCATTATTTTCATTTTTTGGTTATAATAATATAAAGATTGATAATTAATAAAGATATCTAAAATTATGATAGATTGGATTATTTTGATAATAATCTTATTATTTTTTGGAATACTTGCATTTCTATCATTGAAGTCAAATATAAATAGCGTTTCTAATAGAAATTTTGCCTATCTAATTATTACAGGTGGATTTTGGATTTTATTTAACTTTTTAGAAAATGAAATTCATGATCTATTTATAGCAAGAAATTTTTTAACATTAGATTTTATTTTTGCGGCCTTAATGGTTTATTTCTTCCTTATATTTGCTCTTTATTTTACTGATTCTAAATTAATAGTATATAAAAGTATATTTATTATTTATACATTATTTGTCATATTGAGTGTTTTTTTAAATTTTGTAATAGTAAATATTAGATTTGAAAATCAAACCATTGTTTTTGATCAAGGTTTCCTCTATTATTTTTATGCTATCCAACCATTTTTATTTGTAATTGTGAGTTTAAAAGTTTTTATCAGTAAATATTTAAAAAGTTTTGGTCTTTATCGATTACAATTAACTTATATAATATTAGGACTTACTTTAGCGGCATTATTAGGACTAGTCTCGAATTTAATTTTACCTCAACTAGGGATCACCGATATTAGTATTTTAAGATTGGGAATTTATGGTATGGTATTTGTAATTGGCTTTACCTCTTATGCTATATTAAAATACCGCCTCATGGACATTCGCGTCATTATCCGTCGTTCAGCAGTGTTTACTGTATTAGTTTTGTTAATTACGGCCTTGTATGCAGTTCTTTCATATTTATTAAGCTTGGTCTTTACAGAATTAATCGGTATCCAGTCAGTGATTATAAACGGCATTGTCATGGCTGTACTTGTGGCTATTGGCTTTGAGCCATTGAAGAAATTTTTATCTGAAATCACAGATAGTTTTTTATTCAAGGCAGAGTACAAGCCCCAGGAAGTTCTGGGGGAATTTGCTGATAAATTATCTTCCACTTTGAATTTAAATGAATTAACCCAGTTTTTAGTTAAAAAAACCAGCGAGGTTTTTAAGTGCGCCAAATCCTCGCTTTATTTATTTAATGAAGAACATAAGGAATATCAGGAAGTGGCCATGTGGGGCAAACCAAGTACGGCGCCGACCAAAAATATTGATCAGAAATTATTTACAAAAATTTTTAGTTATTTAAACCAAATCGGTAAGTCAAAAGACATTATTGTTAGAGAAGAAATTAAAAAAATCAATGAGCAGTTTAAAAATCCCATTTTGGATCTTTTAATCAAACAGTTGGATTCGCGGGAAGTGAATTTGATTGTACCCTTTTATGTTAAAGAAGAATTGATCGGCATTTTATTCCTGGGAGATAAAAAGTCAGGAGATGTTTATTCCCAGCAGGATTTAAATGTTTTGGAAATCATTGCCGGCCAGTCAGCGGTCTCCATTCAGAATGCCGGGCTTTTTGAAGAGCAAAAGCACTTTGCCGAACATTTGAAAAAAGAAGTTGACAAGGCCACTAAGGAATTACAAATCGCTAATGTGCAGTTAAGAAAATTGGATAAGGCCAAGTCAGAATTTATTTCCATTGCTTCGCACCAGTTAAGAACACCTTTAACAGTTATCCGCGGCTATATTTCCATGATTGAACAAGGTGATTTTGGCGTAGTCTCGCATAAAGTTCAACAACCTTTGGACCGCGTTTATAAAAGTACCATGAGGATTATTGGCTTGGTTGAGGATTTATTGAACATTTCTCGTATTGAAAGCGGCCGCTTAAAATATGATTTTATTAAGACTGATTTAATTACTCTGGTGGCTGATGTTTATGATGAATTAAAACAACAAGCCAAAAATAAGGGCTTACAATTTGAATTTATTAAGCCAACCAAAGAAATTCCCCAGCTGGTTTTGGATCAGGGCAAAATCAGGGAGGTAATCATGAATTTGATTGATAATTCCATTAAATACACTGATTCTGGTTTTGTCAGAGTAAAATTGGAGCGTGATGACGACCATGTTACTTTCAGCGTCAGTGATTCTGGCCGCGGACTGGCTACTGATGAGATACCTTTATTATTCCAAAAGTTTTCTAGGGCCAAAGGCGCGCAATTAATGCACACTGAAGGCACCGGACTAGGCCTTTATATTGCTAAAAATATTATTGCCAAGCACAGCGGCAAAATCTGGGTTGAAAGCCCGGGTCCTGGCAAGGGCTCTACTTTTTATATAAGGTTTAGGATTGAGAATAAGAGGCTGGAAAAATAATCATTAACTTATCCGCCTACGCGTAAAGCTTCGGCGGATTGGGAAAAAATATGGCAAAATTTAGGGGGTGGGAAAATATAAATTTGGTTGAGCCGCAGAGTTTTGAAGATATTAAATTAGCAGTTATAAAAGTTTATGAGCAAAATTATGAAATGATTGACGAACAGATAGAAACAATGAGAGATAAATTATCTCAGATTCCAAATCTTGTCATAAATTTTGATGAAACAATGACCATGGAAAGCACTATAGATGCGGTTATAAATGGACTTTGCAGGGAAATACCCGATCAGACTAAGGATTTGATAACTAAAAGAGATAAATGGCAAGAAAAAATTAAAGATAAGGATTCTGGTTCGGTGGTTAAATCCTTTTATGAGGAGGTTATCGGTGGCATTGATAAAGATATTTTAGAAAAAGTTTATGATAAGGTCATAGAGAAAATGGAGTTAAACCCAAATCTTGAAGAAGTTTTAAAATATTTAAAGGAGAAAAAAGGCATAAATAATATTCCCTTATTTATTTTATCCCTCAACAATCATGTCTTGATTGAAAAATTTTATAAGCGATTTGAAGAATATTTTAAATCACGGGGAGTCGTTGTTATCGGCATAATGGCTAATCAAGTTGTATCTGATGAAAGTGGCAGAGTAAGCAGCGTTATCGAACATGTAAATGATGAGAATAAACACGAATTTATTCCTAGGAATGCAATTATGTTGGCGGATAGCAGGGAGACAAGGAGTTTGCTTGAAAGAGGAGTCAATGCATTGAATATACAAGGGGAACAATTCCATCCTATTTTATTAGGGATAACTTTTAAAATGATAGGCATTATAGAATTCTTAGAGGGGTATAGAGTAAAAACAATAGGGGAAGAGACTCAGAAGAGAGCTTTAGATATTTTTAATGCCTATTTCAAATTAAAAAAAGATTGGGAGCAAAGAATGGAGACTGATGAAGAGGAAATAATAAAAAAAGAAAAACTTTTAAGGGAGGTTGATGTTTTATTGCAAGAGATTGCAAAATTTGAAAATATATGATATATTAGTTATATAAGGGGAGGTGTAGTTATGAAGCAAAAAAAATTAAAAGAAGAGTTTGAGGCGAAGGATCTTGAAAGGCTAAAAAGTCTTTTTGCGGCTTTGCGGCCCGATCTAGAAAATTTGAGGAAAGAAATTTCTCAAATAGTAAGGGTTCAGCGCGAAGAAGCAAAAAAGGCAAAGCCCCGCTCTCCTTCGGCAGATGCCTGGTAGGACGCACAAAAAAATATTCAAGTGCGTCCTTTTTTCTTGAAAAAATAGTATTTAAAAAAGACGAGTTAGGTAAAAGTTTAGCAAAATTAAGAGAGAAAATTGAAAAATTTAGTGGTCTGTGATATAATATAAATAAGGAGGTGCTATTATGCAAAATTTAACTTTATCTCCTGAAAAGGAGAATAAATTAAGGGAAATGGCCGCTAAGATGCTTCCAATAATAAGGAAGATAGAACAAAGGTTACCTGAAATATTAGAAAAGCGGAAAGCAGCCCTTAAAAAGGCGAAAGCCCGTTCACCTTCGGCCGATGCCTGGTAGGGCGCACAAAAAAATATTCAAGTGCGTCCTTTTTCTTGAGAAAATTTTAATTAACGCTAAATAATATGCTTAAAATAGGTTTAATTTTTGGCGGGTTAAGCAATGAACATGAAGTTTCTATAAATTCCGCAAAAAATATCGTTAAAAATTTTGATTACAATAAATATAAATTGGTCTTAATTTATTGGAAAAGAGACGGAAGGTTTTATGTTATAGAAGATATAAATAATCTTAAAAATAAACAATTAATCGCCATCGAAGCTTTTAAGCAAAAATTTGATATTTCTTTATTAATGACCCACGGCAAATATGGCGAGGATGGGGTGCTGCAAGCGATTTTGGAAAGCCAAAAGATTAAATATTGTGGGTGTAAGGTTTTGAGTTCAGCTTTATGCATGGACAAAGCCATATTTAAACAATTTGCAGGCGGGCAAAAATTCCCGCAGGTAAAATTTGAGATAATCGCAGATAAATTTGCGCCTAATGAGATAAATGCGATAAAAAAAATGTTTAAATTGCCTGTTTTTGTGAAACCAGCCAATTCCGGATCTTCAGTCGGCATTACAAAAGTTAAGGATTTTGCAAAACTTAAATTGGCGATTAAAGAAGCTTTTAAGCATGATAGCAAGGTCATTATTGAGCAAGGGATTGAAAAGCTCCATGAAATTGAAGTAGCGATTTTGGGCAATGAAAAATTAATAATTTCAGAGCCAGGGGAAGTCCTGCCCTTTAAAGAATTTTATGATTATGATGACAAATATATTTTGAATAAGACTAAATTAATAATTCCAGCCAAGTTAAATAGGCAGATGATCTTTAAAATTAAAGAAATCGCGGGGAAAATTTATAAATTATGCGATTGTTCAGGATTTGCTAGGATTGATTTTTTAATTAAAAATAATAAAGTTTATTTAAACGAGATTAACACCTTGCCTGGCTTTACTCAAAATTCAATGTACCCGCTTTTAATGATGAATTCGGGCATTAGCTATAAAGAATTGATTAATAAAATAATTGAATTATCTTCTTGATTTCGCAAAATCTGGGTGGAAAGCCCGGGTCCAGGCAAGGGTTCCACTTTTTATATCAGGTTTAGGATAAATAATAAGAGGTTGGAAAAGTAAAAAACTATTATCAGCGGCTTTAGCCGCTGCACAGTTACGAAGTGGCTGATCGTTAATCAGATGAACTTCCCTAATAAAATTCTGCGACTTTGTCGCAGTGCGCTTGCTTCCGCCGTCGCTTTGCTTTGGCGGACAGGAAAGCAAGCGATAATTGTTTTCGTATATTTTTAAAAAGATATTATCAGAGGCTTTAGCCTCTGCACGGCCACTATGTGGCCGAAAAAGAATTCATGATTCAGCAGCTTTGCTGCTGTGCGGACGCTAAAGCGTCCGATAATTAATAAAAGAAATTCCATGGAGTTTTATTTGGATAATAATTATTTTTTTATTACCTGCCGGACAATTGATGGCAGGGATTATTTTTTAGAAAATGAAATAAGAGGTTATATTTTAGATCTATTTAAAAAAATTGAACAAAATTTTAGTGTTAAATTTTGTGCTTATAGTATTTTATTGAATCATTACCATTTCTTGTTATATTTACAGAAGGGGAAAGAAATACATGAAATAATTCATAAAATAAATGGGAATATTTCCTATTATTTAAAAGATGCGCCAAAACCTTTGTGGGATATTTATCATAACAGCAATGCTTTTAACGAAGATTCATTTTATAAGATAATAGGTTATATCGCAGGCAATCCTTTTAAACATGGATTGGTAAAAGATATTGAGGACTTGAAAAATTATAGATTTAGTAACTATAATGAATTAGCTGATAAATATGGCTATGATGGTATTAATGAAATTATTAGCAATGTACATCGGTTGAATTGGGAATTAAAATTATAATGGAGACATTATCAGCGGCTTTAGCCGCTGCACAGCCACGCAGTGGCTGATCGTTACACATGTAAACTTTTTAATAATATTCTGCGACTTTGTCGCAGTGCGCTTGCTTCCGCCGTCGCTTTGCTTTGGCGGACAGGAAAGCAAGCGGTAATTAATTTAGCTTCGGCGGACAGGAAAGCGGCCGATAATATAAATAATTCTAAAAATATGACAAAAAAATTCTGGGAGTTTGAAAAAGGGGGTAAGGCATTAGAAATTGATATTTTGGGCAAGGAAGAGGGAGGCAAATGGGTTTATTTAGCCAGAGGCGAAAATCCTAAAGTAAAAGAACCATTTGAGCAGGCAATTAAAAAAGTAATTGCCAATTGGCCGGAAACAATCGCTGTTTTTCGGCGAGGTAAAAAAATTGAAAAGGATTTAAGGATTGAGCCGGAAAAACCAGCTTTTAGAGATATCTATGATCAGGTTTCAGTTAATCTGCTGGGCGAAGAAAATTCTCAAGACCCTGAAATTTTAAAACAAAGATTGTTATTTTTTAACACCCTGCAAACTCCTTTGGATTTTTATTATGGCACTGATGCTTTTTTTCTTTATACGGATGACAAAGGCAAAAAAAATATTTGCACTATTGATGTGACTAAAAATCCGGCCAAAGAGGAAGGTTATAGGGCAGATGTAATTATAAATGAGCCGCCTGAACGCGTGGCAGATCCCAAGTCCTATCAAAAGTGGCTAAGGTCATATGCAGAAGAAATTTCAACCAAATTAAAACACGGCGGTACACCTTTGCATTAAGATTTGACAGAAATTAATATCTTTGCTAATGTAAAAAATCGATTTAGAATATTCGCAAGCTCCAAACAATTTGGAAAGGAGGGTTTCATGACTGGAACTGCTTGCATAATTTGCGGTTTTGAAGAAAAGGCGCTTAAAGAATTTATCTGCGAGGGCTGTTTTCAGAATATTTTTGCAGGTTCTTTAACTAAAAAAGCACTTTTTTGCAAAAAGTGCCATCAGGTTCATGATTTGACCAATGAGGAATTTGCTTTAATCACCAAAGGCAAGTACACGCAAATTGCCAAAGAAGTTCTGGTCGTTATTGAAACCTGCGATCTCTGTCATCAAGATGGCGAATCAACCGAAGCTACAATTATTTGTCTGACTGAATTTGCCAATGCATAATCAAAGAAAGGGCGCACAACCCTTTCTTTTTAAATGCTTGATTTTCGCCAAAACATTTGGTAATCTTAAATCATTAATCATTTTAAATAATGATTTTTTTATTTTGCTGGCCGAGGTGGCGTAACTGGTAGCCGCGCTACTTTGAGGTGGTAGTGGCCGCAAGGCCGTAGGAGTTCGAGTCTCCTCCTCGGCATCAAGCAGGTTTCTGCCTACGCTAAAGCTTCGGCCGACAGGCAAATCCTGTCCTCGGCATTAATTAAATAATTACTTCAAGAGTTTTTGTTATAGTTAAAAGTTATTAGTTATATTGGGCGCTTAGCTCCCCTCGACTTCGCTCGGGGCAGGCAGTTGTGACTTAAAGTATTTATGGACGGCAACCAGCTTCGCTAAGCGCATCCCAACAGTTATTGTTATAGTTATAAGGTATTAGTTTAATAAGGGCGCTTAGCTTCTGCCTACGCTAAAGCTACGGCAGACAAGCAGTTATGACTTAAAGTATTTACGGATGGCAACCAGCTTCGCTAAGCGCATACCAACAGTTATTGTTATAGTTATAAGGTATTAGTTTAATAAGGGCGCTTAGCTCAGCTGGTTAGAGCGACTCGTTTACACCGAGTAGGTCGAGGGTTCGACTCCTTCAGCGCCCATTGACGTAAATTTTCTTTTCTGTAATTATTTAAGCAAGTTAAAAGGGGGCCAATTCTTGGCTCTTTTAAAATTTAACAAGGCCCTCCTTCGCATAAAGCTTCGGAGGGCAGGGAGGTTAGTTAAAGATGGCAGAGTTTAAGGTTCTACTGGTTGGTTCAGGCGGCAGGGAATATGCTTTTTTACGAAAGTTGCTTCAGTCGCCTGACGTCAAAGTGACTGTCGCACCTGGTTTAAGCGGCATGCTGTATTTTCTAAGTGAAGAACAGCGCAGCCGGGTGGAATTAAAGCCGCAGGTCAAAGCCAACGACATTAAGGCAATTGTTGAGCTGGCCGAAGAAATCAAGCCGGATTTGGTTGTGGTCGGACCTGAGGATCCGTTAATTCTGGGCTTGGCTGATGAACTGCAAAAAGTCGGCTTTAAGGTCTTTGGCTTTACCAAAACAGCAGCTACACTGGAAGGCAGCAAACGTTTCTGCAAAGAGATTTATCAAAAATTAAAACTGCCGACTGCGCCCGCAGAGTATTTTACAAGAGCTGAAGCTGCGATTCAGAGGCTTGAATGGTACGAGCAAAACGGTCAGCCAGTAGTTTTAAAATGCGACAATCCGGCTTTGGGCAAGGGCGTGATAGTCGTTCCATTAAGCCACCCTGGCTATTGGCAAGAACTTAAGAGCCAGGTTAGGCTAATGTTTGACCCCAAAATGCCACTTGGTTTTCTGGCCAAGGCAGTTCTTTTGGAAGATCAGTTTCACATGCTCAATGAATGGTCAGCCATGAGTATTGTCGGACCAAATAACTTCTGGCTTGGACTGGCTCCTACCAAAGATCATAAGGAGCTTAATGGCAAAAATACCGGAGGCATGGGTATTGTCACTATGGCACCAGGATTTTCCTATGATGACATGCTGAAGCGCAAACCCCTTGTCCGCCAAGTCGCAGAACACATGAGTGATTACCACAAAACAGAGCTCTGCGGCATTTTCTACGAAGGCTTGAATCGTATGATGGGCGGCGTGGACTATCTGGTGGAAATAAATGTTCGTGGCGGAGACCCTGAAACCCAGGGCCAACTGGAATTCATTGAAGGCGCGCCCTTGCATGAGATTTTGCTGGCCGCAGTAGAAGGCAAGCCGGAAATTCTGTCACGAGTTCGCGTGCCTGAAGACAAAGTGCTGGTGGGAGTGGTCATGGCAAGTAAGGGTTATCCTGGCGCTTACGAAAAAGGCAAGGTTATTACGATGCCAAAAGAACTGCCCGTCCCTGGCATGATTTTTTCAGCGGGCTTGGCCTGGGAAGAGGGCAAGCTCTATACGGCCGGCGGACGCGTTCTTATGGCAGTTGGCGAAGGCAAGACAGTTTCCTCAGCGCGCAACCGGGCTTATGCTATAGTTAACAGCATTAAGCACGATGGCGCTCTGGTTTGGCGCGAAGACATAGGCATTGCCGCCTAAATTTAAAACAATATAAAAAGGTCGAGTTTTTACTCGGCCTTTTCTTTTTTTGACCTAATTTTATTCTTCAATGCTTATGCACTGGACAGGACAGGCATCAACTGCTTGCTGTATTTTATTATAATATTGGGCGTAATCATCCAAAGTTTTGACCTGGCTTTTACCGTCTGCTAAATGAAAGACCTCAGGGCAAATGCCTTCGCAAGTGCCGCAGCCAATACATAATTCTTGATTAATTTTTGGTTTCATATAAGTAAATGGTTTCCGCCAAAGGCGGATCAGCCTCTGGCTGAAAATTATTAAATTATTTGTTTTTGACTCTTTTAATCATAGTATCAATTTTTTTGTTTTTAGACAAGAGGTTAATTTTTTGCTATTATAAATACAGAGTAATAACTTATTAGTATGTTTTTAAAGATTTTTGGTTTAATTTTACTGATTAGCGGCCCTTTCTTGGTTATCAAATCCGGATGGTTTTTGGAAAATTTCGGTAGCATCCAATGGGCTGAAGACAAATTAAGTACTGAAGGCGGAACGCGTTTTTTGTACAAAATAATTGGCCTGGCTTTTATGTTTTTTGGCCTGACCATGATTTTTGATTTATTTGGCGGCATTGTGATATGGATTTTTTCACCTTTACTGCCCAAAAAATAGTTAAATTTTTATTATAATTTTTCCGCCAAAGGCCTGGCCTTGGCCAAGACAGGCGGATCAGCCTCTGGCTGATAAATTTTAATTTTATTTTATGCCAATTTCAGGAGGAGCACAATTTATAAATCCCCGGGAGGTTATTGATAAAGCAAGTTTAGTCGAGGGAATGAAAGTTGCGGATTTGGGTTGCGGGAATTTGGGTTATTTTATTATCCCCATGGCCAAAGTCATAGGCAAAGAAAGCGTGGCTTATGGTGTTGATATTTTAAAACCGGTTTTGGAAGCAGTTAGAAGCAGGGCTAAACTAGAAGGTTTAACCAATATTGAATTAATCTGGGCTGATCTGGAAAAAGTTGGTTCGTCAAAAATTCCCGATGGCAGTTTGGATGCAGATTTTTTAGTAAATATCTTGTTTCAGAATAAAAAACGCGAGGCGATTATGCAAGAAGCAACGCGCATTTTGAAAAAGGGAGGCAAGCTAGTCGTGGTTGACTGGAAAAAAATCAACATACCTTTTGGTCCACCAGTGGAAATCAGAGTTGAACCAGAAAGCATTAAGTCCATAGCTGCTAAAATTAATCTGAAATTGTTGGAAGAATTAGAAGTTGGTGATTATTTTTGGGGCTTAGTGTTTGAAAAAAATTAATATGGAGGATTAAGAATTAAGCAAGATAAGTAATTTAAGCTTAACTCGCTTGCCATGTTTATTTATTAATTTACTAATATTTTAGCAACTTATGATTTTTTTAGGAATTGATTGGGGGAAAATTTTTTCAGTGCCTTTTTGGCTGGCAGTAAATCCTGGCGAACTCTCAGAAATGTTTGCCAATATTTTTTTAATAGTCCTGGCTAGTAGTTATTCATTGTACGGATTGGGCAAATACTTTGAATGGCATTTAACTAAGAGGCGCGAATTCATTAAGGCAAAATTCTGGCACAAGGTTACAACTCTTTGTCTGACTGTCGCAATTTCATTTACTTTTATCTTTTTTTTCCGCTATGAGGCCATCCCGGTTTTAGGCGGCAGGTTCTGGATTTTTCTCTGGCTGGCCATGGGATTATCCTGGTCAATTTATTTGATTAAATATTATTTTGTTGATTTAAAAAAGGATTTAAATGAACTGAAAACTAAGCAAAAACTCAATAAATATTTAAAATAATAAAATAGGCCTTCTCGGGCCTGTTTTTTTTTATATATAAAAATGACCTGGAAAATGATAATTGGTGATTATGGGCAAAAAATAGCAGCTGAATTTTTGGCCAAGCGCGGCTATCAGATCTTAGCCCAAAAATATTTCACCAGAGAAGGGGAAATTGATTTAGTGGGCCAAAAAGACGGCCAACTTATTTTTTTTGAAGTAAAAACCCGGCTTTCGGATAAATATGGCCTGCCCGAAGAAGCAATCGATGCTAAGAAAAAAGAAAAAATGTCTGAAGCAGCTTTAAAATATCTGGTAGAAAAACAAATCGAGCATGATAATTATCGTTTTGATTGCGTGGCCATTGAAATTGACAAAGGAAATAAAATAGCTAGGATCAGGCATCATAAGGGAATTTAATTTTAAATGACAAATGTCAAATAACAAATGACAAATAAAATTCAAAATTCAAATTTAAAAATTAAAAAGTTTTGGTCTCAAAAATTGTAATTTGTTGCTTGTTGACATATATATTTTTGTCAGGTATACTATAATCAAGCTAGTTTAATGTATTTTAAACTAGTTATTTTAATAAGCGGAAATAGGTAATAGGTAATACGTAATAAGGTATTCGAGAATTATTAAGATTAAATTTTTTCCTTTCCGTATTACATATTACATATTTCTTATTTCTAATCACCCAATTTTATGGACTTACAATCAATACAACAAGCAGTCAAACAAATCGCCGCTGAGAAAAATATTTCTGAGCAGGCAATTCTGGAAACCCTAAATTCTGCGCTGGCCGCGGCTTACCGCAAGGACTTTGGCCAGAAAAACCAGAATATTCTCCTTGAATTTGACGTTAAAAGCGGCCAAATGAAGGTTTTTGATAAAAAAATAGTAGTTGATTTTCCCGCAGAAATCATTAAAGAAATTGATGAGAACGGCCGGGATAAAAAGTATGTTAAAGAAATTGAAGGAGCGCCTGAGGGTGAAGAGCCAATAAAATTTAATCCTAAAAATGAAATCCTGCTGGAAGATGCTAAGAAAATTAATAAAAAAATCAAAGTTGGCGAAGAACTGGTCACGGAATTAGATTTGCCGGCTGACTTTGGCCGCATGGCCGCTCAAACAGCCAAACAGGTAATTATTCAGAAAATCCGCGAGGCAGAGAGAGAAACGATCTTTAATGAGTATAAATCTAAAGAAGGCCAGCTGGTAACTGGGGTTATTCAGCGCAGGGAAAATGTCGGTATTTTAGTTGATTTGGGCAAAGTCACGGCCTTGATGCCGATTGAGGAGCAGATCAGAAATGAGAGATATAATCCTGGCGAGAGAATGAAACTTTATTTGATCAGGGTAGAGATGTCCCTTAAGGGCCCGGAAATAATTGTTTCTCGTTCGAGTCCGGAAATGATCAAAAAATTATTTGAAACAGAAATTCCTGAAATAAATTCCGGAGCTATTGATATTATGGGTATTGCCCGCGAGGCTGGTTGGCGTTCCAAGGTGGCTGTGAAAAGCAATCAGGAAAACATTGATCCGATTGGTTCTTGCGTTGGCCAGCGCGGCTCGCGCATTCAGACCATTATCAATGAATTGGGCGGTGAAAAAATTGATATTATAGAATGGGACGAAGAACCCAGCAAATTTATTGCCAATTCCTTATCGCCGGCTAAGGTTATAAGCATTGACGTTGCGAGTAAAACAAAAATTGCCATGGTCACGGTTAAGGAAGACCAGCTTTCTTTGGCCATTGGTAAGGAAGGCCAGAATGTGCGTTTGGCCGCAAAATTAACTGGCTGGAAAATTAATATTATAAAAGAAACAGTTGAGGGTAAAAAAGAAAAAGTTGAATTGGGCAAAGAAGAGGAAAAGGAAAAAGAGCCAGAAACTGCTCCGGAGGTTAAGCCAGAAGAAAAAGAAAAAAAAGTGAAGAAAGAAAAAAAAGCCTCCTCCGCTGAAGCTACGGAGGCTAAAGAAAAAAAAGAAAAGAAAACTAAAAAGTCAGCAGCCAAGAAAAAAGAGAAGAAAGAACTTTCATCTGCCGAAGCTTCTGCCTCCGCTTCAGCCGACGCTTCCGCCGCCGCTAAAGCTCTGGCGGACAAGAAAGCTTTGGCTGATAAAAATGCTACGGCAGACAGGTCGGTGGATAAAAAAGCTTCTGCCTTCGCTGAAGCTACGGCAGACAGGTCAGAGGGTAAAGAAGAGGAATAAGAGCTTGCTAATTTCATAATTTCCGCCAAAGGCCTGGGCCTTGGCTCGCATAGGCGAAGCCTTGCCAAGACAGGCGGATCCGCCTCTGGCGGACATAATTCATCAAATGTCATATTTAATTTACGTTTATAACTTAATTATTTATCAGCCGCTTTTTAATTTTTTAGTTTGGCTTTATAATGTAATTCCCGGTCATGACATTGGTCTTTCCATTATTATTTTGACTTTGGCAGTGCGGCTGATACTTTTCCCGCTTTATTACCAGTCCATCAAATCACAAAAGGCCTTGCAGGATATTCAGCCAAAAGTTGAGGAGTTAAAGAAAAAACTAAAAGATGAAAAGGAAAAATTAGCTCAGGAATTGATGAATTTATACAAGAAAGATAAGGTGAATCCTTTTTCTTCTTGTCTGCCACTCTTAATCCAATTTCCTTTTCTGATCGCGGTTTATCAGGTTTTCAGACACGGTTTGCAATCGCAGGGCTTTGAAATTCTTTATCCTTTTGTGGCTAACCCCGGCCTGATTAATCCTATTTCTTTTGGCATTATTAACCTGGCCAAGCCAAGCTATGTCTTGGCGATCTTGGCTGGCTTAGCCCAGTTTTGGCAGACAAAAATGTTGATGGCTAAAAAGCCGCCAGTTATTGATCATAAGGAAATCAAGGGTGCTGGAGATGAAAAAGCCTTGGCTGCTATGAATAAGCAGATGGTTTATTTTATGCCAATTTTTACAGTCATCATAGGCGTGAGTTTGCCAGCCGGATTAAGCCTTTATTGGTTTTTAACGACTTTACTCATGGCCGTGCAGCAGGTGTGGATGTTTAACCATCCTTCGCATAAAGCTACGGATGGTAAGGAGGGTGAGAAGGGCGAAAGTTCAAATAAGGGGTAAAACGGCTTTAAATTACCAAATTTTAACTTCTATATCTATTAGTATATTTGTAGATTATTAGTAAATTAGTATCCTATGCTTATTAATCAAAAACAATTGAAAAAAATAGTCGTGGAGACCCAGGGCGGACAGTTTTTAGGTTATATTTCTGAATTTGAACTGGAAACAGATAATGGCACGATTGAAAAGTATTATGTAAAAAGCCGGCTTTCAATTCCTGGCCTTTTTGCCAATAAATTATTGATAAACAAAAGCCAGGTCATTAGCTTTGATTCTGAAAAAATGATTGTAGAGGATGGGGTGATTAAAGAAAAGTCAGGGCAAAAAGCTTTTAATAAAGTGGAAAATGTGGAAGGGATTGAGCCAGTTATTAGCAGTAAATTGGGTGAATAACTGCGACTGCATAACTTTAATGACATGTTTAATCTAAATTATTTAGAACTCTTTATTTTAAATACCATAATTTACTTTGATCTTTTTGATTATCCTTTGACTTTGGGTGAAATACACAATTTTCTTTTTACAGGCGGTATGGAAGGTGCCAGTTTTTCTTTGGCTGAAATCACTGAATGTTTGCAAACGAGTTTAAAATTAAAAAAAGCCATAGCCACACAGCGTGGCTTTTATTTTTTAAAGAATCCGCCTTCGCGCCTGCCTACGTTAAAACTTCGGCAGGCAGGCAATGCTACGGCGGACGAGGGTAGGGAAAATAATATTCAGACGCGGCTGGAGCGCTATGTCTTGGCTCAAGATAAATTTAAAATTATTAACCGGGCCATAAAAATTTTTAAATATTTGCCTTTTGTAAAATTAGTTGCTATTTGCAATAATCTGGCTCTGAGCAATGCCAAAAAAGAAAGCGATCTTGATTTATTTATAATCACCAGTCAAAAGAGGATTTGGGTGGTGCGTTTTTTTACTATTTTAATAATTACGATTTTGGGTTTGCGACCGCCCAAAAATAAAGTTAAAGATAAAATTTGCCTGAGTTTTTTTATAGCAGAGGATAATTTGGATTTAGCCAAAATAAAAATTACGGCTGAAGATGTTTATCTGGTTTTTTGGCTGGCAACCTTAAGGCCTGTTTATGAAAGACAGAATTTTTATGCCCAATTAATAGCAGCTAATTTATGGCTAAAAAAATATTTGCCTAATTGGCAGGAGCAAAAATTAGGGTTTCGTTATAGGATTGAGGATAATAAGTTAAATAAAATTATTTATAAAACCAAGGAATTTTTTTGGGGTGGATTTTTGGGCGATTGGGCTGAAAAAATTTTTAAAAATATTCAGTTTAAATTAATGTCCCAAAAGAAAAAGGATCTGGCGGTTCAGCCAGATACAGGCGTGATTATTTCTGACAGCATGTTAAAATTCCATCTCCAAGATAGGCGCCTGGAAATAATGGCAGAATTTGAAAAGAGAAGAAAGGAACTGGTTGAGAAAATGTAAGGGCGCGCTGGCAGGCGTTCCGCGTTGCGGAACGTAGGCGACACAAGCTTGTGTCGCCTACCACCAAGGGTGGTGCCTGCCAGCGCTTTTATTTTACCCAAAAAGAAAAGCCGGCCTATCCTTGAGGACAAGCCGGTTGTTTAATTTTGCAGAACTATTTTTTGTGGTAACTGAGCCGCTGGCGCTTATCATGGCCTTGCGTGATTCGGTTCGTAGACAGGTTTGGCTTTTGAGTTAGTGCATTCATCAGCGCCTTCGATTACTACTTGTTCTTCACCAAGACCAAGATCGTAAAATGCCAGATTGAAAGGATCAAAATCCTCTGATAGGAACCATTCTAATGGCGGGAGAATCCGATGACGTTCTCTGCTGACCTTGAAACAAGCAAGCTTATATTGATTTTGTCCCAGTTGAGAAAATGAGGTAAGGGCGACGCCGTTGATGCTTATGTTGTCTGCTCTTGTACGCGAAGGTTCATGCCAAGCTGATTGGGCCGTACAATTCGGCGAAGGCGAGATGTGTAACTTGCCATCCGAATCGTTCCATGGGATGAAACAGGCTACCACCCATTGGTTAGGTGGTGTGCCCATTACCTTGAAAGAAGTAAGTGGCTCGCCATTGGCGGTTATATCATTCGCTGTAATAATTCCAAATGGTTCGAGGCCAATTTCGTAACCGATGTCTGTTTCTTTGTTTTCCGGCAAGGTATAGGTGATGTTTAGCATGCCACCGACCACTTGGGAAGTTCGATCTACCAAACAATGCATATCGTGAGGATTAGGGCATTTGGGATTTTCAATCTTACCGAAGGTGTAGATCCAACCCGGTGCAGAAAGTTTTACTCCGTTAATGCTTATTTCGCGCTCTTTGGGTCGGGGTTGATTGATGGGAATGCTGATTGTGACATTGACGGTTTTCTCCTGAACCGCTTCGCTTTGTTGAGGGAGCGGTTTTTGCCCTTTGTATTCGCGAACCGCGAAAACGATCAGGCAGATTATAAAAACTCCTACCATAAATCCAACAAACTTTTTCATTCCTTTGCCTCCTTGAATTTTGAAATTAACCGCTAGAAGCGCGATTTGAGACCATTTTAGGTCATTTGATAGTTTAGCATAATTTGGTAGTTTTGTCAAGACAAAAAGGTTTTTAAAAAGAAAAGCCGGCTCATCCTTATGGACAAGCCGGTTTTGAGTTTGCTTTTTTTTATTTAGTTTTGCCTGTAGTCACCAATTTTACGGGTTGAGTTAGTGCGGTGCAATCAGGATCTCCAGTGACAATAACTGCTCCGGCTTGATTTTCGTCGGCAATGAAGCAGGCGACAAACCATTTGCTTGACGCATACTTGCCTCGGTCGGACGAATAGCCCATTACCGAGAAAGTATTTAGCAGTGTTCCGCTTACCCTGATGTTATCTGCTCGTAGCTGGTTACCGAGAATATACCCGATATCCAGAGGTGTTTTGGCCGGAACTTTGAGAGTGTAGTTCAAGTTCCCACCGATGACCAGTGCTGATCGGTCTATCCTGCATCCTGAACTATGGGGGTCAAAGCAAGGGAGGTCTTCACTTGTACCGAATGTTTCGATTGCCCCTGGGACACCATCAGTGTTTCTCGAGCTTACAGGAATGCTGATAGTGATGGTCACCATTCTAATTTTGTTGTCCAGGTTTATCTTGGTGGCCGGATTGAGTCGCTTGTACTCATGGATGGCATAACCCACCAAACAGAGGGCACATGCCAGAAACAAGAAATTTTTAAATAATTCTTTCACCTTTTTCCTCCTTGAATTTTTAAAGAATTAATCGCAAAACTAGCGATTTTTGACTATTTTAGGTCATTTGATAGTTTAGCATATTTTAATGATTTTGTCAAGGTTTTTTGAGGTATGCTCGGGCAGACGTGATTGTAATCACGTAGAGACACGGCGCGTCGTGTCTCTACAACCGCCATCGGCGGATGTCTGCCCGAGCG
>JAPLYF010000050.1 GCA_026395675.1 Candidatus Parcubacteria bacterium
ATTGTTGGAAAGATAAGATTCTAAATTTTTAGCCACCTCCCGTGCTTTCTTCTGTTTTTCTTTTTCTTGCGCTCTTTTTAAAATCGCCTCAAAACCAAGAAAAGAAGCACCAGCGCCAAATGCTTTTTGAAACCACCTGCCTGCCACCACGCCTGTTAGCATGGCAGCTCCGGTTGCGCCGCCTACTGCACCGGCGCCAACGCCTACCCCCAGCAAAATACCGGAATACATAAGTTTTGTTTTCAAAGGCAGCTTGCGGTATTTATCAACTGCAGAAAAAGCATAATCTTTTAATTTTTCAAATTTAGTTTTGCCTTGTTCTTCTAATCTTAACTTTGTTTTTAAATCAGTCAGCTTAATGCTTTCTTCAATCATTGTTGCTTGAACGATTTCCTCTGATTGCTTAAGTAATTCTTTATCATAATCAAATTCGCCGCTAAAGCCCATCCTTTTCATTTCCTTGATGCCATTTTCTAATTTTTTAATTTGCTTGGGATATTCCTTGCCGTATTTGGCCAAGAGTTCTTTTTTTGAGAGCTTTAAATCATCAAATCCCAGATCTTTGCCAAAGCCCAATTTTTCCCATTCCTCTTTGCTGTCTTTTTTCAATTCTTCCAATTCTGATTTTTTTAATTCCAAAAGCAAATTCTGGCGCCGGTGCATGTTTTGTAGATATTTTTTTTGAGCTGCCTGCCACTCAGGTGTATTTTTTTTCTTTTTAAAACGGTCCAAATTAGCGAAAGCTTCTCTGGACAGCTGTAAATTTTCTAAATTATTTTTAAATTCTGACTCAAACTTTATATTTTTAAATTGTTCCTCAAGTTTTTCAGCTTCATCTTCAGTTAAAATTTCACCGCCAGAATAACCTCTGCCTGCCATGGGCGCTTCCTGTTCTTTAAATTCTCGGCGTCTTTTCAATTTTGCCTCTACAAAGGCCTTGGCATCTTCCTCACTTAATTTCTCGGCATCACTAAAACCTAATTTAGCCGCCAGGCGATTATAATCTGGGCCAGCCAAAATTTCTTCTGGTTTAGCTGCCTCTTTTTCCGGAACAATTTCTTCTGATTTTTTTTCTTCAATTTTTCCTGGCTCAGCCAAATACCATTCCCAGGCCTCAGCAACTTGTTTTTCTAATTTTTCTTTGGCTGCTATCTCACTAATTTCACCTAATTGTTCTTCATAAGTAGCCAGAGGCACTGCCTCTTCACTTTCAATTTCTTTTTGTGCCTTGGAAGTTAATTCCTCTTCTTCATTCTGAACTAATCTTAATCTCCTTTTTCCTTCCATTTTATCCTGCTCAGTGCCGCCCACTGCCTCAACCGAGCTTACCAATCTTACATTCCTTTCATTGACAGCCTCCTGGGCTGCTTCGGTTAAACTGGCAAGTGCCCTTTGTCTCATTTGCTCTAATTTTTTAGGCGTATCCACAACCTCAAATTTACGCGCCTTTTTCGCTTCTTGTGGTCTTTCTACCCCCCTGGCTTTTTCTGCAACACTTGGCATAAATTTAAAATTATAATTTATTTCTTATTTCTCTAATTTTTCTCTCTTCTATTTCTTTGATAAAATCATTAATAATCTGATTTTGCTTTTGCTGTAAAATTTTAAGCTTAGCCAGATAATCTTTATAGATCCGCTCTATTTTCTTGCTTTTTTTTTGGATTTCCTGCTTAGTTAGTTGTTTAGCCATAATAAAAATTTATATCTGTTTCAATTATATCATATTTTAGGATATAAATCAAGCTTGAAAAATAAAAAAACCGCCCTCTGTCATCCTGAGTGAAACGAAGGATCTCTTTGAAATGTTCGTACAAAGAGATCCCACTTCGTTCGGCCTTCGCCGACCGAAGTCGGCTACGGCCGACGAAGGTCGGGATGACAAACAGAGGGCGGTTTTTTTTATTTCTGTGGGCAATGCTGGAATCGAACCAGCGACCTCATCGACGTCAACGATGCGCTCTAACCAGCTGAGCTAATTGCCCCTTTTGTTATCTTCGAATTTTTTTCACCACCTTTGGGCATGGGTGGACTCGAACCATCGACATCTACCTTACCTGCCCGCCGAACAAAGCCATAATAATATTTGGGCATGGATGGACTTGAACCATCGACTTCTACCTTATAAGGGTAGCGCTCTAACCAACTGAGCTACATGCCCGGATATAAAAATAATTTTAAAGTCAATTATGTTCGGCTTTGGCAGGCGGGTAAGGGTAGCGCTCTCTGCCTTCGCTCCACCCTCCGTAGCAGTAGTCTGCTACTGCGGAGGACGGGTAAAGCTTCGGTCTTCACCGACCGAAGTCGGTTCCGACCGACGAAGGTCGGCAGACAGGTAACCACTGCTTGTCCGCCGAAGTTCGAAGAACAAAGGCGGAAGCTACACGCGCTTAGCATGAATTTGATTTTTTTTCAATGCTCTTTATTAATATGCTATCATTATTATAACAATGATTTCCAAGATTAAAAATCTAAAAACTTATAATTTCAATCTCCCTCAAGAATTAATCGCCCAAAAGCCAGTTTCCCCGCCAGATAAATGCCGGCTTTTAGTTTTGGAAAGAAGAAGTAAAAAAATAATTGATGACAAATTTTTAAATTTAACTGACTATCTGCAACAAGGCGATGTTTTGGTTTTTAATAATTCCAAAGTAATCCCAGCGCGCTTAATTGGCAGAAAAATAACCGGCGGCAAAGTGGAAATTTTGCTTTTGCGCCAAATCAAAGTAAATATTTGGGAATGTTTAGTCGGCAATTTACAGATTAAAAAACAAATTGGTACAAAATTAAAATTTTCTCAGAATTTGCACGGCAAAATTATCAATAGGATCAAAGACACTGCCCAAATTAAATTTAATCTTTCCAGTCAAAAATTAATGGCCCAAATCTTTAAGCTTGGCCAAATGCCAACTCCACCCTATATTAAACGCCTTGCCAAACAAAATGAATACCAAACCTTTTTTGCTCAAAAACTTGGTTCAGTGGCCGCGCCAACAGCTGGACTTCATTTTACTCCCAGAATATTTAAAAAGTTAAAACAAAAAGGCGTGCAAATAGAATTTGTCACCCTGCATGTTGGCCTTGGCACATTTCAACCAATTAAAGTTGAAGATATTACCCAGCACAAAATTCATGAAGAATATTTTGAGATAGACAAACAAACTGCCCAAAGATTAAATCAAGCAAAAAAAGAAAATCGCAGAATAATTGCCGTGGGCACAACTTCTGTTCGTGTTTTAGAAACTTGCTCGAATTCCAAATCTCAGATCTCAGATCTCAGATCTCAAAAAGGTTTTACCAAAATTTACATTTATCCCAGTTATAAATTTAAATTTGTTGACGCAATGATTACTAATTTCCATTTACCCAAATCTTCACTTTTGCTTTTAGTTTCTGCTTTTGCCAGAACAAATTTCATAAAAAAAGCTTACCATCACGCGATTAGAAAAAAATATCGCTTTTATTCCTTCGGAGATGTTATGCTAATAAAATAGCGCCCACACTTATATGTAGGCGCTTGTTTTTTTCATGTCACGTTGGCATTAATTAGCCTTCATGGCATAGACTCTCAGACTGGAGAAAATTTTGAACTGATGGGTTTGGCAAAAGGGGCATTTTACTACCCAATAGCGGAATCCCATTCCGCCTCTACTCGCCTCTTGATCTTTGTAAGAGGTCTGTTCCATTTCAGCCGTGATGGCGAAGGTTTTTTCCCCGCATTTTACCTCGACCCCGATTAGGTCCAAAAAGGGAAATCCTCTCTCCTCTCTGTCCATCCAGGCATCAAGTTCGGACTTTTTCTTCAAAATCCTCAAAAATACAAGTACTCGTATTATTACACCAGTTTTTCTCATCTTTTCCTCCTCTAGTTAGATGGTTAATACCCTGAATTGGTAAATTATTCAGATTTTTAATCATATCACAATTTTTAGTTTATGTCAATGGTTTATGTTAAAATCAACTTGTTTTTAGCTAAAAAATCAGCTATCCTTAAATTAAATGAATAATAAAAATTTCGAACAATCTATCTCTCAATTTCTCAAGGATTTTGTCAAGGATCCTAATTTTAAATTTGTGGAAAAATTGCTAAAGAAGTTTATGGATTCAGAGATTTATTTAGTCGGCGGAAAAGTGCGCGATATTTTACTGCAAAGAACTTCTTATGACTATGATTTTGTGGTTAGAAATGTTAATGCTAAAGATTTGGAAAAATTTTTAGCCAAAGAAGGCGCTGTTAATTTAGTTGGCAAATCTTTTGGAGTGTTCAAATTCGTTCCCAAAAAGTACACTGGTTTTGAACCCATTGATATTGCTTTGCCTCGAACTGAACATTCTTTCAATACCGGCGGCTACCGCGACTTCGATATCCAATCAGACCCCAAATTGCCAATTGCCAAAGATCTGGAAAGACGCGACTTCACGATTAACTCTATGGCCTTGAACTTAAAAACCAAAGAACTAATAGATCCATTTAAGGGCCAAGAAAATATTTTAAATAAAATGATTAAAACCGTGGGCAAGCCAGTGGAAAGATTTCAGGAAGATTACACGCGCATGCTGCGCGCTATTCGCTTTTCAATCCAGCTTTATTTTAAAATTGACCAACCAACTTATATTACCATTCAAAAAATGGCGCCAAAGATTAAAGACATCCCGGCTGAAAGAATTACTGAAGAATTTAATAAAATCGTGCTTTCTCCCAATTCTGAATTCGGTTTGCAGCTTTTGCAAAAATCAAACTTATTCAGTGTCAAGGCATTGGGTTTTGCTGCTCAAAGAAATTATAATTTGAATGTTCGTTTGGCTTCTCTTTTCCATGACATTGCCAAGCCCCAAGTCAAAAAAGGCGAAGGCCCAGACAGCACATTTTACAACCACGACATTGTGGGCGCAAAAATTACCCGCAAAATTTTGCAACGTCTCAAATATCCCAATGAAACAATTGATAAGGTTTCTCACCTGGTGCGCCATCACATGTTTTTTTATTCCCTGGGCACAATTACTGATGCGGCTATCAGACGGCTTTTAGTGCGCATTGGCCCGGATAATATTAATGAAGCAATCCAGTTAAGAATCTGCGATCGCCTGGGCATGGGACGTCCAAAAGCCAAGCCTTTCAAACTAATGGAATTGGAAAAGCGCTTGCATGAAGTGCAGCTAGATCCGATTTCAGTTAAAATGTTAAAAGTTAAGGGTGATGAGCTGATGAAACTATTAAAAATTATACCCGGTCCTAAAATCGGCCTGCTTTTAAATGCACTTCTAGCTGAAGTTTTAGAAGACCCCAAAAGAAATAGAAAAGCTTATCTGCAAAAAAAATTAAAAGAACTAAACAAACTTTCTGATTCAGAATTAAAAGAACTGGCTCCTCAATTAGAAAAATATGAAGAGGAACGAAAGAAACAATATTTTAGTAAAGTTAAGTGGGTAGAATAATGCTTACGAAAGTACGAAATGAATACGAAAATACTAAATTCATTTCTTTCGTAATTTCGTACAATTTCGTATTTCCTAAGAATAACTATGAAACCAAAACTAATTAGAAAAGACCTCATCTACCCTGATTTAAGCTATGAGATTACTGGTATACTTTTTGATGTATTTAAAGAACTTGGACCTGGCCATAAGGAAAAGTATTACCAAAATGCTATTTATAATGTTTTAATCCAGAAAAAATATGATGTACAACGGGAATTACACGTGCCATTGAATTATAAAGGAATTAAAGTTGGCAGTTATTATTTAGACTTTCTGATTGAGAATAAAATTATCTTAGAAATCAAAAAAGGTGATTATTTTAAAAAGACAAATATTGATCAAATTTACCAATATTTAAAAGCCACTAACCTACAGCTAGGTATACTGGCCCAATTTACTGGCTCTGGTGTTAGAACAAAAAGAATTTTAAATATTTATCCTTAAAATTCGTACTTTCGTACGTTTTCGTATTTTCGTAAGAACAACAATGATTATCAAAGTCAAACCAGAAAATAAAGACCAACGTTTGGATAAATTCCTTGTAACCAAACTCCCAATCTCCCGCTCCCAAATCCAGAAATTAATCAAAGCAGGTGATATTTTAGTTAATGACCAAAAAATTTCCGTGCACAATTTTTTAAAGCCAGGCGATAAAATAAAAATTCCTGCTCAAAAAATCAAAAATTTAACCACTGCCAAAAAATTAGAGCCCAACAAAAAAATAAAATTTAAAATAGTTTACGAGGATGAAAATATTCTAGTCATTGATAAGCCAGCCGGACTCTTGGTTCATCCAACTGAAAAAATGGAGCCAGACACTTTAGTCAACGGGCTTTTAGCTAAATATCCTGAAATAAAAGATGTGGGCGATGACAAATTAAGACCCGGCATTGTCCATCGTCTGGACAAAGCAGTTTCCGGTTTAATTCTGGTCTGCAAAACTCAAAGGGCCTTTGATTATTTTAAAAATCTATTTCAGAAAAGAAAAATTAAAAAAATTTACACTGCTTTGGTCCATGGCCAGATGGAGCGTGCCGAAGGCGAAATAAATCTACCCATTGAACGCGCCAAAGGCAAAGGCAAAATGGCTGTTAAATCCCAAGATCAAGGCGGCAAAGAAGCTATTACGAAATATATTCTACTCAAGCAGTTTAAAAATTTTGCTTTATTAGAAGTTGAGCTTCTCACTGGCCGCACCCATCAAATCCGCGCTCACTTGAATGCGATCCAGCATCCGGTTGTCGGCGATAAATTGTATAAGCAAAAATGGGTTAAAGAGAGCTTGGATTTAGACAGGCCATTTCTGCACTCAACTTTTTTAAGCTTTAAAAATTTAGATGGCAAAAAACTTGAATTCAAATCCAAATTACCAACTAAACTTTCTAAAATACTAAGACAAATCTCATAATTCATATCTCATATTTCATAATTCACTTATGCACCAAATCATCACCATCTCCGGCGACCCGGGCAGCGGCAAAAGCACCATTGCCAAAGAACTGGCCAGAAAATTATCCGCCTCTGGCGGAAAGGCCAAAAGAATTTATGTCGGTGAAATTAGAAGAGAGATCGCCAGGCAAAAAGGTTTAACTCTGGCTGAATTAAACAGCTATGCGGAAAATCATCCGGAAACTGATGTTGATATTGATAAACAAATCGCTGCCAAAGCCAGACAACTGGCCAAAAAATATCCGGTTATTGTGGAAGGTCGCACCCAGTTTTATTTTATTCCAGAATCATTTAAATTATATATAAAGGTTAGCATTACTGAGGGAGCAAAAAGAATTTGGCAACAAATCCAATCCCAAAAAGCTAAATCTGCCAGAAATGAAGGCAAGATCAATTCATTAGCGCAGGTTAAAAAATCAATTAAAAAACGGGTGGCCAGTGATAAAAAACGCTATCAGAAATATTACGGAATTGATCATACAAAAAAATCACACTATGATTATGTCATTGACACTACCCGAATTACTGCCCTGCAAGCAACCAATAAAATCCTAAAAAAGCTCAAAGCTTGACAATATTAAAAAAAATGCTAAGCTGAAAATATCTTAAGAAAGACAAAATATATTTAACAAAGGAGGAATCTGATGACAACTGATATTCAGAAAGTAATTGAAGGACTAACTCCTAAAAAGTACTACGTTGTTTATCATGTAGATACTGGCGAAGATTGTGAACGAGCAGCTGGTGTATTCAGAGAGGAAGATGCTGCTAAAATCTATGCCGCGGCATTTGAAGAACAAGGAGGAAGATCAAGAGTGGATACGATTGAGGTCTGGAGACTTCCAAATCACTTAATAGTAAGTAACAGATACGCTCCTCTATAATTTACTTGGAATTCCACTTTAAAAAATCCTGTAGTTTAATATAATTACAGGATTTAATATTTTTATCTAATCCTTGACGAAAAAAATAAAATAAGCTACACTAATATTACAAATCCATTCGGATTTCTTTTATTTTAAATACTTACAAAATTCAGAATTTCCGCCAAAGGCGGATCAGCCTCTGGCTGACAGCATTCATAATTCTAATTTTATGCCCAAGAAAAAAATTATTGAAAAACAAATTCTTGACAAGCTGGAAGTCAAACCAGGCATGGTTGTCCGTGTCCATCAAAAAATTAAAGATATCACTGCTAAAGGCGAGGAAAAAGAAAGAATCCAGGTTTACGAAGGATTGGTTATTGCCAGAAAACATGGCCATGAGCAAGGTTCCACCATTACTGTCAGAAAAATCAGAGAAGGCATTGGCGTGGAAAAAATCTTTCCCTTAAATTCTCCCTTGATTGATAAAATTGAACTGGTTGACCAAAAAGCTGTCCGACGCGCCAAATTATATTACACCCGCGATTATAAAAAACGTTTAAGATCTACTTCCGAAAAAAAAGCTAAATAAAAAAGACAAACCGTCCTCGTGTCATTCAGAGCAACGCGTGGAATCCTTGAAGTAATAGATTCTTCGTTTCACTCTGAATGACGGTTTGTCTTTTTTGTTTTCTCAAAAGAAAAAGCCGCCCAGTTTACCTAGGCGGCTATTTGTTTATGACAAGTAAGAAATTTCAGTCATCTTATGGACGGCCAGAAAACGGCGATTAATTTCGAATGCCTCAGTATCAAATTTAGGCCATTCAATTTCAAGACGTCTTCCTGTTAAACGAGGGTAACTGCGCTTCCAGCCGTGTTGCACGCCTGCGAATCCATTTTCATATTCAACATTCCAGACAGAACCTAACGCCAAAAGTGGAGAGTTATCCGCAATATCGTAGGGGCAAGACGTATGGAATGCAATCAAATGTTCTATTCTGGCTGGTTCTAAAAAATTGTCCTCCATATATCTTGAGATTGTTTCTCGTCTAACTCTACCCACAAAATCAACTATGCCCAATTTGAATTTCCCTTTTTTAATCTCCTTGGAGGGAAAATTTGCTACAGTGATTTGATTGTCAACATCCTTAAATTTTGCGGCTTTGATCATTGCAGCCAGATAATTTAAAGTGATTTCCACTTCATAAAATCTGCACTTGGCGATCAAGTTTGCAATTTTCATTGCTTTGTTTTGGTCAGCGCGCATAGATTTAAGATCCTTGCGGCTGACACCTAAATTCTGTAAAAGTTCCAATGTGGCCGAAACCTCAGAGTGAGGCATCTCCGTAACCAGGCTTCCCATTTTCATGATGGGCCTCCTTTTTTCCCTCTTAGAGGGTTAGTTTGTGGCTCTCTCCGTGAGGTGGAGCTCGCCACTTACCCGACAAAGTCGGATTTAAAATAGTAGCACTTTAAATTAAAAATGTCAACAATATAAATAGTGAGTTCAAAGGACTAGGCCTAAACCTCGTCTTTTTCTTTTATAAATTACATTGCTAGTCTATTTTCTTGACCCCAAATATCCCTTCCTGCTGGTTTTGACTTTGACTTCGGAATAAGTTTTAAGGATTCTAAAACCTTTGGATTAATCTTTTTAGTATCAACACCTTTTAAACTAATACCTTCAATCATTTCAACTGCTGGCCCAATAATTTTATCACCTGGCCCACCCATCCGTTCTTTTAAAGATTTTGTACGTTGTTCAGCCAGCTCAGAAACATTTTCAATTTTTTTCGGCTGTTCTTTTTGCACGACTCTTTCTGTTCTTGAATTTTTTTGTTCACTATAAGCCATAAAATTATTCTTAAATATTTTTAATTCTTTTTCTTATTTCGTCCAAGGCAATAATATTTGATGTTTCCGCGGTTTTTTTAATTTCTGCCCTTTCTGATTCATCAATTTCATCAAGGTAAGCATTGGCATTATTAAAAATTATTTCAATGGCTTTCGCGCGTGTCTGATCATCATACTTTTGCGGGTTTTGCACCACATCTAAGACATTTAAAGGAGTTAATTTATCATTCTTTTTAGGCATATAATTTTAATTAATTTTATATTAAAATAATAGCATTTTAATCTGAAAAATTCAAATTTAAAAAGACGTTCCGCAGCGCGGAACGTCTTTGTTGAAACTAAATCTTATATTTAAAACGAACACCCACGATATCCTCACCTTGGAGAATTGGCGTGGTATCCCAGAAGATCCAAATGCGCAGTTTTTTAAACTGGCCAAATGGCCCGAGAGCCAGTTCTGACGGACTGGATTCTTTAAATGCTCCCTGCATTTCATAGGCCAGGCCGAATTTGAGATCATCCTTGAATTGTTGAGAAGCTTCGCCCTGGCTGTAATAGATGTGTTGCGGCAAAACCACACTGTTGCCCTGGCTAGTTCCTGCGGTTGGGATATAATAATCCCCTTCCAGGAAAAAATAATATTTCTTTTTCAGGGTATATTCCAGCCACAGCGATGGCCCGACTGACTCGCCTACATTGTCTCCCAAGAAAGCCAAGAGCAAATACGCTCCATATTCTTCCTTGCCGAATCTGGCTCCGCCATAACCGTAAAGAGCGGCGTAACTGTCATTGATATTGTAGAAAAATGTTCCGTAAACATAGCCGGAAATCATTTCTTTTTGCCAAAAAGAATGGTCGATTTCAATCATCAGCTGCGAAGCGCCGCTTACGTCCTGGTCTTTGCCCCAAACCGGTACTGCCAGAATCAGGATTAAAAGAACTGCCAAAATTGACTTCTTCATTTTTCCTCCTCGTTTAATTTTTTGTCAAATTACTTGAATTTTTAGCTTAGCAAATCTGCTAAAAAATGTCAAGAGAAAAGACGAGGTAAAACCTCGTCTTTTTAATTATTTTCTAACAAGCTCAATTACTTATTAATTCTTTAATACTCTTTCAAATAAAACTATACCTAAAAGCATAACTGTCAATGCAGCACAACAACAGGCTATTACTTGAATTAATATAATTTCTGTTGCAACAAAAAGTCTTAGATAGACAATTTGCACTATTAGACTTAATATTGCAAATAAAATTAGATTTGCAAGAAATCTGAAAATTTTTTTCATTTTTCCTCCTCGCCCTCCATAGCTTTAGCGAAGGAGGGCCTTTTTCAATGTTCATTTTTACCTTGAAAAAATTTCAAGGTTTTCTAAAACCCCACTTATTTTGGTAAAACTCTTCCATAACGATGGCCTATGCCCACCGAAGCCCAGAACCAAATATCTATTTGGTACTGGGCGAAGGTGGGGCTTTAGAAATAGGGATGATTTCTCATCCCTTAAAATCAATAATGTGCGAATCTGGCGAAATTCAAGCAGTCATTCTTTTGAGCATTATTCAAGGGCAAATCTCCAGCACACTGAACCAGTGCAAAAGTCCCCTCCCATTGATAACCATGACTATCTATTATAGGACAAAGCTCATCCATATTGTAAATGGATATGGCTCTAATGACCATCAGCGGATAACCCTTCACTTGCAGCCCTTGCCTACCCATAGCTCTGATACAGCTGCCAATTTTTTCTGCTAGATCCTTCTGAATTTGATCATTACTTAATGATCCTGTTATATACTCTTGAATTGCTTTTGGATTTCTTGGCATTTGGAACTTCGCATTGTAGGCAATATTCATTTCCATATTTACCAGCTCAATTTTTTTTGGGATATCAATATATTTACTACGATTTCTTAGTATTTCCCAAAAACTTATTTCTGGACTGATTTGCTTTGATATCTTATCATAAAGAATTACATTCTCTTGATAATCATTGAAGCAAAGCCATAAAGGCACTAGAATTGCTCCAGATACTACTACTATAGCGCTAACTATTATACAGAAAGTCCACTTTAAAGCTCTTTTCATTTTTTCTCCTCCTTAGCACCTTGTGCTTTAGTTTTGTCTTTCTTTCTTGCCATAATAATAATAAGAATTGAACTTCCTATTAGGACAAAATGAAAAATTATCATCATGATGCCCATTAGTGGATCCTGCAAAAAAAATGTAAATATTGAATCATCCCCACGTAGAAATGATTCTAATTCACTAATGTCAAACATGAGAAGCAAAACAGTAGACGAAAGTACGGCACCTCCTCCTAGAACTGATTCAATGTCCGGGTCTTCTTTACTCATTTTTTTCTCCTTTAATTTAATTTTTCAAGGTTCTATCTTGAATATTAAATAATAGCAAACTAATCTTATATTGTCAATAATATTACACTATTTTTATACCTAAAATTAGTCATTTTAGCCAAATTATTATTATTTTTATCAAAAATATTGACAAATTGAGTAGGATTTGCTATACTAAAATTACACTAGATAAAACGGAACAAAAACGCCCTTAACATTATAGCGGACTTTAGTCCGCGATTTACCCAATTAAAACGGCCACTAAAGTGGCCTATAAAATACAGGGCGTTTTTGCCAAATCTCATAATTCAGATATCAGAATTCATAATTCTAAACATATGGATGAAAAATTATCAACATTACTCCAAAACATTGGCTTTACTGAAAAAGAAGCCCTGGTTTATCTTTCCCTGATGGAATTAGGCAGTGGAACAGTAAGCCAGATTGCCCAAAGAGCCAAGCTCAAAAGGTCAATAATTTACATTATTTTAGAAGGCCTGATTAAGCGCGGCCATGTTTCAGAAATGCCAGAAACAAAAATCAGCCGCTATATTGCGGTTGATCCGACTAAAATCCTGTCTGATTTAAAAAATAAAGTTATTGATTTAAAAAACCTACTTCCTTCTCTTTTAGCTATTTACAATAAACCGGCCTGGAAACCAAAAATTAATTATTTTGAAGGCAAAGAAGGCGTGGCCAGTGTTTACCGTTATATTGAAAATGTTAAAGAAGCTTATTTTATTACTTCAACTGGCCGAATTGCTGAACATTTGCCAGAAGAAGTAGAAGCTTGGATAACAGATAAATTAGCTAAATCTGTCCCTTTGGTAGGTAAACATTTACTTTCCAATACTGAAATGGATCGTGATTTTGCCAAAAGATTAAAAGGCACCAAACAACAAATTAAATTTTTACCTAAAGGACTAACCGTAGATATGGATATATCAATTTATGAAAACAAAGTTGCCCTTACTTCTTTAGAAGAGCATCTCTTTATAGTAGTTATTGAATCAAAGGCTCTTTATAATTCCATGAAAACAATTTTTGATTTGCTGTGGGAACAGGGAGTGAAATAAAAAAACAGCATTGTTTAACCGTAGGGGCAGGTTTTAAACCTGCCCCTACATAACATATTAAATTATACGCACAATGCTGATTTTTTTATTTCACTAATTTTTTCAAAAATTGTCCGGTATAACTTTTTTTGACCTTAACAATATCCTTTGGCGTGCCTTGGGCTATAATATAACCGCCTTTATCCCCGCCTTCTGGCCCCATATCAATCACCCAGTCAGCTGATTTGATTACATCTAAATTATGCTCAATTATTAAAACCGTATTGCCTTTATCCACCAATTTCTGTAAAACAGCCAGCAAGCGATTAATATCATCAAAAT
Source organism: Candidatus Parcubacteria bacterium (assembly GCA_026395675.1). Taxonomy (GTDB): domain Bacteria; phylum Patescibacteriota; class Patescibacteriia; order CAIXNZ01; family CAIXNZ01; genus JAPLYF01. The sequence goes on from JAPLYF010000050.1 coordinate 13,391, forward strand.
GTAAGCCAGTTGTTGGCTCATCTAAAATATATAAAGTTCTACCAGTTGCCCTACGTGAAAGTTCAGTGGCCAGTTTAACTCTTTGCGCTTCTCCGCCTGACAAAGTCGTGGCTGGCTGACCAAGTTTTAAGTAGCCCAAACCCACATCATATAAAATCATGAGTTTTTCAGCAATGATTGGAATATCAGCAAAAAATCTTTTGGCTTCCTCAACTGGCATATCCAGAATATCAGCGATATTTTTGCCTTTATAATGGATTTCCAAGGCCTCTTTAACATAACGCTTACCATGGCATTCCTCGCATTCAACATAGACATCGGGTAAAAACTGCATTTCAATTTTAACCAAACCTTCGCCAGCGCAGGTTTCGCAACGACCACCCACCACATTAAAACTAAATTTGCCAGCATCAAACCCGCGCATCTTGGCTTCGGGAATTTGAGTGAATAAATCCCTGATATAAGTAAAAACGCTAGTGTAAGTGGCGGGATTTGATCTCGGCGTGCGGCCAATTGGCGATTGATCAACGGTAATGACTTTATCTAAATTATTAATGCCTATAATTTCTTTGTGTTCCAGCGGCTGTTCTTTGGCTCTGTAAAAATGTTTTGCTAAAGCACGCGACAAAATATCAGTAACCAAAGATGATTTGCCTGAACCGGAAACGCCGCTGACCGCGATGAATTTGCCCAGCGGAAATTTAATATCAATATTTTTCAGATTATTAGCAGTCGCTCCTTTGACCATGACAAATTTATTATTGCCCTTTCTATAATTCTTTCTTGCTTCGATCTTATATTTTCCAGACAAATAAAGGCCAGTTAAGGATTCCTTATTTTTCTTAATTTTTTCCATTGGCCCAATATCAACTATCTGCCCGCCGTATTCACCCGCACCAGGTCCAATATCAATAATAATATCAGCTGCTTCCATAATGGCCTTATCATGCTCAACCACAAGCACTGTATTACCCATATCGCGCAACTTTTTCAAGGTATTAATTAACCTCTGATTATCCCGCTGATGCAAGCCGATTGATGGCTCATCCAAAACATAAATTATCTCTGTTAAAGACGAGGAAATTTGTTTGGCTAAACGGATTCTCTGCGCTTCACCACCAGCCAAAGTCGTAGCGCTGCGATCCAGAGTCAGATAATCCAAAGATACCTCAATCAAATATACCAGGCGTTTTTTTATCTCCCTGATTAATTGCTCGGCTATTTTATAATCCTTTTCCGACAAAGCATATTTGCCTTTTTTTTCTTTAGAATCTTTTTCAACTAGAGCAAAAAAATCAAACAAACTTTTCAGATCCAGATTCACTAAATCAGCAATATTATTATCCAAAACCGTGACTGCTAAACTTTCCGGTTTTAATCTCTTGCCTTTACACTCTGGGCAAATTATCTCCCTCATATAATCTTCTATTTCTTTCTGAACATAATCAGAATCTGTCTCTTTATATTTTTTTTCCAAAAAAGGAATAATGCCCTCATATCTGAATTTTCTGCCGCCAAGGTCGTATTCCTGCTCTCCCGTGCCATATAAAATTAAATTCAAATCTTCTTTATTCATTTTATTGACCGGCTTATCCAAAGGCACCTGATGCGTTTTAGCTGCCGTCTCAATAATCCTGTGTTGCTGCGGCTGATTTGAAGTTAAGCGTGACCAAACTTTTATTGCCCCTTGTTCAATGGTCAGACGAGGGTTAAAAACAACCAATTCTGGATCGATTTCTAAGTTCATGCCCAAGCCCATGCATTTGGTACAGGCGCCAAAGGGAGAATTAAAAGAAAAACTGCGTAATTCAATTTCCGGAAGATTCACATCGCATTTGGGGCAATGCAAATGCTGAGAAAAAATTATTTGCACATTATTATCTTTGCGCAGAATTTTCACCATGCCATTGCTCAAATCCAAGGCGGTTTTAACTGCCAAATATAACGGGCTCTGAGTTAATTTTTCTGGTCTGGTTTTTTCCACAAAAACATGATCAATCACCACGTCTAAATCATGTTCTTTATCCTCATCCATGATCATATTTTCCATATCCTTCATGCTGTAAATTTTTCCATCTAGTTGCAGCTGGTAAAAATTGGCTTTTTTCATTTTTTTAATCAAATGTTCAAGATTACCTTTTTTATTAATGACAATCGGGGCTAAAACAGTTATGCGGGTCTGTTTGGGCAGTTCTAAAATTTTTTCAATTATTTGTTCGGCGCCCAATTTTTGAATTTTTTGGCCGCAAACCGGACAATGGAGGATGCCGATTCTGGCAAATAAAAGACGGAGATAATCATAAATCTCCGTAATCGTACCCACGGTTGAACGCGGATTATTGGAAGTGGATTTTTGGTCAATGGCAATAACCGGTGAAAGACCCTCAATCTGATCCACATCCGGCTTATCCATCACGCCAATAAACTGTCGAGCATAAGATGACAAGCTTTCCACATATTGGCGCTGGCCTTCGGCAAAAATCGTGTCAAAAGCCAAAGAAGATTTGCCAGAACCTGAAAGTCCGGTAATGACCACGAATTTATTTTTGGGAATTTCAACATTAATGTTTTTTAAATTGTGGACTCTGGCACCCTTGATGATGATCTTGTCTTTTTTGACCATAAGAAATTTATTTTAGTTTTTTTAATAATTCCAAACGCCGAATTGCGAATTATAAATTTTAGATTTCAGAGTTCGGAATTCAAATAGCACGAATTAGTGACATTGTAACACGGCCAGATAATCTGGTCAAGGACCAAACCCTGAGCTGAAAAAATTAAAATATTAAAATAAAAATCCCCGCAATGGTGCAGGGATTGGTCTCAAAAAGTTTAGATTAAATCCGCCAGTTTTTCCGGCGTTAAATCGCACAGGAATTTTTCCAGCTTATCTTCTTTGCCGCGGGCTTGAAGTAATTCCCGGGCCTTAGCCAAGCCGACCCTTTGGATCAAGATGTCCAAGACATCCTTTGGCTCCGGAGTTTTTGCCGGGCTGGGACTTTTGGCGCTCTTTACCTTGACGATTTTCTCGCCATTTATCAAGTGGCAATTCCAAAATTTGATCAGGCCATTGGCAACCGAGGTATACATATATTTATGGCTTTTTTTCCCATTGACCCAGGCGCATTTTAGAGTGAAAAGGGCGGCTTTAGTTAAGCCAGTTTCCTCAGCCATCTGATCATGGCTGAGGCCCAGGTTTTCCCTGAGCGTAAAAACTTTTTTGGCTAAAACCTTGGCCTCTTCAGCTTTCGGACCTTTTAAGTAACGATCCATTCTTCTTCTGGCCATTGTTATCACCTCCTAAGTGACAGGTTAATATTGCGAGGAGTTGTCATGATTCTTTTGAAATCATTGACTCACTCTTACTTATTGGCTCCTACTGGAACCATTGTTTTAATAAAATATCTTATCACAATAAAAAAATCTTGTCAAGAAAACGAATGTACAAAATGGGAAAAATAAAAACGCCTTGTCATTCCGAATGAACGTGAGGAATCTATTACATCGATGTAATAGATCCTTCGCAATGCTCTGGATGACAAGGCGTTTTTATCTCAAATTATATTTCTTGATATTCTCATCGCAAATCTTTTGCAAGACCCCAAGTTGCTCTTTGCCTCGCGGATCCTTAAACAAATGTTTAAATCTTGCGTGGTGTTTTAAATATTCCTCAACTAGTGGTGTATTTTGCGGCACTTTCATAGCATTAACTAATTCACCATTTATAAATTCCAAAACCGGAAAAAATCCTGTCTTCTGCGCCAGTTTTCCCAATTCAATGGCCATATTATCTTCAATACCCCAACCCGGCACACACGGAGTTAATATATGTATGAATTTTGACCCTTCAAATTCTAAAGTTTTTTTCACTTTGCGTTTAATATCTTCAATATAGCCAGAAGTTGAAGTTGCTACATAAGGCACATTGTGCGCCAAAGCAATTTCCAGCATATTCTTTTTATATAATATGTTACCTAATGAATTTTTGCCTGGCCAGGAGGTGCGCGTAAATGCATCATGCGGCGTGGCGCCAGAGGCCTGATAGCCAGTATTGGAGTAAACTTCAGTGTCATAACATACATATAATATGTTGTCACCTCGCTCCCACATGCCGGAAATTAAACCTAAGCCAATATCAAAAGTAGAGCCATCACCGCCCTGAACCAGCACCTTTACTTTTTTATCTAAACCTTTTTGTTTTAAGGCAGCTAAGATACCAGTGCCGACTGCTGATGGGTTTTCAAATAAAGAATGAATCCAAGGTACTTTCCACGAAGAAGTCGGGTGCTTGGAAGTTGTCACTTCTAAACAACCCGTGGCATTGGCAATAATCGTATTTTTACCACAAGCATCAATAACATGCCGCGCCGCAATCAACTGCCCGCAACCCGGACAAGCTGTATGGCCTGGATTAAGTAAATGATTAAAAGGATTTTTATATGTTGGCATATTTTATATTTATATCACCGCCTCGCGGGGCTAACAATTGTTTAATGACTAATTACCAATTTTTAATTTTCAATCAATGACTAAATGCAATAATGAATTAATTTAGAAATTAAATCATTAAAGATTAATTAAAAATTTAAAATTAAAAATTAAAAATTAAACCGCTTACTTCCCCACAAAACTTATTCTTTCAGACTTACCTTTTGCCATCTCAACAATATCAACAATCATATTTTCCGTCACATCTCGTCCTCCCAAACCAACCACAAAAGATTTAATTGGCATTTTAAGTTTCCCGTAACAAGCTCGTTTAATGTCACTAGCCAAAACCCCTTCGGTCCCAATAGAAATTGATTTATCAATTACAGCAATATATTTTGCCTTACTTAAAATCGCGCCAACTTCATCATCTGGAAATGGTCTAAAAGAAACAATCTTTAATAATCCGACTTTTTTCCCTTTATTTCTCAATTCATCAATCACTTCTTTGATTGTGCCGCAAACAGAACCCATGGCTACCAAAATTATTTCCGCATCTTTAACTTTATATTGTTCAACCAAGCCATTATCACCCAGACCGCGGCCAAAAACTTTTTTAAATTCAGAATTTAATTTCACGATTTCTTTTTTCGCTGCTGCAACATCTGCAAAAAGTTCTTGCCTGATTTCCATATACCTGTCAGGTGTGGCAAAAGTACCCAAAGAACGCGGATTAGTTACATCTAAAATCATATCCTTGGGTGGATTATAATTTGGCAAATATTTTTTAATT